>PMBZ01000228.1:0-50150 GCA_003153975.1 Hyphomicrobiales bacterium
ATGCTCGGCCTTAACGCGGCCAATAAAATCAGCCTGTGAGCAGGTTTCCGTGGTAAGCGGCCTCGCGGCGGCAAACGGGCGAGGGTTTCGCAATGCTTTCCTTGGCACAGTTCTGGTCGATGCGAAGCCGGCTGCGCTCTCTGGTCTTTCTGTTCTGGGTCTACAGCTTCGTCAGCCGGTCGGTCGGCGCGTTCTCGGCGATTTACATCTATAAGCTGTTCGACAGCGTGCAGCTCAACATCGTTGCCGCGATGGCGAACTTCACCGGCATCATGATCGGCTTCTGCGTCTACGGCTGGATCGCCGCGCAAGCCCGGCTGAACGCGAAATATGGGTTCCCGCTCAGTTTCGCCTTCACGGCCTTGGGCGTTATCCTTCTGCCGTTCGCAAGCGATGTGCCGCAGGCCTGCGGCGCGGTGGCTGTCAGAGGCATTGGCTCGGGGCTCTTCTGGCTCACCATCCATACCTACGAGTTGATGGAAAGCCGCGATCACGAGCGGGACATTTATTCGACCTTTCTGTCCGCGGGAGACCAGATCCTCACCTTCGCGGCGCCCGCTTTCGCAACCTTTCTCATCTGGTTCTCGCACCGTCTGGGCCTGGGCGACTTCACGCTTCTGTTTCTGGCAACGCCGCCGATTTTCCTGCTCGGGCTGCCCTCGCTCGGCGCGCTCAAGGACTACCGGCCGGAGCCGATTGCGCGGCACGACCTCGTGCATTTCGTCACGGACCGGCGCAACCGGGCGGTGCAGGTCTACCTCATGGGTGGGGCCGCCGCGCACATTCTGCAGAATAGCTTGATCCCGCTGGCGTCCATCAGCGTGCTCGGCACCGCGCTGAAGGTGGGCGGCTTCAACACGGTCTTCGCCCTCGGCGGGGCTTTGGCGCTGCTCGCGGTGGGCTCGCGCCGGCGGCCGGAAAACCGCCTCTCCATCCTGGGCCTCAGCACCATCGTGCTAATCGCGCTCAACCTCATGCTCGGCTACTCGCTGACGCTCGCCACGCTTATCGTCTACACCGCCGGCGTCAGCGTCCTGGCGCCAATCTCGCGCGTGTCGCAGCACGTCATCGACCTCAAGACCATGGACGGCATGGCCCACGCCGCGAGCGATTTCTACCCGGCCATGATCCTGCGCGACGTGGCCCTGTGGGTCTGGCGCATGGTGGCGGCGGCGTTGCTTCTGGTGTTCGCGGGCAGCCCCGGAACGGGCGGCGAGGCGCTCTCGCTCGGCATGTACATGATCGCCGGGGCGATGGCCGTAACCTACGCCGGCGCTTGGATCTTGATCGCCCGGAAGCGATGACTGGCCTGCTGGACGGAGCACCGCGCCGGCGAAGTTGGGCAGCGCTTTCGATATTGCCTTCATGTTGACTGGATTTGCGGGAAAGCCCACCTTGGTCCTTCCGTATTGCGTTCGCTTCCACTGGAGCGGCGATCAGAGCGATGGTTTCGATGCGCAAGTATTTTTTCATTCTCTGTCTGATGGCGGGCTTCTCCGCCGCGCGCGGCGAGCCGCTGGTATTTCACGCTTCCTCCTCCGGCCAAAAGACGCTGGATCAGGGCGAGGGCGGGGGCAATCCGTTCGCAAGTTCGCTCGTCGAGATCCTCGGGCGGCCCGAATTGCGGCTTGGCGGCTTGCCGGATGCCCTGCGCACGCTCACGAAGAAAAAGAGCGGCAATTACCAGACGCCGGATGTTCCGCGCGCAGTTCCGGCCAAGGACTGGAAGCTGGTGCCGCCGGCGGCTGGCGAGAAAAGGATCGCGCTCGTTCTCGTTGTTTCCGATTACAGCCGGGCGGGCTTGGAATCGCTTCCCGGCGCGGCGCACGATGCCCGCCGCATCGCGTCTGCTTTGACCTCGGCCGGATTTGCCACCGAGACCGCCCTCGACCTGGACCTCGCCGGCATGAGAAGGAAGCTCGGCGATTTCGCGGCCAAAAGTGCCAGCTACGATGCCGCTGCTATTTACACGACCGGGCATGGGCTCGAATCCGGCGGCGTCGTGTATCTCGTGCCCGCGGATTATCCGGCCTCGCAGGGGAAGACGGTGCTCCGTTCGGCCGCGATGCAGCTTAAGGAAATCGCCAATGCGGCCCGCGCGCGCAAGGTGAACCTGGTGTTTTACGGCGGATGCCGGGACCATCCCTTCTAGCGGCGCGACCGGCGAATCTCTGCTAGCGGTTGCCGTGCTGGCGCAGCCAGTTTATAGATGGCTGCATGACTTCGGAGAAACCGGAACCGCTAGAACTGTTGCAAAGGGATGCGGACACCGCCAGACGATCCAGCGGTACGATCTGGATGAGCGGACAAGCGCTGGCCGATGCACTCTCCGTTTCGCCGCTCCACGATGTGGAATTTGAGCCGGAGCCCTACTATCCGCCGGTACGGGACGTGCTGTTTTACGCGGACGATTCCTTTGAGAATCAGTCTAAGCGCGGCACGCGACACGCGTTTTTCAAGTTCTTAGACGAGGCAGGAGATGAGCCGGCGATCGATGGCGACGAGTTGCCATAGGTTCTAAGAAGTTCCGCAAATCGCTTCTGGTGCGCCCGCACCGGCGAAGCCCCGCAAAGGACCTGCATGGACCAGAAAATAGCGCCGCTCTCGGCCGAAGATATCTTAAGGGTCGAAAAGCACCGGCAATGGGTCCAGAGTTTTTTCGATGCGCGTGGCGCAAGTTACGGAACAGTACAAGATAAGCTGGACTTGATCGGCGCAATCTTGAATTCCAATTCGATTGGAGCCGAGGAAACCTGGAAGCTGCAAAGCCTCGGAATAGTTTTCGGCGATGCACTCGCTCAAGAGCTGGGGCTGATCTGGGTTGCCATCGACGACGAATACGGCCGCGATCCTGCGCTTTCCGTGCGGGGGACGAGCATACTCTCGTTTCCGCTTACGTCGATATCGAAGCGGATTGAGCGCGGGGAGGCGGTAGACGTTTTCCGTCTGTTCGAGGCCGCGTGCCACACCATTGAAGACTTGAAGCATAGGAACAAGTCGCATTGATCCGCGTAGCAGGGTTGACGCGCGCGCGTCGCCTCCACATAGTCCCCGCATTCGCAACACTCTGAATCGAAACGCACGACAATGACTGCCGCCGCGCACACGCCCGCAGAGCCTGGGCTTGTCGCCTCCGGCCCACATTCTTCCGGAACGACCGTCGCATCTGCCTTGCGTTTCCGGCGCGGATGTTCCTTCTAACCTCAACGATGTTCGCGGCCTGAATGGCGCGAGATACGCAAGAACGGTGGTGGATGAGAAACTTTAAGGAAAAGGGCTTTGGCGAGCGGCGCGAAGCTGCGGCGAAGGCCAAGGAAGCGGCGTTGCAGAAATTCGCCGAGCGCAAGGCGGAGGACGATCCAGCCGCCGTTGCGCGGAAGGCGGCGAGGCTGGAGGCGGCCAAAGCCCGCGAGGCGCGGGCGGTGGAGCGCAAGGCGAAAGAGGCCGAAGAGAAAGTGCAGCGTGCCGCGGAGAAGGCCGCGAAACTTGCCGGGAACGAGCTTGAAGCCGCGAAAGCGGCCGAACGGCAGGCAGCTCTTGCGATCGAGCAGAAGGCGGCCCGCGATGCGCGCTATGCCGCGCGGAAGGCCAAGAAGTAACTCCGGGGGCGCCTGCAATCGCGGCAACCGGGGAGCCGCGGGTCCCGTGTACCCTGTGCACCGGCCTTCAGGCAGGGTTGACGCGGGCGGCCCGGCTCCACATAGTCCCCGCATTCTCAACCCCTTGAAGCGAAACGCACGAACATGACCGCCGCCGCGCACCTCGATGGTGCGGCATGCGCTCAAGGAGCTGCGGCCCGATGCGGAGACGCGGCTCGTCTGCTTCTCCGGCGACATGGACGGCCTGCGCAAGGTGTCCACCAACGTGCCGAACCAGGAGCTGCTGGCAGAGTATTTGGAGAAGCCGCTGACGTAAGTGCCCGGCCCGTTTGCCACGCACGCCAGCTTCGGCGCGCACAACAACGCGCGGCTGCGGGCCTTCCTCGACAGCTTCGGCTCTGTGGCGAGCCCTTCGGGCCAAAATTGGTCAGCTCGCGCGTCCTCGCCGTGAAGCGCCGCCGCCGAAATCGCTTTTTCAAATCGTTTATGCTAGGATTGTTCCATGACCGATTTACTCGAAAAAGCCATCGTCACCGTCAGGCGGCTTGCTCCTGAACAGCAAGACGAGATTGCGCATTTGCTTTTGTCGCTTGCCGGCGCCGGCGAAGAGCCCGAGGAAATCGGCCCGGAACATTTGCCGCATGTGCTCGAAGGCCTTGCGCAGGCTGAGCGCGGCGAATTTGTCGGCGATGAGGCCATGCAGGCAACCTTTGCCCGTTTCCTGCACCCATGAAGATCGTCTACACGCCCAAGGCCCAGGCAGACCTTGACGGCATCGTGGACTACTACAAACCGCTCAACCCTTACGCACTCGCCAAGATTTACGCGGAAGTTACGGGTGATATAGCCTTAATCGCTCAATTTCCCCGTGCCGGGCGGCAGCAGAAGCCTAAAAAGGTTCGCAAGGTTGTTGTCCGCAAATAGAATTACCTGATCTATTATACCTGGGACGAAGACGAACGGCGGATTTCGATTTTGACCATCCGGCACAGCGCGCGCCGCCGCCCTTACAGCGACCGCTGATAGGTGCCCTATCTAAACGGTGAGGACGTTTTGTTGTGGCGCAACCCCCATCATCCCGCGCGCCTCTAATGAAGCTGCCAGATGCACACCAGACGGTTCAGAAACGTGCGCATAGGGTTGACGCGGGCGGCCCGGCTCCACATAGTCCGCGCATCTTCAACCCTTTGAATCGAAACACACGAACATGACCGCCGCCGCGCACACGCCTGCAGAGCTTGCTGCAAATTCCAAGGCCTGGCCCTTTGAAGAAGCCAAGAAGCTCCTGAAACGGCTGGAAAAGCGCGGCCCCGAAGGCCAGGTGTTGTTCGAGACCGGCTACGGCCCCTCGGGCCTGCCGCANNGCACGTTCGGCGAGGTGGCGCGCACCTCCATGGTGCGGCATGCGCTCAAGGAGCTGCGCCCCGATGTGAGGACGCGGCTTGTCTGCTTCTCGGACGACATGGACGGCCTGCGCAAGGTTCCCACCAACGTGCCGAACCAAGCGCTGCTGGCGGAGTATTTGGAGAAGCCGCTGACGCAAGTGCCCGACCCGTTCGGCACGCACGATAGCTTCGGCGCGCACAACAACGCGCGGCTGCGCAGCTTCCTCGACAGCTTCGGCTTCGAGTACGAGTTCCTGTCCGCGACAGAATGCTACAAGGCTGGACGCTTCGACGAAACATTGCTGCGCATGCTCGAAGTTTACGACAAGGTGATGGAGATCATCCTGCCGACGCTTGGGCCGGACCGCCGCGAAACTTATTCGCCGTTCCTGCCGGTTTCGCCAACAAGCGGCAAGGTGCTGCAAGTCCCCATCGAGAAGCGCGATCTCAAGAAGGGCACCATCGTCTTCACCGATCCGGACACCGGGAAGAAGGTCGAGCTGCCGGTCACGGGCGGGCATGTGAAGTGCCAGTGGAAGGCGGACTGGGCCATGCGCTGGGTGGCGCTGGGCGTCGATTACGAGATGTCGGGCAAGGATTTGATCGACAGCGTGACGCTGTCCTCGAAAATTTGCCGCGCGCTTGGTGGCACTCCGCCGGAGAGCCTCAGTTACGAGCTGTTCCTGGACGACAAGGGGCAAAAAATCTCGAAGTCGAAGGGCAACGGCATCGCGGTGGAAGAATGGCTGGCCTATGCCACGCCGGAAAGCCTCTCTCTATATATGTTCCAGAAGCCCAAGACGGCGAAGCGGCTTTTTTTCGATGTGATCCCGAAGGCCGTGGACGATTATTTCGGCTTCCTCGGCAGCTACCAGCAGGAGAGCGCGGAGAAGCGCCTGGAAAACCCGGTCTGGCACATCCACAACGGCCGGCCGCCACAACATTCGGTGCCGGTGAACTTCGCGCTGCTCCTGAACCTCGTCAGCGCGTCGAACGCGCACACCACGGATATTCTCTGGCAGTTCGTGAGGAACTATGCGCCGGAAGCGAACGCGGCGGATTTCCCGGAGCTTGACCGGCTGATCGGCTTCGCCATCCGCTATTTCGAGGAGCGCGAGAAGCCGTTCAAGGTCTACCGCGCGCCAACCGCCCTGGAGCACGAGGCGATGCTCGACCTCAACGGCAGGCTCGCGGATGCGGACGCGAGCCTCAGCGCGGAGGAGCTGCAAGGCATGGTCTACGAGGTGGGCAAGTCCCACCCGTTCGAGAACCTGCGCGACTGGTTCAAAACGCTTTACGAGGTGCTGTTCGGCGAAAGCCAGGGGCCGCGCTTCGGCTCGTTCATCAAGGCCTACGGCATCGAGAACACGCGCACGCTGATTGCCGGGCGGCTCCAGCACGCCGAAGCGGCGGCGTGAGCGGCGATGCCGGCGGCCACGATCTATAAGCTCCTGACGCGCGCCGAATTGGACGCAGCGCAAGCCGGAGGCGTTTATTGCGGCTCGGCGCATGACGCGCGCGACGGCTTCATCCATTTCTCCACCGCCGCGCAGCTCGCCGGGACGGCGCGGAAATATTTCGCCGGTGTTCCCGATCTGGTCCTGCTTGCGGTGGATGTTGGGTATTTAACTAAGCTTATAACCCCTCACCCTGTCCCTCTCCCTATGGGAGAGGGAACGCCTGAACAGGGCGAGAAGCGTGCCGCACCGTCCCCTCTCCATCCGCATCCGCTTGCGGATGCGGACACTTTAGGAGACAAGCTCGCCAAGGCGAGCTTGCTGGGAGAGGGACAGGGTGTGGGGGGATTCCTTCGCTGGGAACCTGCACGCGATGGCGATCTCTTCCCGCATCTTTACGCAGACCTGCCCATCTCTGCGGTGAAGAGCGCAACCGCCATCCCCCTCGCCACAGACGGCGTTCCCATCCTACCCGCGAGGCTTGAGCCATGAACCGCCTCTGGTCCGCGGCGCAAGCCGGCCTGTTCCTGCTCGATCCCGAGACCGCGCATGAGGCGTCGCTTCGCGCGCTCGAAGCAGGCATCCACCCGCGCCAATGCAAGCCGGACGATCCGCGCCTTAGCCAAACACTGTTTGGGCTCACCTTTCCCAACCCCATCGGCGTGGCTGCCGGTTACGACAAGGACGCGCGCGTCTACAACGCGCTGTTCGCGATGGGCTTCGGTTCCGTGGAGGCCGGCACCCTCACGCCCAAGCCGCAGCCCGGCAATCCGCGCCCCCGCTCGTTCAGGCTCATCCGCGAGCGGGCCATCATCAACCGCATGGGCTTCAACAATGCGGGCCACGACGCGGCGCAGCTACGCTTGGCGAGCCGTCCGCCCAAGGGCGTTCTTGGCATCAATATCGGCGCGAACCGCAACAGCGCCGACCCGATAGCGGATTATGTAGCGGGCGTTCGTGCGCTCGGGCCGCTCGCGTCCTATGTCGCAATCAACATCTCCTCGCCGAATACGCCGGGCCTGCGCGATCTGCAAGCGCCGGAGCGCCTCGACGCACTGCTCGGCGCCGTGATGGAAGCGCGGGCGAGCCTGCCGCGCCCCGTGCCGGTGCTGGTGAAGCTGGCCCCGGACCTCCCCGGCGAGGAAATCGCGCCCACGATGGCGTGCCTTCTCGCGCACAAGGTTGATGGCGCGATCCTCACCAACACCACGCTGTCGCGCGACGGTGTGGAGGCGAGCCCGCATCGCGGCGAAGCCGGCGGGCTTTCGGGGCGGCCGCTGTTCGCGCGTTCAACGCGCTTCCTCGCCAGATGCTATCTCGCCACGGGCGGCAAGCTGCCGCTAATCGGCGTTGGCGGCATCGACAGCGCTGAAACCGCGCTCGCCAAAGTCCGCGCTGGCGCCTCGCTGATCCAGCTCTACACCGGCCTCGTCTATGGCGGGCCTGCCCTGCTATCGGATATCAAGGCCGCCTTGCTGGCGGAGACCGCGAGGGCGGCCGCGCCGCTGGCAAGTCTGGTTGGCACAGAGGCAGAGCGCTGGGCGGCGAGCTGAAGAGGCTCGGTCATCGCGAGGCGGCATTGCCTTGAACGGAGGGAATCTCCCCTCACCCTGTCCCTCTCCCCATGGCAGAGGGGACGCCCTAGCAGTGGGCATGCCCGGACTCCCTCTCCCATGGGGAGAGGGTTGGGGTGAGGGGAGATTCCCTCAATTCAAGGCACTGCCGGACATTGCGTTAGCGCGTACGGGGCCGAAGCCCCTCGCGTTGACGCCGATACGCTACCCGTGCCAGTCGCCGGCTTCGGTCCAGATGCCGTAACGGGTGTAATCCATCACACCGTATTCGACCGGATCGAGCTTCCGCAGATAGTTGTGCAGCCGGTCCGAGACGGCCCAGAAATCCGGATTGGTCTTGAGCACGCCCCAGCTCTTTATGAAGGCCCGCGCCGAGGCCGCGCTGCCGACACCGTTCAATTCCCGCAGGAAATCGGAGAGCCGCTCCTCGGGCACGTAGAAGAAGAGATTGGGATAGCTCGTGGCGAGGCCGTCGATAATCGCCAGGCGGTCCTGCTCCGGCACCCGCGCCGACGACTCCAGTACAAAGCGGCCCAGCGCGTTGTGCGCCCGGTCGCGGATCACGGTAACGGCTTTTTTCACCTCGCCGCCCGCCTCGATCAGGATGAGCGATGTGTCGGGGAACAGCTTCACGAACGGCGCCTGCCCAGCCGGCCGCCCGGCCATCGCCTCCAGCGGCGGATATTCCGAATGCGGTGCGCCGGTATAGGGACCTCTCACAGCCGCGCTGAAATATTCCGCGCCAAGCTTCTGAACGAGTTCCTTATCGGTTCCGGCTGAACTCCGGTAAGCGATCTGTGTTGGAAAACGCTTCTCGTTCGGATCGTAGAATATCTTCCGGCCCAGCTTGGCGGCTTCCTGCTGGTACCACAGATCCCGCAGCCGGACTCGCTCCGTTTGCGGAAGAAACAGCAGGAAATTATCCTCTGCTTCGCGCCTGAGCATTTCCATATAGAGCCGCGTGTGAAGCTGGTGGCTAAGATTCCCGAAAACGTCGAAGCCCACCACCAGATTGTAGACCAGCCGCTCAAGCAGGCCGTAGTCCAGCACGAAATAGCTGCTGGCCTCGCCGCCGCGCAGGCCCTGCAAGACATAGGAGTGATCGAAGTGCCGGAACACCGTCAGAACCGCGTTGGGATTGGTGCCCCCGCCGTCCCACAGGTCCGCCATCCGGTAGCCCTGTTTGAACGCCGCCGCCCGGTGCTGCTTCTTCAGCGCCACATACTCGTTCCGGGCGTGGATATATTTTTCGGTGAGCGGGGCTCCCTGTTTGATGTTCGATAGTTCGTCCAGCACCAGCTCCTTGAGGAAGGAGGCGCTGCTCTCCTGGATGTAGGGCAGAACCAGGAGGTCTTCGCTTGCCTTGGCGAAGTCCGGGTCGGCGGCCATCAGCTCCGAATCCGGATTCATAAAGAAGACGAAGAGGTGCTCGTCGATCGAGTTTACCGCGCCGGCGCCGTAGCAGACCGGCCCCTTGATGAAGGAGCCCACGTGATACTGGGCGTCGTCCAGCAAGTAGCGGTAACGCGCCTTTACCGGGATGTCCCGATAAAGCACGAAGGGATTGGCCGCATCCGCTTGCGGATAGCCCGGCTGGTGCGAAGCTTTCCACGGCTGATTGGGATCGAAAAACAGGCTGGCGACGCGATCCAGCTTGGCCCGATCGAGCGTGTAGGGAAGCAGCGTCTTCTCGACGATGGTTTCCCGAGCGGGCTCGAAGCAATAGTGGAAGCCGGCCTTGGGATCGTCGGACGGGCGGCGCGTCGCAATTTCGTCGAGCGGCTGGTCGCATGCCGTCCGGCTGCGGACGATCCTGTGGTACCGCGTCGAATCCTTGCTGAAATGCACGCTGGCCAGGAACAGGTGCTCGTAAAGATAGCGGGCCGCCAGCTTGTGCTCCGCATCCGGCCGGTTCAGAAACTCTTCCCACTTGCTTTTCGCCGAAGCCTGCTCCGGAGGCAGCGCGTCCCCGGATTTAGCCGCCGGCGGCTTCTGGCCGCCTTGCACCCAGCTCGTCAGGACGCCGCGCTCGGCGGGCGTCAGCGGCGGCAGGCCGTAGGGCATCAGTTTTTCCGCATGCGCGGAGGCCATCCGGCCCAGTTCGCTTGCGTTCGCGGGGCAGGTGCGCGAGCCGGCGACCGTATCGGCCGGCGAGCCTGACGGCCCCTGATTTATCATCGAGATCAGAAGATTAGCCTTGTCGTCGGCGACAGGGAAAAAGCCCTTCTTGTGCCATTCCGCCGGCGAGCGCGCGTCGATGCCGAGCCTTGTTGGCGGGACGCTCTTGAGGCGCGTGGGGTGGATCGCCTCGATTTTGGCCGCCCCGCGCTGCAGTCCTTCAAAGGAGGTCAGCTTCAACTGGCAGGGCGCGTTGTTGCAGCTATGGCACTGCACGCAGCGGGCGTTGAACAGCTCTTGCGCCGCTTCATAGGAGCCGGCGGCCGCCTGCGGTACATCCTGGGCGGCGGAAGCGGGTTCGGCGCCGGCATGGGTGGAGGCAAATACGGCCAGCGCAAACGCACCGGCCCAAACCGCGAAGCTTCCATATCTTACCATTCCGGTCCCCCTCCAGCCGTCCGCAACGCTTTGCCGCGCCATCCCGGTTATGCGGCATGCCGCGGCCTCTTGCAAACCTCACCGGAGCGTTCCGGACAAAAAAGTAACTGACTATGTATTACCCCCAGCACAGCGTGGGAGAAGCGGAGTGCAAGGCCCGCCGCACCCTCAAAACCGTGGTTAATAAATCCTCAAGTCTTTTCCACGAAACTTTCGTCGAATTGAAGCGGACCCGCGAAAGGAGGGACTGCCGCGCAGAGCGGCCAAGAGGGGGGAAGCATAGGTGCATTAGAGACTTAGGAGGTGCCGGCCCGGCCGGCCGGCGGATAGCGAGGGGGCGAAGCATCGGTTGCGATTACTGGCGATTGAGGGTTGGCGCCGCCGCACTAGAAAGTTGTCGCGATGCCCGTTGCTCGCATTCTTGGCAGAATATACTTTGGCAGTGCCATGTATAGATAGTACGGCAGAGAGGTTTATCTTAGATGGCATACATCTTAGCGGGGGCGTTATCCTGGCCTCGAACACTACCAGCGCCGGTTTCAGGTGTATCAGTTTGTGTGAACTGTGAGGAAAATATGCAACACTAAGCCACGCCTTTGCCAAAATTGGGTTTCACTTGCGCTGGGTGCCAAGCGCGTCGCGTCCATTCACGCGAACATCTTGCAGCCGGGTGCGAATGTTCATGCCGGGCCACCGCTCTTGCGAGCGAGCCCGGCGCGCGGAGCGCATCCCGCTCCCGCTGGACATCCTCATAACAAGATCAAAGAGGTATCAGTAATGCGACTACTCACAACGGCCGCCATTTTTTTGGCCGCTTCGATCCCAGCGGAAGCCGGGCATCACCATCATCATCATCATCACCACCACCACCACCACCACCATCGTCATTATACCCAGCATCATCGCACCCACACCGTGCACCACGCGCATCGCGCGCACCAAGCGCACCACGCTCACCATCGCGCGGGGCAGGCGCGGAAAAGACGGCCGGCGCAGGCAAGCTATCCGCAGTATAATGGCGCCCCGATAAACCGTGGCGGCGGCATGGTCACGGTTGCGACCGCGGCGGGGCCGATCACGGTCGCCAGCCATCTTGCAACCCGTTTCCAGGCACTGATCGCCGACTTTGTCGCGGCCGGTTACAAGCCCCGGCGCATAGGCTGCCTCGCGCATGGCGGCCATGTGCCCAACTCCCGCCATTACTCGGGTGCCGCATGCGACTTCGACCAGCGCGGCTGGGGCCTCACCACGGCATTCATGTATCGTGCACGCGCCATCATCGCGAAACATGGGTTCCGCGACGGCTGCAGCTTCGACGATTGCGGGCATGTGGACGACGGCCTTCCGCTCCACCGCCATGCGCACCGTTCGCGGCATGGCAGCGGCGGATAAAGCTCGAAAGGGAAGGGGGGCCTTTGCCGCCCTTCCCTGACGCAAGACCTCAAGAACTCTCTTCGTCGCATCCCATCCGGGCGCCGAAATTAACCAGCAGCAGTCTTTCCCTGCTCGCGGCTGCCTCCGTTCGCTCAATGTTCACTGCCCGTTATGTCGCAGCGCGGTAGATACCCGTTGAACGCCCCGTCATAATCTGCTTACAATTCACTGTTTTTGTGGGATTTTCTCTCCGCAGTGGAAAGTCTGTTTATCGGATTCTGCAAAAGCCGGTCCGCGACCGCCATTCATGAGCCGTTGCTCCGTTTTCCGCGTCCCGCTGCATGGGTGTGTGATGTACAAGAACACGTTTCTGGCACTTTTGACCGCCGCGCTTTTTCCAGTGCTGGCAGGCCCGCCGGCGTTTGCGCAAGCCGGCGATCCGGTTCGCGGCAGGGCGCTGTTCGGCGAGCAGTGCACCCTTTGCCATACGGAAGACGGCACGAAAGGGCTGGGGCCGGACCTGATTGGCATTCTGGGCCGCAAGGCCGGTACCAGCAATTTTAAATATTCGCCGCAAATGAAGTCGGCGAACTGGAACTGGGACGAGGCCATTCTCGACCGCTATCTTCAAAATCCGCAGGCCATGGTGCCGGGCGTCGACATGCCGTTTTCCATCCCGGACCGGGAAGAACGCTCGGACATCATTGCCTATATGGCCACCCTGACCTCCGCGCCCGCCCAAGCCGAAACGGCATCGGTCTTCGACGACTGGCGCCAGGACAAGCCTGGGCGGCGCCACAAGATCGGGCTTGCCGATCTCCCGCAGCCTTACGAGACACGCTCGGCCGGCACCCCGCCGCGCGAGTTGAAGCGGCCGGTTGGCACGAAGCCCAAGGCGCCGGACGGGTTTACCGTGACGCTGTTTGCCGAGGGGCTTGAGTCCCCGCGGCTCATCCGCACCGCCCCCAACGGCGATCTTTTTGTCGCCGAAACGATCGATGGCCGGATCAGCTTGCTCCGGCCCGGCATGGATGGAGAACTTATTAAGAGCGAGGTTTATGCAAGCGGCCTTTCGGAACCCTTTGGCATCGCCTTTTATCCGCCTGGACCGAACCCGAAATGGGTTTATGTGGCGGAAAGCAACCGCGTTGTCCGCTTCGCCTACAAGAACGGCGATCTGAAGCCGAAGGCGGCGGCGCCCGAAGTGATCGTGCGCGCACTGGCGCCAACCCTCGGCGGACACGTCACCAGGGATATTGCCTTCTCGCTCGATGGCAAGCGCATGTTCGTCGCGGTCGGCTCGGCCTCGAACGACGCGGAAGGCTTGCCGGCCAAGTCCCAGCGCGAAATCGACGCCTGGCAGGCACGCAAGGGGCTCGGCGCCGCCTGGGGCTTCGAGGAGAACCGGGCCGACGTGCTCGTCTTCACGCCCGAGGGCAAGGATACCACCGTTTTCGCGACCGGCCTGCGCAATTGCGCGGGCCTCGCGGTACAGCCGGACACCGGCGACTTGTATTGCGCCACCAACGAGCGCGACGGGCTCGGCGACAATTTGCCTCCCGACTACGTGACCCGCGTGCGCGAAGGCCAGTTTTTCGGCTGGCCCTGGTGGTACATGGGGGATCGCGAGGACCCGCGCTGGAAAGGCGCCCGTCCGGACTTGGCGGTGATGATTGCGAGCCCCGACGTGCTGCTGCAGCCGCATTCAGCGCCGCTTGCCATCACGTTCCTGAACGGCGCCGCCTTCCCGCCCGAGTATCGCGGCTCGGCATTCGTGGCGCTGCACGGCTCGTGGAACCGCACGGAACGGACTGGCTACAAGGTTGTGCGCGTTCTCATGCGCGACGGTGCGCCAACCGGCGAATATGAGGACTTCCTCACTGGCTTTGTGATGGACGAAAGCCGCGTGTGGGGACGGCCGGTAGGCATCGCCGAAGGCAAGGACGGCGCGCTCTACATCACCGAGGATGCGGGCGGAACCATCTGGCGCGTCGTATATGCCGGGCCGGCGGACCATCGGGCGGCGAATGCGCCGGCGCTGCGATAGGCCCTGAACGGGGCCGGATCGCCGCATTCTCAGCCGCTCCGGGCCACTTTCCGGCGCATTCCCGCCGGCACGGCCAAGGCCTGGACCGAAGCCATGCTTGGCGCACAATCGAAAGCGGCGCACTTGCGTGCGCCGCTTTGCGTTCTGTATAAGGGAAAGGCCGAGCTATTTCAGAGGTGCCATCGGCGCCGAGTCGAGACCCATGCCCATGCCGCCGAGCTTGTAGACGAGCAACAGGCGGCCGGTCTGGACATCCGGCTGATCCGTAAGCGTAGCGGTAATCCCGAGGAGAGAGCCCGACAAAAGCGTCTCCCGGTCCAGTTGAGTGTAGCGATACTCGCCTTTCAAGAACAAAGACCCACCGAGATTCGTCTCGAAGCCGGCGCCGAGGGTCCAGCCCTGGAAGGTGTTATGCTCCGCGAATGAAGGAAGGGAGAAACGCGCCTCGGTGTAGCCTCCCAGTATATACGCCAGGGTGGCGGGATTGACGAGATAGCCCCCGCGTCCACCCGCGGTCCAGCTATCGGTCAGGTTGCCGTGAATCTCGGTTGACCCAGTGAGACCGAGGCCGGTTCCCCCGAGGCTGATCGTGTTGTTGATGGCGGCAAAATCGTAGTCGAAGAAGGCGCCAATAACGAAGCGGTGGCTGGCTTGCATGTCATAACCAACCTGAAGGGTTCCGAAGCCACCCATCCCGCCAAGGCCATTGATGTCGGCATTGGCACTGCCACTGGCACTACCAAGCGCACCAGAGGCAGTGAGGTCCATATCGGTCTTCGTGGCGCCGTAGCCACCGCCAGCACCGATGAAGAAGCCGGTCCAGCTAACGCCAGGCGCATAGACCGGCGCATCCTTCATGCTACGGCCGCCACTCATATCGGCTGCATAGGCTGCGCCGCTCATACCAAGAACCGCCGCGAGCGTCGCGGCTACAGTTGTCTTCAGCATTGTGTGTGTTCTCCAAAATTGCCCAAAGCACGCGACGCTTACGGCGGGAAAAACAATGCGACGGATGTAATCATCTATCCATCATGCCAATACAAGCTATTTCGATTCGCGGTTGCGGTTACCCACAAAAAGCAACTTTAAGTACCATTCGCCGGAACTGTGGCCCGGATAGCACACGCCGAGGTGGCGGGATGCCGCATGCGCAACGACCGTGGCCCCGCGCTCCGGTAGCACGCCATACGGTAGCGCGGCGTTTAAGCCAGAGCGGCGATGCCGGCCCCTGCGGCGCGGCCGTCATGCATCCGTGCGGAGAATATCTTTATCCGCGGCGCGAAATTCGCGGCCCCGCCTAAGACCGGACTTAACCGATTTGCCTTACCAGTATGGTTTGAACCATCCGTCCGCGACGGTGGCGGCAACGGCCGGGGTCTGGGAGCGCGATCCCAAACCCCGGCCTGGTTCCGCTTATTTGGCAGTGCTGGAGTATGGAAATGCGCATAACGATCAAATTGAAGCTGGCACTGGCGTTCGGTGCCGTCTTGCTGCTGGCGGGGGCCGTGGGCTGGATCGGCATCGCCAAGCTAGCCGCCCTCGACGGCAATATCCAGGCACTGCTAAGCGGGCCGGTCGAGCTGCAGAACCGGATCACGCATCTTGAGGAAGCGGTTCAACATTCCATCCGGCACGAGAAGAACCTGACCTTGTTCAGGGACCCCGCCGAGATCAAGCGCGTTTACGAGGAACTGCAGGAGGATCACCGGGCCGTCCCCGCAAAGCTTGAAGAGGCGGGAAAGATCGTGCCGCCCGCGATGCACGTGAAGTTCGACGAACTGCGCGCCACCATCGCGCAACTGATCGCCACCCAGGATAAGATTGCTGAATTTGCCAAGCGGGATACCTCCGGGGAAGCTAGGCGGCTTGCCGAAAGCGAAGGGCGTCCCGCTTTCGGCGAAATGATGGAGTCGCTGCGCCAGCTCCGCGATAGCCTTGCCGCGCAGCCTTCCGCGGGCATAAGCGCGAACGCTGTCAGCGACATTATGTTCGAGCTTGCCGTGGCCAGCGGCGAGGAGCGCGACCTGATTCTGGCGCCGGACGACGAGGCGGGAGCGGCGCACAGCAGGTCGATCAAGGCGGCGATTGCCGCGGTTGGCGGCCAGCGCGACAGCTTCTTGCGTCAGCTCAACGGCGACAGCCGCGCGCTGGCTGGGAAGTTCTTCGAGCGCTTCGACAAGTGGCGCACCTTCCACGATAATTTCGAGGCGCTTGCTCAGACCCATAGCAAGCGGCAGGCAACCGCGCTCACGACCGGCGGAAACAAGAAGACGCAGGATGCGCTCAAGGCCCAGTTTACCGCGCTCAACGGCGTCATCGCCCAGCAAATGGCAGCCGACGTTGCCGCCAGTGCGGATCTCTATGCGGGCGCCCGCCAAAGTCTCGTCTGGCTGCTTGCGGTAGCATTGCTGGTTGCCGCTGGAACTGCTCTATTTATGTCCATGAGCCTCAGCCGCGGCCTGAACAAGGCTGTGATGCTTGCGGATAGCGTGGCCTTGGGCGACGTCGATCAAAGCGTCGCGGCCAGCAGCAACGACGAGATCAAGGATCTGGTCGATGCCCTCAACCGCATGACGGCCAATCTGCGCGCCACGGCAGGGGTGGCCGATGCCATCGCGCAGGGCGATCTTGGCACCGATGTCAAGCCGCTTTCGGATAAGGACGCGCTGGGCCGTGCCATGCAGCGCATGACGGTCAACTTGCGTGCAACCGCGAAGCTGGCCGATACCATCGCAAAGGGCGATGTCGCCGTCGAGGCCAAACCGCTTTCGGACAAGGATACGCTGGGGCTGGCCATGCAACGCATGACCTCCAATTTGCGGGCCACGGCCAGGGCCGCCGACGCCATCGCGCAAGGCGATCTTAGCGGCAGTATCGAGCTGTTGTCGGAAAAGGATGCGCTGGGCTTGGCAATGCAGCGCATGACCTCCAATCTTCGCGCAACGGCCAAGGTTGCCGGCGCCATCGCCGAAGGCGACCTTGACGCCGATGTCCGGCCGCAGTCGGACAAGGACGTGCTGGGCCTTGCCATGCAGCGCATGACGGGCAATTTGCGCGCAACCGCGAAAGTGGCCGATACGATCGCCCATGGCGACCTGACCGTGGAAGCCAAGCCGCTTTCGGACAAGGACAGGCTGGGCCTGGCGCTGAAGGGCATGGTGGAGAAGCTGCGCATCGTGGTGCAGGAGGCGCTTGCCGCTTCCAGCAGCGTTTCCGCGAGCAGCCAGCAAATGGCGGCCAGCGCGGACAACATGTCGTCGGGCGCGTCGCAGCAGGCGGCGGCGGCCGAGGAGACTTCGGCCTCCATGGAGCAGATGGCGGCCAATATCAAGCAGAACGCCGATAATGCGAGCCAGACCGAGAAGATTGCACGCCAGTCCTCGGGCGACGCCGAGACCAGCGGAGAGGCCGTGACCCGCGCCGTCACCGCCATGAGGACCATCGCGGAAAAGATCACCATCGTGCAGGAGATCGCGCGGCAGACCGACCTTCTGGCCTTGAACGCGGCGGTGGAAGCNNCGCGCGGGCGAGCACGGCCGGGGCTTCGCGGTGGTTGCCTCCGAGGTGAGGAAGCTTGCGGAGCGCAGCCAGACCGCGGCGCACGAGATCGGGGCGCTCTCCGGCCAGACCGTCTCCGTGGCGCAGCAGGCGGGCGAAATGCTGACGAGGCTCGTGCCGGATATCAAGAAGACCGCGCAGCTTGTGGAGGAGATCAGCGCCGCTTGCCGCGAGCAGGATATCGGCGCCAGTCAGGTGAACAAGGCGCTCCAGCAGCTCGACACGGTCATCCAGCACAATGCCAGCACCGCCGAGGAGTTGACCGCGACCTCGGAGGAGCTGGCCGCGCAGGCCGAAAAGCTCCAGCAGAGCATCTCCTTCTTCAACATCGGCAGAATGGCGGGAGGCGGCCAGAAAGGCGCGGCGGATTTCGCTCAGGTGATGAGGACCGCACCCGCCTTCCAAGGCGTCAGTTTGAAGAAGGCCGCCAAAGCCATGCCAGCCAAGCGCGCGGCTGCCCCGGCGAAGCCAGGGCAAGCGTTGGGGGAAGAACATGGCTCGGGCGCCGCCGCCGCCGCGGCAGCTCTCAGGAAAGGCGTCGCGATCGAGCTTGGCGAAGACCGCGACGGCGACGATACCGCCTTCGAGGAATTTTGATGCAGGGTTGATATTGTCTCCTGCGATTGCATCGGGGCGCTCCCGAAGTAATCGCGGGCTTCGCACACGGAAAACACCCGTTTCCCTATCCACCAGGGCGGCCAGAAGCCGCCCTGCCTCAAGTTTGCATCGATTACTTCCATGAATCGAACCGGCACGGGAGGCCGGCATGCGCTGGCGGTCCGGATACAGCGGCGGCGCCGCCGCTCCGGCACCTCCGCTGAAGCGGCGGAGCCGCGCGCAATATCCTATTCCTTCTTCGCTCAGCCGGAATGCTTTCTGCGCACAGATTAATTCATAGCCGTGCTTAAGTGGGTGCTTAAACAGTTTATTCTATCAAGGATTGTAGCGCGAGCCGAACGCTCGCGCCGACGGCTGGAATAGTTCCAACCTCGAACATGCGCCGGACCGCGTAAATCGTAACAAAGCGGAAGGAAATAACTAAGTCATGCGATTCACGATAAAACTGAAACTAGCTGCCGCTTTCGGAGCTGTCATCCTGCTATCGGGCATCACAGCCTGGTTTGGCATCAGCAGCCTTATGACGATCAACGACGGCATGAAGTCGCTATTGAGCGGTCCAGTGGAACGCGAGGCCCGTGCGATGACGTTACTTCATGGGTACCACGACTCGGTGAGGCATGAAAAAAATCTCGTTTTGTCCCAGGATGCGGAACAGATAAAGCACACACAGGAACAAATACAGGCAGATCACAAGACTCTGTCGAGTAGCGTCGATGCATTATCGAATGTAGCTACTGTAGACATGCAGGACAAGCTTAGAGAGATTAGAGACTCAGTATCGAGGCACATCGCCAGTCAAGATAAGATCGCGGAACTCGGGCGGCATGACACCAATGTCGAAGCCTTGCAGATCGCCGAGAAGGAAGGGCACACCAACGAGTTCGTGCAGATGCTCCGGCCTGTGCTGGACCATCTCGCGGCCATCCGGCAACCCACGCCGGATACCGTAAGCGCCAGTGCCGCCGTGGCCGATATCCTGCTGCTGCTCCGCGACCTCGAAATCCACCAGCGCGACGCGATTCTGGCCCCGACGGACGAAACCATCGCCGTGGCCAACCAGAAGATCAAGGCCGACCTCGCGGCAATCTCCAAGCAGCGCGATGTGCTCCGGCGCCTGCCCGAAGGTCAGGATCGCGCACAGGCGGAACAGTTCTTCGAACGCTTCGACAAATGGGCGCCGGTCAACGATCGCATTATGAGCTTGAGCACGGAAATATCGAAATCGCGCGCCACCGATTTGTCGATGGGCTCTGGCAAGAAGATCGGAGACGCCCTCAGAGCGCAGATCAACGACGTCGTCAAAATGGTCGAAAAAGAGACGAAAGTGGCGGTGGCGCAGGCCGGGGATGTATACGGAAGCGCGCGCCAGATGCTGCTGGTCACCACCATCGTGTCGCTGCTGGTCGCGTTCGGCGCCGCCGTGTGGATATCGCTCAGCATCAGCCGCGGGCTTGGCCGCGCGGTCGGGCTTGCCAATGAGGTTGCCCAAGGCGATCTCGACCATGAGGTTGCCGCGAGCGGCAATGACGAGATCAAGGATTTGATCGACGCTCTGAACAAAATGACGGCCAATCTCCGCTCAACGGCCCTGGTGGCCGACACTATCGCGCACGGCGACCTGACCGCCGAGCCCAAGCCGCTCTCGGACAAGGACATGCTGGGCTTGGCGCTGAAGGGCATGGTGGAGAAGCTGCGCGTTGTGGTGACGGATGCACTCAATGCTTCGGGCAACGTCTCGTCGGGCAGCGAGGAGATGGCGGCAAGCGCCCAGCAACTGTCGTCGGGCGCCACCGAGCAGGCGTCCGCGGCGCAGGAGGCCTCCGCTTCCATGGAGCAGATGGCCGCCAACATCAAGCAGAACGCCGACAACGCGAGCCAGACCGAGAAGATCGCGCGTCAATCCGCTAGCGACGCCGAAACCAGCGGCCAGGCCGTGACCCGCGCCGTGGCGGCGATGCAGACCATCGCCGAGAAGATCACCATCGTGCAGGAGATCGCACGCCAGACCGACCTTCTGGCCTTGAACGCGGCGGTGGAAGCGGCCCGCGCGGGCGAGCACGGCAGGGGCTTCGCCGTGGTTGCCTCGGAGGTGAGGAAGCTCGCCGAACGCAGCCAGACGGCGGCGCACGAGATCGGCGTGCTTTCGGGTGAGACGGTATCGGTGGCCCAGCAGGCTGGAGACATGCTGACCAAGCTTGTGCCCGACATCAAGAAGACCGCCCAGCTCGTGGAGGAGATCACCGCGGCCTGCCGCGAACAGGACGTGGGCGCCGATCAGGTGAATCAGGCGATCCAGCAACTCGACAAGGTGATCCAGCAGAACGCGAGCGCCTCGGAGGAGCTGTCGGCCACCTCGGAGGAGCTGGCTTCGCAGGCCGAGAGGCTACAGGAGGGCATTTCCTTCTTCAGCGCCGGCGAGGAGGCCAAGGGCGGCAGGAAGGCCGCGGAGGCAGGCGCCCGTGCGGCCCCGGCCAGGATACACGTCGGCCATCTGGCGAAGGGCGCCAAGGCTGCGTCCGCCAGGTATGCCGGCGCCCAGGCGAAATCGATGCAGGCGTCCGGCGGTGGCGCGGGTTCAACGGCGGCGGCCATCCTCAAGAACGGCCCCGTCATCGACCTCGCCAATGGCCATGACGAGCAGGATTCCGCTTTCGAGCGGTATTGAGGCCATGCCCGGCGGAATACCCCCGCCGGGTGCATTCTTGCCGCAGCGTCATTCCCGTCTTCGCGTGGATGACGCTGCGAAGTCCACTCCGGCACCTGCTCGCCTCCCGGATGACGGGCCGGCAAGCCTTACATTTTCCTCTTCCTGCCTTTTGAAAAGGCACGAACCTCCGCAATTACGCCAAGCGCCAATCACAAGACTTGGGGCCATTCGCGTCCGGCCAGTTTTTGCCTTGCCATGTTCATGAGCGTTTCCCGGTCCGCGCTGAAACCGTCCGCCGCCCAGCGCTCCTCCAGTTCCTTGAGAAGCGCGCCCATCGCCGGCCCCGGCTCCATGCCCAGCGCCATCAAATCCGCGCCGCCGAGCGGGAAGCGGGGCGGCTGCCATGCGCCCGCCAAGTCCACGGCCGCACGCCAATCCCCGTCGTCCACCGGCGCGCCGCTGGCCGCCCAGGCAAGCAGGATGCGCCCGGCATAGGACCGCGCGCCGAGCTTATAGAGCAAGACCTGTAGCGCGGCCTTGCCCAAGGCGGCGGGGATTGCCGGGGAAGTGGCGGAAAGCCCCTCCAGCTCTTTCGCCTCTTGGGTGGAGAGGCGGAGCTTTTGGGTGAGCCGGCCGGCATCTTCCCGAACAAAAAGCGCCAGCGCCGCGAGCCGGCGCACCGCATCCGGCGCCAGGCCTAGCGCAGCCTCGATTCGGCAGAACCGCTCGAAGCGCACCCGGTTTACAACGCCGCCCAAGAGCAGGAGCAGCAGTCCGGCTTCGTCCATGAGTTCGATGGCATGGGCCGCGCGGCGCGTCGCCAGGATGCGCAGCAGCTCCGACCGCACGCGCTCGCGCGACAGCCGCAAGAGGCCCAGCCTTTCACGTATGGCGGCGGCCATGCCGTCCGCGTCGAAAGCGCCGGGCGCATATTCCGCGCTGAATCTGAAAAAGCGCAAGGTCCGCAAATAGTCCTCGCGGATGCGCTTTCCCGGATCGCCCACGAAGCGCACGCGGCCCGCCCGCAAGTCGGCCAAGCCGCCCAGCGGATCGCGCACATGCCCCCGCGCATCGGCGTAGAGCGCATTCATGGTGAAGTCGCGCCGGCGCGCGTCCTCGGTCCAGTCCGTGCCGAAAGCGACGGTCGCATGGCGGCCATCGGTATCGACATCGCGGCGCAGCGCCGTCACCTCGAAGGGGACGCCGCAAGCAATCAGCGTCTGGGTGCCGTGCGAGAGCCCCGTGGGCACGGTCTCGATGCCTGCCGCGGCCGCGAGCCGGGCGGCATCTTCAGGCTTCGCGGTTGTGGCGAAATCCACCTCCGTCACCGGCAGGCCGAGCAGGGAATTCCGCACCGCGCCGCCAACCGCGCGCGCCTCGAATCCCTCGCGGTTCAGGCACGCGAATATGGCCTGCGTGCCCGGCCACAGGAACCAATCCGCCGTCGCAACGCTGGCAGGTGATGAGGTCATCTAACGATGCACCGTTGTGTGTGGTAATGAAGGGCACAACCCCTCACCCTGTCCCTCTCCCCATGGGAGAGGGGACGGTGTTGCGCGCTCCTCGCTCCATTCAGGCGTTCCCTCTCCCATGGGGAGAGGGACAGGGTGAGGGGCGATGCGCTCATCTTAGGCACACCCGCCATCACACCGCCTCCCGCGCATAGAGGCGCTCATAGAGGTTGCGGACGATGGCGGCGGTGGCGCCCCAGATGAAACGGTTCTCAAACTCCATGGCGTAGAACTGGACGGTGCCGCCCTTCCATTCGTGGAGATGACTCCTATGGTTTTCCTTCTCCATCAGGAAAGAAAGCGGCACCTCGAAGATTTCCGCCACCTCGCCGGGATGCGGGACCGGCTCGAAACCGGGGTCGACCAGCGCAAGCACCGGGACGATGCGGAAGCCCGTGCCAGTGTTGTGCAGGTCGAGCAAGCTCAGCGGCGTGACAGCCAGGGGCGGAATGCCAACCTCCTCCTCCGCCTCGCGGAGTGCCGTTTCAACCGGCGTTGCATCGCCCTCCTCGATCTTGCCGCCCGGAAAGGAGATTTGGCCGCTATGAGCGGCAAGGTGCGCGGTACGCAGCGTGAAAAGGACGGTCGCCTCCGGCTCGCGCGCGATCACCGGCACCAGCACCGCCGCCGTGCGCCAAGCCTCGGGCGGGACGAGGTGCTCAAGCTTTAAACTTTCGTTAGGTTTTCCCTGGTTGTCCACCCTGCGCCCGGCGTCGATTCCGTAGGTGGCAGGCTGTGCCGCCATCCAGGATGCCTCGCTCAGCCCGATGCCGAATGCCCGCGCTTTCCTAGCGAAAACCTTTGCAGAAAAGGGGCTTAACGCAGCGGCTGCCTCAAGTCCGTCCGGTCCGCGCATGACCAAGGCTCCTTAATGCTGACAAAATATTGCTGCGGATCGCTGCCAGGGCCAAAACGCCCGGCGGTCCAGTGGCACGATGCTTGCTCCTACCAAGCGTTGTATCCCCGCTTTGCAACAGCATATACTCTGGCTTAGAGACGGCGCAGCCAAACCGCAACTGTCATAACGCAGGTTCGATTCCATGTACCACCCCACAGAACACAGCATCGTGGCCCGCGCCGACGACATCCGGGCGAAGGTCACCCGGGCGCGGGAGGCGATCGGGCGCGTTATTTTCGGGCAGGACACGGTCGTCGAGCTTGTCCTCGTTAATATTCTCTCCGGCGGCCATGCACTCTTGATCGGCGTTCCCGGCCTCGCCAAAACCTCCCTCGTCGAGGCGCTGGGTTCGGCGCTTGGGCTTAACGCTAAACGCATTCAGTTCACGCCCGATCTGATGCCCTCTGATATCGTGGGCACCGAGGTGCTTGAGGAAAAGGCAGGCACGCGCACCTTCCGCTTTATCGAAGGCCCGGTTTTTACACAGCTTTTGATGGCGGACGAGATCAATCGCGCCAGCCCCAAGACGCAATCGGCGCTTTTGCAGGCGATGCAGGAGCGGCAGGTGACCTATGCCGGCCAGACTTACTCGCTGCCCATGCCGTTTTTCGTGCTGGCGACCCAGAATCCGCTTGAGCAGGAGGGCACCTATCCCCTGCCGGAGGCGCAGCTCGACCGTTTTCTCATGCAGATCGACGTGACATATCCCGATGCCGCGGCCGAGCGCCGGATGCTGTTCTCGACGACGGGCACGGAGGACCGCAAGGTGCACCAGGCGCTGAGCGCCGAGGACGTGATGGCCGCGCAGCGCTTCGTCCGGCAGATGCCGGCAGGCGACAGCGTCGCCGACGCGATCCTGAAGCTCGTCCGCTCGGCGCGTCCGCAGACGGAAGGGGCGGCCCCGCGCATCAATGAGCTGGTCGCCTGGGGGCCGGGACCGCGCGCCAGCCAAGCGCTGATGATGACGGTGCGAGCGCGCGCGCTGGTCGAAGGCCGCCTCGCGCCATCCGTGGACGACGTGATCGCGATGGCCAAGCCCGTGCTCCGGCACCGCATGGCGCTTACCTTCACCGCCCGCACCGAAAACATCGCCGTCGATCAAGTCATCGACGGCCTCGTCGCAACGCTCTAGCGGAGAAGCCGCCCCTCGATGTCTGTGGACCTCAAAGCACCCACGTCGACCATCGCGCTCGAAGAAGCCGCGCAGGATCTCGCGGCCAAGCTTCCGGCACTCCTGGTGGAGGCGCGGCGCGTGGCTTCGACGGTCGCGCAGGGCACGCATGGCAGGCGGCGGCCGGGTCCGGGCGAGACCTTCTGGCAATACAGGAGCTTCGAGCAGGGCGATTCCGCGACACTCGTCGATTGGCGCCGCTCGGCCGGGTCGAGCCACCTCTTCGTGCGCGAGCGCGAATGGGAGGCCGCGCACACGGTCTGGATTTGGCTCGATCTGTCGCCCTCGATGTACTTCCGCTCGCATCTTTCCAAAACGTCGAAGGCAGAGCGCGCGATCGTGCTGGCGCTGGCGCTTGCCTCGCTCCTTGCCGATGCGGGCGAGCGCGTGGGGCTTCCGGGCCTCATGCCTGCCAGAGCCGGCCACAGTATCGCCTCGACCATGATCGAGACGCTGGCGCGCGCACTTTCCGGCCCCGCCCTCGAATGTCTGCCCGATGCCGCGTGCCGCCTGGGCCGGCATTCGGAGCTGGCGATCTTCAGCGATTTCCTTGAGGCACCGGAAAAGCTCGCCACGGGCTTCAGCGCCACCGCCCGCCAAGGTGTGCGCGGCCACGTGGTTCAAATCCTCGATCCCGCCGAGGAAAGCTTGCCTTACCAGGGACGCGTCGAGTTCTTCGACCAGGAAACGCAGACGCGCTTCGTGGCCGAACGGGCCGAAGCCTTGCGCGAAAGCTACCAGAAAAAGCTTGCGGCCCATAAGGCGGCCATCGCATTCCACGCGAGCGGACTGGGCTGGGCTCCTTTCCTCCACCACACGAACCGCCCGGCGGTCGAGGCGCTCCTGCCGCTGCACATGCACCTGTCCGGCCTTGAAAAGGCCTACCGGGCCAAGGGCACGCTCAAGGGCGAGCTTGCCGGGGAGGGCGAACCGTCATGATGGGCGGCTTCCTCGGCAGTTTGAGTTTCACCTATCCCTGGATGCTTGCCGGGCTCCTGGCCTTGCCGGCGATCTGGCTACTCCTCCGGCTGACGCCGCCGCGTCCTCAGACGGTGGCGTTCCCGCCGGTCTCGCTGCTGCTCGGACTGCGGGTCAGCGAAAAAACGCCAGTCCGGAGCCCCTGGTGGCTGACACTCTTGCGGATGCTTGTCGCCGCGGGCGTCATCGCGGCTCTGGCAGGCCCCGTCATCAAGCCGCAATCGGCCGCGAATACCGCCATCACGCAGCCGCTCGTTGTCGTGGTGGACAATAGCTGGGCGGCGGCGAGCCGCTGGGTCAGGCGGCAGTCTTTCGCCGAGCATCTTGCCTCCGCGGCGGAGGAAGGCGGGCAAGCGCTCTACCTGATCCCCACCGAGGGGCCGGCGGCACCGCTTTCGCCTCTGACGCCCGAGGATTTCCGGCAGCGTTTTGCATCGCTGGTGCCCGAACCGTTTGCCATGGGCCGTGCCGCCGCGGCCAAGCAGATCGAGAAGGAGTTGCAAGGCCAGCGCGGCAAGGTCCGGGTGGCGTGGCTCTCCGACGGCATCGAGGATGCCGGCGCCGCCGCCTTGGGCAGCGCACTGAGCGGGCTCGCCTCGGATGGCGCCATCGACATCTATAGCGATCTTCCAGGCGCGGGTGCGCTGGGGATCGCGCGGGTGGGCGGAGCCGCGGGCGCCATACGGGCGAAAGTCATGGCCGCCGGACCTGGAGCGCGGCGGGGCCAGATCGCCGCCGTGACCGCGCGCGGCGAGATCCTGACGGCATCGCCTTTCGACACGGGCGCCAGCTCCAAGGGCGAGGCGACGCTCGATCTTCCGCTCGACCTTCGCAACCAGGTGGCCCGGCTCGAAATCCCAGGCGAGGACTCGGCGGGCGCCGTTTATCTGTTCGACAGCCGCTCGCAGAGGCGGCGCGTTGGGCTTGTCGCAAGCGAGGGCAGCGAGGAAGCGCAGCCGCTTCTGTCCCCCGCCTACTATCTGGAACGGGCGCTCATCCCCTTCGCCGAGGTTACGCGCGCGCGCACGGCCAATCTCGACCATGCCACCGCCGACCTGATCGCCGCCTCTCCGTCGATCGTCATTCTGAGCGATGTCGGCCGCCTTGCGGGCAATACGCGCGAGAGGCTCAAGGCCTTCGTGGAGAAAGGCGGAATGCTCATCCGCTTTGCCGGCCCCCGGCTCGAACAGGGCGGCGATTCGCTCCTGCCGGCTCCCTTGCGCGAGGGCGGGCGTTCGCTTGGCGGCACGATGACATGGACCTCGCCGCAGAAACCCGCGCCCTTCGAACAGGACTCGCCCTTCAATGGGCTTGCCATCCCGGCCGACGTTACGGTCTCGCAGCAGGTCCTCAGCGATCCCTCCGCCATGCCGCGCCATGTCACGGTCTGGGCGCGGCTCATGGATGGCACGCCCCTTGTGACCGCCGCGAAGCGCGGGGCGGGCGTGCTCGTTTTTTTCCACATTACCGCCAACCCGGATTGGTCTAATCTTCCCATATCCGGCTTATTCGTTGAGATGATGCAAAAGATTCTAGAGCTGTCGCCATTGCTGTTCAACCCTCCCGCCGACGACGCCGCAAAGACCGCGGACGCCGCCGCGGCCCCTGGCCAGGAGGATCTCCTGAAGCCTTGGCGCGTGCTGGACGGCTTCGGCAAGCTCGCCGAACCATCGGACCGCGCGAAGGCGATCCCGCACTCCGGAATCGACAAAGTGCGAAGCAGCGCGGCCAACCCTGCCGGGCTTTATGGGCCGCAAAACGCGCTGCATGCGATCAATGCCCTCAAGGAAGGCGACACGCTTCGGCCGCTCAAGCTGCCGGCCAATGCGCATGTCCGCGTGTTCGCGGACGCCAAGACGATCGCGCTGGCGCCATGGCTCTACTTGACCGCTCTCCTGCTTTTCCTGGCCGACGGAGCGATTTGCACGCTGTTCCTCGGAGCCGGGGCCGTCCGCTGGCGTCGCGGGGCCGCCGCAGCCGCCTTGGGGCTCGCGCTTTTCGCTGGGCTCGCGGTTCCGGATGCGCGTGCCGATACGGCCAAGAACGGCGCGGCAACGACGGATTTCGCGCTCCAGGCGTCGCTCGAAACGCGCCTCGCCTATGTTGTAACCGGGAACGGCGAAACGGACCGGATCAGCAAGGCCGGACTTCTGGGCCTTTCCAAAATCCTGAACATGCGCACCGCCGTCGAGCCGGGCGAGCCGATGGGCATCGACCCCGCGCGCGACGAACTCGTGTTTTTCCCGCTGATCTACTGGCCTGTGCTGCCGGATGCACAGCCGCTGCCAGACCGGGTTCTCGCGAAAGTCGATGCCTATATGAAGCAGGGCGGCCTCATCGTCTTCGACACCAAGAACGACGGCGCCTTCGGCGGAAGCTTGGCCGGCGCCACCGCGACGCCCTTGGGCCAGCTCCTGGGCAAGCTCGATCTGCCGCCCTTGCAGCGCGTACCCGAAGGCCATGTGCTGACCAAGGCATTCTACCTCTTGCAATCCTTCCCCGGACGCTGGGACAATGGCGATGCCTGGGTGGAGGCGCAGGCGGAAGCGGGGGATTCGGCCAGGCGCAGCGTCAAGTCGGACGGCGTCAGCTCGATCATCGTGACCTCGAACGATCTCGCCGCCGCCTGGGCGCTGGACGATAGCGACCGTCCCATGTTCGCGGCGGTGCCCGGCGGCGAGGAGCAGCGGGAACTTTCCTATCGCGCCGGCGTCAACATCGTCATGTACGCGCTGACCGGCAACTACAAGGCCGATCAGGTACACGTGCCGGCCATCCTCGAACGGCTGGGGCACTGACCGCAACCGCCATGCAGTGTAAAGCGCAATGAACTGGTCTGTAGAGTTCTTCCCCTTCTTCTCGCGCGAGCTGCTTGCCGGCTTGGCGGGCTTATGCCTTCTGGCGATGGCCTTGTTCGCATGGCGGGGCAGGCGCGGCTTCCTGCTGCGAACCTTGAGCATTGCCTGCTTTCTCNNAGCTCAAGCATGGATCTGGCCGGCCGGGCGGTGCGCGCGGGCCAGATCGAGGCCGAGCTTAGAGATCAACTCGCCAAAATCCCCAATCTCGAAGCGCGCTTCGTGCACGTGCCGGCCAGCGAACAATCGGGCGGCGAGACGACCAATCTGTTCGGGGCGCTGGGCAAGGCGATGGCGGACATTCCGCGGAACCGCATGGCGGGCGCCCTGTTCGTCACCGACGGCCAGATCCACGACGCTCCGCAGGACAAGGCTAGGCTTGGCTTCGACGCGCCAGTCCACGCGCTCTTGACGGGCGCACGCGGAGAAAAGGACACACGCATCGAAGTTCTCTCCGCGCCGCGCTTTGGGCTGGCGGGAACCGACGAGGTTGCCGAGATCAGGGCGGAACGCAACGGCCCTGGCGATGGCGGACTGGCGACCTTCGAGATCCGCCGCGAAACCGGCCCCGTCGAGACGATCCGCGCACCCTACGGCAAGACCGTTCCAATCCGGCTGCGCTTCGAGCATGCCGGCCCGAACATCGTCGAGGTGGACCTGAAGCCGGAGCCGGGCGAGCTGACCGCGATCAACAACAAGACGGTGATCCAGGCGCAAGGCGTGCGCGAGAACCTGCGCGTGCTCCTGGTCTCGGGCGAGCCGCACGCGGGCGAGCGAACCTGGCGCAATCTCCTGCGCTCCGATGCCGCGGTGGATCTGGTGCATTTCACCATCCTGCGGCCGCCCGAGAAACATGACGGCACGCCCATCGACCAGCTGTCGCTCATCGCGTTTCCGACGCGAGAGCTGTTCTCCGAGAAGCTGAACCAGTTCGATCTGATTATTTTCGACCGCTACCAGCGCAGGGCGGTGCTGCCCATGCTCTACCTCGACAACGTGGCGCGCTATGTCGAGCAGGGAGGCGCGGTGCTGGTGGCGGCGGGCGCCGATTTCGCGGGCGCATCGAGCCTTGCGCGCACGCCGCTCGGCACGGTCCTGCCAGCGCGCCCGACCGGCAAGGTCTACGAGCAGCCGTTCCAGCCCACCATCACCAAGGAGGGCGAGAAGCATCCCGTGACCGCCGGACTTCCCGGCGCGCCCGCGAAAGAGGGCGATAAACCGCGCTGGGGGCATTGGTTCCGCGTGGTCGACGCGCAGGCCGATCGCGGCGAGGTAGTCATGAGCGGGGCGGAAGACAAGCCGCTGCTCGTGCTCGACCGGCGCGGCAAGGGCCGCGTGGCGCTCCTGCTCTCGGACCACGCCTGGCTCTGGGCGCGCGGCTACGAAGGCGGCGGCCCGCATGTCGATCTCTTGCGCCGGCTCGCGCATTGGCTCATGAAGGAGCCCGACCTTGAAGAGGAGGCGTTGTCCGCCAAGGTCGGCAAGCGGCACGTCACCATCGAGCGGCGCACGGTCCAGGAGCAGGTTGGCGAGGCGGCGGTTACGACGCCATCCGGCAAGGAAATCGCGGTGACGCTCGACAAGAAATCGCCGGGCCGGTTCATCAAGACCATCGGCACCGACGAGCCAGGCGTGCATCGCATAACCATGGACGGGCTGACCGCGCTCACGGTCGCGGGCGAGATGAACTCGCCGGAGTTCCAGAAGGTGGTGGCAACCGACGAGCCGCTGCGGCCGGTGCTGGAAACGACAGGCGGCGGCGCGTTCTTCCTGGGCGGGACGGCGGACGCGGCGGCGGAGCCTATGCCCGCGATCTCCGTGGTACGCTCGGGCCACCGCTTTTCCGGCAATAATTGGCTCGGGCTCAAGGCTCGCGACGCCTACGAGGTGAAGGCGATCACCTACACGCCGCTCATCTCCGGCTTGGCCGCGCTTGGCATCGCGCTGGGACTCCTGTCGCTGACCTGGTACCGCGAGGGACGCTAGCGACTCTGCATAATCGTTAAGGGTTCAACCTCTCACCCTGTCCCTCTCCCACACAAGCTCGCCTTGCGAGCTTGCCACTCTAAGGTGTCCANNCGGATATGGACGGGAGAGGGGACGCCTTCTCGGCGGGCACGCCCGGACTCCCTCTCCCAGAGGGAGAGGGCTGGGGTGAGGGGTTGCGCGCTTAATCTATTCCGCCCACCGCCATAAAAAAGTGCGCGCATGCGGTTTGCTCCGTTCGGCGCAAGCCGCCTCCCCGACACATTCCCGCGGACTTTCCGCCTCACATTTGCCCGCCCGGCCTGCGCCGATGCGTGAGCAAGTATTTGTTTCCTGGCTTGTTCGAGGGGGGCGCAATCACCGTGAGAAAAGAAATCCGGCGCAGTGCAATGTTCGCGTGCGCGGTTCTGGCAGTGCTGTTTACCGGCAAACTCATAAGCGGGAACGGCACCGCCCCGCCGTCCCTGGGGGATAGCCATCTGGAGAGCGGCTACGGAAGTTTCAGCATGGCCCGCAAGAACTACGCGAGCCAGAAACAGGCAGGCGGAAACATATCGGCGGCGGACGCGCAGAAATACGAGAAGGTTGCGACCATCGGGCAATCGACACAGGATTACGATGCGGATCGCGCCAGGGTCGACAGCCTCATCTCGTCTTCCGGCGCGCTCACCCAATACGAGCAGCAGCAGGGGCTTTCCGGGCATCGTACCCTGCAATTGGGCATTGGCGTGCCGCCCTCGCAATTCGATACCTTCATTGCGGACGCCCGCAAGATCGCCAAGGTCACTTTCCTCGCGATCGTCAAAACCGATAAAACCAACGAATACCGGCAGTTGCGGGCCAAGAAGGAAACGCTGGAGAAGACCCGGAAGGCTTTCGCCGACATGGCGGCCTCGGGCGGTTCTGTTGACGAGCGGCTCAAGGTCCAGGCTCAATTGACGGAGGTTGAGGAAAAGCTTCAGGATCTTGGCGTAACGCTGGGCGACTTCAATACCGAGAACGAGTTCTGCACCGTCAAGCTTACCCTGGCCGAGGCCGGCCTGCCGGTGAGCCCTTCGCTGCTGTCGCGCGCCTTCCACGCCCTCGTCTGGACGATCGAGTATTTTCTTTTGCTGGCTTTCGGCTTTGTGCTGGCGGCGCTGGCGGCGTGGCTTGCCATGCTGGCCTTGGGCGGCTTGGTCAAGGCCTGGACGCAAATCGCGAGCGAGTGAGTGCGCCGCGATCCCAAATGCCTCGGCAATGAGGAACTGGAGCGGAGTTGTGCGCCAACCTCGCTTGAAAATGGACTAGGCACCGCGGGCTGCCTCGGCACGCTTGCCGCGCTCGTGCTTCTGCTCCCAGCGGTATTCGCAAGCCTTTTCAAACCCGCATTCGCGGGCTTCGTGCTCGTCGCGGCCGCCGCGTTCTGGGGACTTCACCTGTCGGGCCTGCCCAAGCGCGCATACCGCGAGGAACTGGCTTGGCGGCGCGGCCTGGCTTCGTTCTCCCGCTATGTGGAAGAGGCGCAAGCCGAACTCGCCCGGAGCGGCGCGGACTGGATCGTGCTTTTCACCATGAAGGCCCTTCCGCATGGGGGCTCCTGGTGGTTGCGCATTGCGTTGAGCCAGGGGCAGCCGGTGCACGCGCAGGCCCGGCTGCTGGCTTCGGAGCGGAACCGGCCTTACTGCCGGCTTGAGCGAAGCCTTCCGGACGCCACTCTGCAAGACTTGCTGGCCATGCTGAAAGAGCTGGACTTGGCGGCGCTCACCGGCATCCCCGCGACGGTGCTGGATGGCGCCCCTTGCCGGCTGGCGATCCTGCGCCGCGAGCCGGAAGCATTGGCGGTGGGGAGTTGCAATCTGGGAGGCTTGGAGGATGACCCGCGGCAGCTTCCCACGGTGGCCGCTTGCTTGAAGCTCGCCGGCATCGCCCGCAGCCTCACGCCCGCGCCGGAGGACCGTGCAGGGGCCGCTTGATTGCGCCGTAGGTTTAAGCAGCGTCTTGCATCCGGCTCCAGAGCTTTTCCGGTTCAAGCTGGCGTACCATCCAGCGCATGAAGCGGTCCTGCCAGAAATACCGCCATCGCGGCCCGGCGGCCCTTCGCCTGACGCAGGCGCCGATCTTGCCGCACAGGTCCGCAGCATCGAAGCCGGCCCACTCGCCGATAACCGGCCAGAGCAAATATCCGAGATTGGCTCCAGCGACCGGCGCGACCTCATAAAGGAGGATCTTTTCCGCTTCCTCCCGGCACAGCCCCAATCGCGTCAGATTCTCGGCGGTTCTTCGGTAATCCAGCTCGTCCGGTTCCGTGTCCAGAAAGAATAGTTCGGCGAGAAGCAGCCAAGCCTCCTCGCGTTTTTCCTGCATTAGCTCCATTGCTGCCTGCCTCCAACGGCTCAAACGGTTTCCGCGCCGGGATCGGGGTCGTGGAAGTCCACGAGCGCCCGCAGCGCCGACCTTGCCCGCGACAGGCGCGACTTGACCGTGCCCACCGAGATATTGAGAACTTCCGCCGCCTCCTCGTAGCGCAGGCCCTCCACCGCGATCAGCATCAAGACCTCGCGATGATCGTCCGTGAGCCGCTGGAATGCGTCTTGCACCTCCGACAGGACGAGATGGCGATGCTGGTCCGCCCCGCTATACGCCGGCGCATCCTGTTCGAGCCGGCTGCGGTAGGCGATGTCGTGCTGGGCGCGGCGCTTGTCGTTGCGGAATACGTTCTTGAGTATGACGAAGAGCCATGCCCTGAGATTGGTGCCGGGCTGCCAGGAGGCGATATTGGCGATGGCGCGGGCCAGGCATTCCTGGACGAGGTCGTCCGCATAATCCGCATCGCGCGCCATGTAGCGCGCAAATCTTCTCAAGCGCGGGATCTCCGCCTTCATGGCGGAAATCGTTTCGCGATGGTCCTGCGGCATACTCGTTACACTCACCGCCTCAGTCTGCAATATACAGGCCGCCCACTTACCGGGGAAGGTTAGCAAAATGCACTATCGTGGCCAATGAATGGATATTTGCACTTTATCTTCGCAACCTTCGTGCGGTGAGCGCAAGTGGATCTCCGCATAGGTTGCGTTCGAGTTTCTAAAGGATCTTCGTGCGAGCTTAGCGGTGGGGGACTTGAATTCGCCCGATCTCGTTTCCATTCTGAGGATCGGCCGAGAGCACGATATCGCTTCCCTCGCCCTTCCAATGGAGAATAATAAGATTGCCGCTGACCGCGACGGCTTCGAGCTTGCCCGGCCCCAGGTCCAGGACGCGTGCGTAAGGGGCGGGGCCTGCCGGCGTCGCGGCAACCGCTGCCGCCGCTGCCGCCGGTGCCGCTGGCTTCGAGCCTTCGCCGAGCTTTGACAGTTGCAGCGTCACGCCATAGAAAAGCGCGCCGATTCCCGCGATCAAAAGCACCGTCATGACCGCCACGGCGATCTTGAGGATGCGGAAGCCGCTAGCGGTGAAGACAGTGCCCGGAAGCGGGGTTGAATCTTTTGTCATGGAAACCGCGTATTCAAAGCTATACTGGACCTGATCGTGACAAGCAGCATTTCATCGTCTGCCGGCAGACATACCGCGCAGGAAGCCGACGCAGGCATCCGGCTCGACCGTTTTCTCGCGGGCCGCATTGAGACACTAAGCCGGGCAAGGTTGCAAGACCTCATTCGCGCCGGGCGGGTCATGGCCCAGGGCCGGCCGGTGACGGACCCGAGCGCGAAGGTACGCGCGGGCGAAAGCTTCGAGGTCGAGGTGCCTCCCGCCGAGCCCTATGCGGTGGCGGGCGAGCCGATCGCTCTCAACGTGGTTTATGAGGATGAGAACCTCATCGTGATCGACAAGCCGGCCGGGCTGGTCGTCCACCCAGGCGCCGGAAATCCGGACGGGACCCTTGTGAACGCGCTCATCGCTCATTGCGGGAAAAGCCTCTCGGGCATCGGCGGCGTCGCCCGGCCCGGCATCGTCCACCGGCTGGACAAGGACACGAGCGGGCTCATGGTCGCGGCCAAAACCGACGCCGCGCACCGGGGGCTGGCCCGCCAGTTCGCGGACCACGGGCGCACGGGGGACTTGCGCCGGCAATATATCGCGCTCGTATGGGGCGAACCGCGGCCAAGGGCCGGGCGCATCGAGACGCGGATTGCGCGCCACCCCGCGTCGCGCACCAAAATGGCCGTTGTCAAAACCGGCGGCCGGATCGCCATCACCAACTACGAGACGTTGCATACCTACCGCGTTCCGCCCAGCCCGGCGAAAGGCCGGGGGTGTAAACTGCCCGGACTGAGTGTTGTGCGCTGCGGTCTTGAGACCGGGCGCACGCATCAAGTGCGCGTGCATATGGCCCATTTGGGTACGCCGATTGCGGGCGACAGCGTTTATGGCGCGGGATTTGCATCCAAGGCGCAGGCGCTTCCGCCTGAAGCTGCCGGGGCGCTTAAACTACTGGGAAGGCAAGCACTTCATGCGGCAACGCTGAGGTTCCGTCACCCCGTGACTGGCAAAGCTCTCGCTTTTGAGAGCAATTTGCCTGGGGATATCGCGAATTTGTGTGAAGCGTTTGAAGCATTGGTTACGAAACTGTCCAAGAATTAAGATGCAGAGTTTTGCCGGCAGGGGTATGGTAGGGTCAATCGTTCCAAAAATGCGAACGAGTTCTCCAGATGCGGCGTGCGTTTCGCCGGGGAGGGTAGGAGCATGAGTTCATTGCCATCGGTTGCTGCAAGCGGCGGTCTTGCCCGGTATCTCGAACAGATCCGGCGTTTCCCCATGCTTGAGCCTCAGCAGGAATACATGCTCGCCAAACGCTGGCAGGAGCATGAAGACGCCGCCGCCGCGCAAAAACTCGTTACCTCGCACCTCCGCCTCGTGGCGCGCATCGCCATGGGATACCGGGGCTATGGCCTCCCCATTGGCGAGGTCGTCTCGGAGGGCAATGTCGGCCTCATGCAGGCTGTGAAGCGGTTCGATCCCGATAAGGGCTTCCGCCTTGCTACCTACGCTATGTGGTGGATCAGGGCTGCAATTCAAGAATACATCCTGCGCTCCTGGAGCCTCGTGAAGATGGGCACCACCGCGAGCCAGAAGAAGCTGTTCTTCAACCTGCGCAAGGCCAAGAGCCAGTTGCAGGCGCTGGAGGAGGGCGACATGCGTCCCGACCAAGTGGCGGCGATCGCGACCAAGCTGGGCGTGCCGGAGGAGGACGTTATCTCCATGAACCGGCGGCTGGGCGGCGACGCCTCGCTGAACGCGCCGCTGCGCGCCGACTCCGAAAGCGGCGAGTGGCAGGATTGGCTCGTGGACGACAGCCCCGACCAGGAAACCAGGCTCGCCGAAAGCGAGGAACTGGACCGGCGCCGCGAATACCTCGAAACGGCGATGGAAAGCCTCAACGACCGCGAGCGCCGCATTTTCTCGGCCCGCCGGCTTGCGGACGATCCCTTGACGCTGGAGGAGCTTTCGGCCGAGTTCGGTGTCAGCCGCGAGCGCATCCGCCAGATCGAGGTGCGCGCGTTCGAGAAGGTGCAGAAGGCTGTGCAGCGTTCCGCCATCAAGGCGGAAACGCCGCGTGCGGGCGCGGGTGCCCAGGCGCTTGCCGCCCGGTAAGCCGCACAAAGGCATCGCTCAGAAATAACTGCGCCGTCTGCTTGTTCTTTTGCCCGCGCGCCGCGCTGCAAAAAGGGTTACATATCTTGGATATGCGCCCCTTTTTGCACCTTGCAGCCGGCCAAAATTCCGGCGCCATCCGGCTCACTTATTCCTGAGCGATGCCTTAGGCATGCTGCCCGCGGAATAATCCGCGAGCTTGTGGAGCAGCGGTCAGCCGCTGCTGCCACCGTCCCCCAACCGCTCTACATTCGACGGACTGCCGGCCTCGTTTTCCAGGAGGGCGCGCAAGCCTTCGCGGTAGGTGGGATATTTGAGCACGATACCTAGCTCGCGTTTGATCTTATCGTTGCGGATGCGCTTGTTACCCGCATAGAAGCTGCGTGCCATGGGCGACAGCACGGCCTGTTCGAACGGTACTTCCGGCGGCGGCGGGGCGCTGATCAGCTCCGCCGCGTAGAGGATCACATCCTGGGGCGGCGCGGGCTCGTCGTCGGCGAGGTTGAAAAGGCGCGTTCCGGGCTGCGTACGCTCCTGGAGCACCGCCGCCACCATCGCTTGCGCGATGTCGTCCACATGGATGCGGTTGAACACCTGGCCCGGCTTGACGATGCGGTGCGCCTCGCCCCGGCGGATGCGCTCCAGCGGGTTCCGGCCGGGCCCATAGATGCCCGCGAGCCGGAAGATGTCGAGGGGCAGGCCGCGACGAGCGCAAAAAGCCGTCCATGCCGCCTCTGCCTCGATGCGCACGGCGCCACGCTCCGTATCCGGCTCGGCGGGCGTGTCTTCGTCAGCCCAGGCGCCATCGAGTTCGCCATAGACGCCGATAGTGGAGAGGTAGCCCAACCAACGCAGCCCAGGTGCCGTCCGCATCGCCTCGCCATATGCGGCAAGCACCGGGTCGCCCGCCTCGCGGGGCGGCGCCGAAACGAGGCAGTGGGTGGCGCTGTCCAGTGCCCGCCGTACGCCGTCCGCATCGCCGAACAGCAGCGGCGCGAAGCCCTGGCGTTCAAGCGCCTCGCATTTCGCTGGCGAGCGCACCGTTCCCGAAACCTGCCAGCCGCTCCGCCTTAGCTGCGCGGCGGCAGCCGAGGCGGAGAAACCGAGCCCGAAAACGAAGAGATGCTTCATCTCAAATCCCGTTGCTGGCCGGATTTCGAGGCAGCAGCGTCATTCCCGCGCAAGCGGGAGTCCATTTCTGCCGTCGGAACAAGCTCTTGCATGGGTCCCCGCTTTCGCGGGGACGACGCCGCGGAGCCTTCATAATGCGCAATCCCATTCCGCGAGCGCGCCAGCGTCGCGTTCGTCCGCACAATGCCGCGCTTTCAGCACTTCAGCCAGCTCCTTATTTGCGAGCCTGCGCACGGCCCACACCGCCATGCCGCGAACCAGCGGCGAGGCATCGCCGAGCAGCGCTGTCACGGCCGGCAAAAGCGCCTGCTCACCCGAGTTACCTGCCGCCACCAGCACGTTGCGGACGAAACGGTCGCGGCCGGCGCGCTTGACCGGCGAGCCCCTGAAGCGGGCGCGGAAGGCTGCGTCGTCGAGGGTAAGCAGTTCCATGAGAGCCGGGTTGGCCGCCCCCGCCAGCGGTGCGAACTTTGGCTCGCGCGCTGCCCGCGCGAACTTGTTCCAGGGACAGACGCCCAGGCAATCGTCGCAGCCATAGATGCGGTTGCCCAGGCGTTCGCGGAATTCGAGGGGGATCTGCTCCTTATGCTCGATGGTGAGGTAGGAGATGCAGCGGCGCGCGTCGATCCGGTAAGGGGCCGGAAAGGCGCGGGTTGGGCAGATGTCGAGGCAGCGGCGGCAGGAGCCGCAGCGGCTGTTTTCCGGCGCATCCGGCGTCAGCGCGGCCGCTGTGAAAATCGCGCCCAGGAACAGCCAGGAGCCGAAGCCCCGCGATACAAGGTTCGTATGTTTGCCCTGCCAGCCCAGGCCGGCTGCTTGCGCGAGCGGCTTCTCCATCACCGGCGCGGTGTCGACGAACACCTTCACATCCGCGCCGCTCGCTTTGACGAAATCGCGCGCCACCGCCTTGAGCTTGCGCTTGACCACATCGTGATAGTCGAGCCCCTGCGCATAGACCGAAATCGCCGCGCGGCTGCGCGCCTTCGCGGCCGCCAGCGGATCGCCGGCCGGTCCATAGCTCATGCCCAGCATGACGATGGACCTGACCTCGGGCCAAAGCGCCGCCGGATCGCCCCTGCGGTCCGCCTTCTCCACGAGCCAGTCCATGCCGCCATGAAACCCGGCTTCGAGGAAGGCGCCAAGCTCTGCCCCTGCCTCCCGGATCGCGCCGGGCGTGGCAATCCCAACCGCGTCGAAGCCTTCGGCCAGCGCGCGCGCCTTGAGCCAGGTTTCAAGTGCGCCCTCGTGCCGTGCCTCCGCCGGCGGGCGTGCTTTGCTTGGCATGCGCGTCAACGCCTCCGCATCGGAAGCCCCTGGCCTGCCGCGGCGATCTTGCCGGGTAAGCGGAGGGGAAAGGGAGCCTTTGGTGGAAGGGGCCGGTTCATGGGCGGAGTACATTAGGTATCGATGGTGCGATCGAGGATTTGCGGTTTCCCGGCGATGACGTCGAAGCCGGACTTCGGCAACGCTTGGGCGAGCAGCGTTTGCGGGCCGTCAATGGCGGTTTGCGAACGCCGGACGCGCTTAGCGCGTGTTTTAAAGGACGGTTGATTTTGCATAGGGAGCTATCATGATTAATACAGAAACGGTCAACGCGGAAGCGGTATGCGATTTTTACGTGCATTTCCACGAATTTTTCCTGTTTTTTGCTCAATTTCTACGTTTCAAAATATCCGTTAAATATACTCGCAGCCTTCGAATTAACCTTAAAGACCGGCCGGAATCGCCGTTCATGGCCTTCGTACCGCCATTGTTTTTCTCGTAAAATCAATGCAATAGCGGATGCCGCGCCAGCTTAACGTTTCCTCAACACCATTCTGCTATATTACTTCAACATCGAATAACAGCGCAAGCCGGTGGCAAGTGCCACCGGCAGCGTTAACGAAGATTGACTTGGCAGCCCGCCGCTGGCGAGTTCCCCGCACCCCAGCCGCGGGCTGCCTCCCTTTGTGTCCGCGCCACGCCAGGGTTACGCTTGCCTTAACACTCCGGACGTGCTAATGACTGACTAATCAGTCAGTGAGGCGCGCATGGAGTCCAAGCTTCCAGAGAAGCCCGCAACCGCCCCCCCCGCCGGAGGCAAGGCCCCGCGCCGCCGTGCGCCCGGCGAGCGGCAGGAAGCCATCCTGAAGGCCGCCCTCGACGTTTTCTCCGAGCACGGCTTCGCCGCCGCCCGCCTGGACGATGTCGCAAGCCGCGCCGGCGTCGCCAAGGGCACTCTCTACCTCTATTTTCCCGACAAGGAGACGTTGTTCGAGCACATGCTGCAGGGCGTCGCCGCGCCCGCGCTGGCGCAACTCGCGCGCTTGGCCTCGGCCGATACCGTGCCGCCAGCCGCCGCCATCGCCGCGCTGCTCGCCTTCTTCGAGACGGAAGTCATTGGAACTCCAAGGGAAAAAGTGATCCGCCTGATCGTGTCCGAAGGCGCGCGCTTCCCCCGCCTCGCCAAGTTCTATTACGAAGAGGTGATCGCCAAGGGCCTGGCCGCCGTCCGCACCATCGCAGCCAGAGAAAACCACAACAATTTCAACGCGGAAGCCATATCCCGGTTCCCCCAGCTCATCTTCGCGCCACTGCTCCTGTCGATCGTCTGGCGCGGCACCTTCCAGCAGTTCGAACCTCTAGACGTTTCAGCACTTATCGCGGCCCACAAGGAAATCTTGCTGCACGGCCACGGGGAGCGTAACCCATGAAGTCCAGGCGCGTCTTACTGCTCGTTTTGCTTATTGCCGCCGGCGCTGGCGGATACTGGTGGCTCTACCTGAAGAAGCCCGCGAACGGCTCCCTAATACTTCAAGGAAACGTCGAGGTCCGCCAAGTCAGCCTCGGCTTCAAGGTCGGGGGCCGCATCGAAAAGCTCCATGTGGACGAGGGCGACGTGGTCATCCCCGGCCAAGCGCTGGCCTCGCTTGACAAGGTCTACTTCACCGACGCCCTGGCCCAGGTCCGCGCCCAGCGCGACCAGTCGGCCGCCAACTACGAGAAGCTCCGCAACGGCAGCCGGCCGGAGGAGATCGCGCAGGCCAAAGCCGCCGTCGCCGAGCGCGAAGCCATGGTCACCAATGCCCGCGCGATCCTGCAACGGGCGCGAACGCTTCTCAATTCGCCCGCCGGCTCGCCAAAAGCCTTCGACGACGCCCAAGCCGCCGAGCGGCAGGCCGACGCGCTGCTCAACTCCGCGCGCGAGGCCCTGCATCTGGCTGAGGCAGGCTTCCGCAAGGAGGACATCGCGCTCGGAAAAGGCCAATTGGATGAACGGGTTGCGACAATGGAGGTGGCCGAGCGCAACCTCAAGGACGCCGATCTGATCGCACCCGGCAAGGGCACCGTGCTGAGCCGCGTGCGGGAGGTGGGCGCCATCGTCGCGGCCGGCGAGACGGTCTATGTGCTGAGCCTGACCACGCCGGTCTGGGTCAGAACCTATGTGTCCGAGCCCGATCTGGGCCGCATCCGCCCAGGCCAGGAAGTTCAGATCAAGACCGACACGCCGGGCGGCAAGACCTACACCGGCAAGATCGGCTTCATCTCGACCGCGGCCGAATTCACGCCCAAGACCGTCGAAACCACCGAGCTTCGCACCTCGCTTGTTTACCGCCTGCGCATTGTGGTGGACGATGACACGGGCTTCCTGCGCCAGGGCATGCCCGTCACCGTCACCGTCACCACCGAGCCGCCCGCGAAAGAAGGAACCCCCGTCGCCAGCCGGACCTCGTGCTCAAGTAGCGCGGAGCGCGATAGCGCCAGAAACGAGTCATGAAGCCGCCGCTCGCGATCGTTGAAAACCTGACCAAGCGGTTCGCGCCCGCCGCACCGCCCGCCCTCGATGCGCTGAGCTTCACGATTAGCGCGGCCCAGGTGACGGGCGTCGTGGGGCCTGACGGCGCGGGCAAAACCACGCTCATGCGGCTTCTGGCGGGGCTTCTCGCGCCAAGCGAGGGCCATGCCACGGTCTGCGGCTACGACACAATCAAGGACGCGCTGGGCCTGCATCACGCCATCGGCTACATGCCGCAACGCTTCGGCCTCTACGAAGACCTCACGGTTCTCGAAAACCTGACGCTCTACGCGGACCTGCGCGGCGTCGTGGGCAAGGCGCGCGATGAAAGCTTCGAGCGGCTGCTCGCCTTCACCGATCTCGCCCGCTTCACCGGCCGGCTCGCGGGGCGGCTTTCGGGCGGGATGAAGCAGAAGCTCGGCCTTGCCTGCGCCATGCTGCGCTCGCCGCGCCTGCTTCTGCTGGATGAGCCAAGCGTTGGCGTCGACCCGATCTCCCGGCGCGAATTATGGCGCATGGTCAACGAGTTGACCGCCGATGGCGTCGGCGTCGTCTGGACCACGGCCTATCTGGACGAGGCCGAAAACTGCGCCGAAGTGCTGGTCATGAACAACGGCAAGCTCCTGTTCCAGGGCGATCCCAAGGCCATGACGGAAAGCATCGAGCATCGCGCTTTTCTCGTGCGAGGCGTGGCCGGCGAGCGCCGTACGCTGCTCACCCGCGCGCTGGCCCGGCCCGAAATCATAGACGGCGTGATTCAGGGCGAAGCGGTGCGGCTCGTGATGGCCGAAGGGGCGAAGGAGCCGGTTCCTTCGGACCTTATGGGTTTCTCAGGCCCCCTCACCCCCAGCCCCTCTCCCGCAGGGGGAGAGGGGAGTTCCGCCGCGGCCGTTGAGAGGGCGTCCCCCTCTCCCCTCGCGGGAGAGGGGACAGGGGTGAGGGGGCCTGCCGCCGCTTTCTTCCCCGAGATCGCCATCGTGCCGGCGAAACCGCGCTTCGAGGATGCCTTCGTCGCCCTGCTCGGCGGACAGCCGAAGCGGACACAAGCCTTCGAGGTACCGGCGCGCCCCGCCAATGGTGGCGGCGATGCAGTCGAGGCCACGGGACTAACCAAGGTGTTCGGCGATTTCACCGCGGCGGACCACATCTCCTTCAGGATCAAGCGCGGCGAAATCTTCGGGCTTCTGGGGCCGAACGGGGCAGGCAAATCGACCACCTTCAAGATGATGTGCGGCCTTCTGCGCCCGACCGCCGGCACCGCGCATGTGGACGGCTACGACCTCTATAGCGCGCCAGCCATCGCGCGCGGCCGCCTCGGCTACATGGCGCAGAAATTTTCGCTCTACGGCGATCTGAGCGTCCAGGATAATTTGCAGTTCTTCGGCGGGGTTTACGGCCTGACTGGCGCCAGGAAGCGGGACGCCATCGGCCGCGTGATCGCCGCCTTCGACCTGGAGCCGCACCTCAAGACCCAGGCGGCCGAGCTGCCGCTGGGCTTCAAGCAGCGGCTGGCGCTGTCCTGCGCCATCCTGCACAACCCGCCCGTCCTGTTTCTGGACGAGCCCACCTCTGGCGTCGATCCGCTCACCCGCCGCGAATTCTGGGGCTTTATCAACGCGATGACCGGCAGCGGCATCACGGTCATGGTAACGACGCACTTCATGGACGAAGCCGAATATTGCGACCGGGTGGCGCTGATTTACCGCGGCAAGAGCATTGCCATCGGCACGCCGGACGAACTGCAGGCCTCGGTGAAAAGTGCTGCCCTGCCGGCCCCAACCCTTGAGGACGCCTTCATCGCGCTGATCGAGGCGCAAGAACAGCGGGAGGCAGCATGAGCGCGACCCCACCGGAGTGCACAGTGTTCGAGGGTTCCACCCCTCACCCTGTCCCCATGGGAGAGGGGACGCCAGAAATCTCGCTGCGGCTGATTCAGGGGTCCCTTCTCCCATGGGGAGAAGGACAGGGTGAGGGGTGGAACCCTTCGTATAATCCGCAACCTAACGATCACCACAAGACTGTTTCGCGGGTTCCGGCATGACCCAGCCCCTGCAACCAGCCGCAATTCCTGATCCAAGGGAAGGCCGCTTGCGCCGTATCAAGGCGCTCGCCCGCAAGGAAACTCTGCAAACGCTTCGCGACCCAAGCAGCCTGATCGTGGCCATCGTGCTGCCGATGCTGCTGCTGTTTCTCTATGGCTACGGCGTCTCCTTCGATGTCACGACCGTGCGCATCGGGCTCGTGATCGAAAACCCCACGCCCTGGACGGACGAGTTCAAGCAATCGCTTTCGAACACGCGCTACTTCGATGTGCGCGTAAGCCCGAGCCGGCAGGCTTTTCTCGCCGATCTGGCCGCCGCCCGCCTGGAAGGCATCGTGGTCATTTCCGGCGATTTCTCGCAGCGGCTCGGCCGCGCCGATACCGCGCCGGTGCAGATCGTCACCGACGGCAGCGACCCGAACACGGCAGCCCTGGTCACGGGCTATGTCCAGGGCGCCTGGCAATCCTGGCTCAGTCAGCGGCTCCTAAGTGCTGGCGCGCCACCCGTGGGGCTCGTCGTGCCCGTGCCGCGGGTGTGGTTCAATCCCGAGCTTGAAAGCCGCCGCTTCCTCGTGCCGGGCTCGATCGCGCTCATCCTGATGATGATCGGCTCGCTTCTTACCGCGCTGGTCGTGTCGCGCGAGTGGGAGCGCGGCACCATCGAGGCGCTGCTAGCCACGCCCGCCAGCGTGCCGGAGTTCCTGATCAGCAAGGTGGTGCCGAACTTCGCGCTTGGGTGCGTGGCCATGGCGGTCTCGGTGGCCTTCGCGATCTTCGTATTCGATGTACCCTTACGCGGTTCGGCCCTCATGCTCATCGCCGTTACGGCGGCGTTCCTGCTGGTCGCGCTCAGCATCGGCCTTCTGATCTCCACCGTCGCGCACACGCAGTTCGTCGCAAGCCAGATCGCCATGCTCGCCTCGTTCCTGCCGGGACTGTTCTTCTCCAATTTCATTTTCGAGGTTGCGAGCATGCCCGCCCCCCTGCGCGCCTTCTCATTGCTCGTGCCCGCGCGCTATTTCGTCTCCGCCCTGCAGACGGTCTTCCTTGCCGGCGATATCGCTGCTGTCCTCGTCCCCAACATCCTGATCCTGCTGCTGATGAGCGCCGCCGTCTTGGCGCTGACGGCGCGCAATTCCAGAATGAGGCTCGACTGATGATCCCGCCCAAACTCATCGCGCTTATCGTCAAGGAGCTGATCGCCGCCTTCAAGGACCCGAAGACGCGGATGGCCTTCGTCATCCCGCCCCTGATCCAGATTCTGCTCTACTCCTACGCGGCAACGCTTGAGGTCACGAACGTACCCATCGCCGTTTACAACGAGGACTGGGGCCAGACCTCGCGGCAGCTGATAAACCGCTTCGAACGAGCCTCGGCCTTCTCGAAGGTCATCTTCCTGAAAAGCGACGCCGAGCTGCGGGACGCCATCGACTCGCAAACCGTCCTGATCGCCGTGCACATCGGGCAGGATTTCTCGCGCAAGCTCGCGGCAAGAGAGCAGGCGCCCGTGCAGATTATTCTGGACGGGCGCCGCTCGAACAGCGCGCAAATCCTTAACAGCTACCTCAACACCATCCTGATGCAATTCTCGGTGGACTACATGCTGGGCGAGGCGCAGCGGCCCGCGGTGAGCGCCGCCGTCGACCGCTCCTGGTACAATCCCAACCGCGAATACCAGATGGCCATGGTGCCGGCCCTCGTGGGCACGCTGACCATGACCACCGTGCTTTTCGTCATAGTCATGTCGGTCGCGCGCGAGCGGGAACTCGGCACCTTCGAGCAGCTTCTGGTCTCGCCGCTTCTTCCCATCGAGATCATCATCGGCAAGGCGGTGCCGGGGCTTATCATCGGCGTGGGGGTCGCCACCGGCATCTGCCTCTTCATTACGCTCGTGTTCGGCATCCCACTTACCGGCTCCGTATTCGTGCTTTACGCGGGGCTCTTCGTGTTCCTGCTCGCGATCATCGGCGTGGCGCTTTTCATCTCGTCGCTCGCTTCCACGCAGCAGCAGGCCATGCTGGGCGCGATGGTCTACATGATGCCCGCGATGATGCTATCGGGCTTTGCAAGCCCGGTGCAGAACATGCCCGATTGGCTGCAACCCGTGGCGCTTCTAAACCCGCTCACGCACTTTTTGGTGATTGTCCGGGGCGTGTTCCTGCGGGACATGCCGATGGTACTGGTAGCTCAGCGAATATGGCCGATGCTGGTCATTGCCATCTTCACGCTGTCGGCCGCAACCTGGCTGTTCCGGCGCAGGCTCAGCGGCTAATCGCCACTGCATGGGCGCGCGACGAAAGTTGTGGCAGACAAATAACAGAATCAACCTACAATTAACATGCCATGACTGAATACATGGCAAAATTAGGTCAAATGAGGGGGATCTGCACATGTTTCGAGCGCTCACTCCAATGGCGATAGCGGCCGCGCTTTGTTTTGTCACGGTGACAGCAAGCGCGGAGCACTCCGCCGACGCGGAAGCGGCCTGTACGCCAGACGTTTTCCGGCTTTGCAGCGCCCAAATTCCGAGCGAGGGCAAAATCGTCGCCTGCCTGATAAGGAATAGGGCTAGGCTCAGCCCCGCCTGCCGCAAGGTCTTCTCTTCTTAGTCTTCTCCTCCTAAAGGTAACAGGCGCCAAGAATCCTGACAGCCGCCGGGAGGGTCCAGGGGACCAGCCCTGACCGCGAGCCTCTACTCCTTGGCGCCGCGCTGCCGCAGCAGCTCAGCCTCCTCGGGATGGCTGTATTTCATGGCAAGCGACAAGGCCTGCTTGCCATCCTTGGTCTTCGCGTTCACGTCGGCCCCCGCATCGAGCAGCGCGCGCGTGATATCCAGGCGGCCAGCATACGCGGCTCCCATCAGCGGCGTTACGCCATTGGCCGCCGCGGCATTTGCATCGGCTTTCCCGGCGAGCAAGGCGCGTACTACTTCAATATGACCGTTATACGCCGCCAGATAGAGCGCCGTATGCCCGTCGGCTGCCCTGGCATTCGCGTCGGCGCCCGCGGCAAGCAAGGCTTCAATCGCTTCAGCATGGCCGTTCTGCGAGGCGACGAACAGCGGTGTCGCGCCATTCTTGGCTTGGACATTCGTATCGGCGCCCGCCGCCAGCAGAGCCTTCACAATGTCCGCATGGCCCCGCGAGCAAGCGAGGATCAAGGCGGTGGCGCCGCTATCCGCTTTGGCGTTCACGTCGGCCTTGCCCTCGATCAAGACGCGCGCGGTATCGAGACGGCCTTTTTCCGAGACCAGCATCAACGCCGTGAAGCCACCCTTCGACGTGGCGTTCACATCCGCGCCAGAGGCGAGCATGGTCTTGACGTGGACAATGTCGCCGTCCATCGCGAAATCGGCAAGGCTTGGCTGCTGCGCATTCGCGGGCGCGGTAGCGAAAAGACCGGCAGCTATCGCAAACGCCAACGAGAATTTTCCTAAAGATGTCATGCTGAAGCCTCCCTTGCCGCCGGCTGGCTAGGACCGGCGCCGCGACCCTAGCCGGCTTGCTCGCGGCAGGGAACAGGCTATCGGGACGCAGGCGGTGCTGTCATTCCCGCAAAAGCGCACACAGGCTCTTCTGACGCTCGATGGTGCCTTGCACGGAGGGAATCTCCCCTCATCCTGTCCTTCTCCCAATGGGAGAAGGGACCCTCGAACTGCCCGCAGCGGAAATTCTGGCGTTCCCTCTCCCTCTGGGAGAGGGACAGGGTGAGGGGTGGAACGCGCGGAGCTTGCCGGAACCCGGTATCTGGCAGCACTTATGTCGAAGCCTCGCTAAAACGTATCCTTGCGGCGCCGCAGCTCCTCGAAAACCTTTTCGGGCGGAGTATCCGCGCCAAGTCCCAGGCTTTCGCGGATCGCAGGGCTGTTCACACGCAGGAACGGGTTCGTCTCAAGCTCGGTGGCAAGCGGCACCGGAAGCGTGGGCTTGCCCTGCGCCCTTAGTGCGTCCACCTCGGCCTTGCGCTTGAGCAGCGCCTCGTTCCCGGGCTCGACCGCAAGCGCGAACCGGATGTTGGCCTGCGTATATTCATGGCCGCAATAGATCAGCGTAGAGGGAGGCAGTGCCGCGATTTTCTCGAACGAGCGCCACATCTGGGCGGGCGTTCCCTCGAACAGGCGGCCGCAACCCGCCGAAAACATGGTGTCGCCCGTGAAGGCTATGCCCTGTCCAGGCGCGATGGCATCGGCAATATAATAGGTGACAGCCCCGCGCGTATGGCCGGGGGTCTCCAGCACCTGAACCTCGAACGATCCGAACGCGATCCTATCGCCATCCTCGATTTCCACATCGATGCCTGGAATGCGCGAAGCATCTTGCGCGGAACCATATATCTTGCAGCCTGTTTCACGCTTGAGCCCGCCATGGCCCTCCACATGATCGTGATGATGATGCGTCGTGAAAATATGGCTAAGCTTGAGGCCCGCGCCCTCCAGCGCTTCCCGGACAGCGCTTTCTTCCGGCGCGTCGATGGACGCGGTGACGCCTGCCTTGGGATCGTGGATCAACACACCGTAATTGTCGTCCCAGCAGGGAAATTGCAGGATTTCGAGTGCGGCCATGGCCTTCTTCCCGGTTGTTCGATAAGATTGTCTTAATAGAAAACACGCCAGGATAAAACCCGGACCCGAAAAATGCTATTGTCTTCCCCAATGTATGACGATGCTGCCCGCCTCCGGGACTTCTACGCAACGCCGCTTGGCAAGCTCGCGCGCCGGATCGTTGGGCAGCGCATCCGCGAGCGCTGGCCGGATGTCTCCGGCATGGATGTGGTTGGCCTGGGCTTCGCCTCGCCCTACCTGCGCATGTTCCACTCCGAGGCGCGGACCACGGTGGCGCTGATGCCGCAAAGCCAGGGGGTGGTGCAGTGGCCGCATAATGGGCCGTACCGCTCGGCGCTCGTGCCCGAGATCGGCCTGCCGCTCAGGGACAATTCGGTGGAGCGCGTGCTCGTGGTGCATGGGCTTGAGCATGTGGAGGCCCGCCAGGACTATCTGCGCGAGATTGGGCGCGTTCTCATGCCGCAAGGGCGGGTCATCGTTGCCGTTCCCAACCGGCGCGGAGCCTGGGCCGCGCTCGAAACCACGCCCTTCGGCCATGGCCGGCCTTATAGCGTGAGCCAGATCGAAAAGCTTTTGCGCGCGGCCTCGCTTGAGCCGGTTGGCGTGGCGCCCTGCCTGTTCGCGCCGCCATTCCGGGCGCGGGCCTTGCCTTGGGCGGCGCTGGCCTGGGAGCGGATCGGCAACCGGCTTTGGCCAGCCTTTGCCGGTGTGGTAATCGTCGAGGCCATAAAGCAAGTCTACGCCGGCATCCCGATTCCGGTGAAAAAGCCAGCCTTCGCGCGGGTGCCGTCGCTGACCGGCCTGAGCCCGGTGCGCCGCAAGTCCTCGCAGTAGAAATCCACCTGCCTTTTCTCTGTCTGCCCCGCATTTAGCCCCTTAATCCTACGGCGCTACTTGCGCGTGACAGCGTGGGTTGCTAACGAAGCGAAGGGAAGAGAATAAGGGGGCATCTCATGCACGGATCAGGCCTTTCTCTCGTGGTTTGGCAGGGTTGGGGCGTGCTCTCGGTCATGGCTTTGCTGACCGCGCTGCTGGCAATCCTGCTTGCCTGGCTGCTCCCGTTTCCGGACCGCTCCCTGAACCATCAGCTCACGCGCTTCAAGGACCGTGTCGCGCTGAGAAACAGGCTTGGCGGAGCGCCTGCCTTCCACACCTATCTGCAAACGGTGCACCGCTTCAGCGAATGGCTTGCGGAGTGGTTCGGCACGGCCTTCAGCGTGCAGGCATTCGAGCGTTGCGTCGCCATCGCCTTCATCTTTCCCATTGCGCTGTTCGTGGTCAATTTGGCCGCAAACGGGATCACGAGGGACCGCATTTCCCTCTTCCAGCTTGCGCTATTCATCCTGGTGTTCGCCGTTCTCTGCTACGTGATCGCGGTTGCCTTCGGAAATTTGCTCGCCATCATCCGCCACGTTTGGACAAGGTTCGGCGGAGATGGCGACCTGGCGCAGATGATCTCGCGCGTGCTGCTGGGGGCCTTCGCCATCATGGTGGCCTTCACGATCGCCTTCGCCATCGCGGCCACCTTCTCGGGCCAAGTCTCGAATGCCAGCTCCGTGCTCGGCTCGATGGCCGGTGGATTTGCGCTGGCGTTCGCTCTCGCCGTGGCCTTTGCATTGGCGGGGGCGGTGCTCTTCTCGGTTGCCATCGCGATCCTCGCGGGCGTGGCGTTGGCCTTCGCGAGCGATTTCACGCTGCTGCTGTTCCTGTTCTTCGTGCTGCTGCCCGTCGTAAACGCATCGGTGGATTGGCTGTCCTGGGGGGCGACGCGTTTTCTCATGGAGCGGATGGAAGGTGCGGAGTTCGGGCTCAACGGCGGCCTTAGGGTGGCGGGCGCAGGCCTGGGCACCTTCGCTTCGGGGGCCGGCCTGATGGTTCTGCTCGCCGTGCTGCTGCCGAATGCGCTGGAACTCCTGAACACGCTGTTCGGCCTGGCGAAATTACCGCCCTTCAACTGGCAGGCCATGGCGCAGAGAGCAGTCGGCGCGCCTTGGACGGACGGATTGTTCGTGACCGGCATGCTGATGACGCCGCTTGTGCCGGCCTCATCGCATCTGATCGTCGGGCTCGCCGGCGTACTTTCGCGGTTCACGCCCGGTGGGCGCGCTGCCGCCGAGGTTGTCTCCGATCACCCTGAGGTAGGGCTCTCCGCCGCCGAGCTGCCTCCCTTCACGCGTGCCGTCATTATCTCGCGTGCATGGTATCTGGCCGCCGCAGCCATCACCATTGGCGTCATCGCGCTTGCGAACCTGATCGTTTCGCTCACCCATGCGCCCGTTGCCCACTTTCTTTTTGGCGTAGCCCAATGCTCGACCGTCTGGAGCCACGGACAGTGCGTCTGGTTCTAGCGCGCGCCCTGCGGGAAATCCCGCCCCGTTTGCCGCGAGCGCTTAACGGATTCCCAGGGCGCGCGTGCGAGCAACTTATTGAATCTAGCGCAGCTTTTCGGGGACAAGTTCGCTTGCGAGTTTGCGGCAAATGGGGGGCGAACCTGCCTCCGGCTGTAGCGCTACTCATCTGTCGATTGGGCTATTGAAACGGGATAAACCACACCTGATGGTGGTCATTCGCGACGTAAGCCCCATCGTTGCTCCGCGTTTGAGCGGCGGCCCATTTGGGCAACGCCATTTCAAGACAATATTTTACTTGATTACCCCGATGCTTCCGCGATGGCTTTTGTACGTCTACTCAGGCGCATCGGCAGCGCCATTACCGTGAATGTCTGGAATCCATTTCCGCTGCCGGAACAAGCGCCTACATGAAGCCCGTTGTGGCGGAGAAGATGTGGCTGAAGCTGCGCCTCAGCTCGCCAGTGCGGCGTGAGGTTGGCGCCCTGACGGTATGCTTTGAGGTT
>PMBZ01000228.1:50156-52871 GCA_003153975.1 Hyphomicrobiales bacterium
CAAAGCGCTCAAGTAGCGCGCCACTAACAATAAACCAGCCTGTGGCCGCCCCCTTTGGGTGGGCACAGGCCGTTGGAAAACTGTTACAAAGGCTGCAATTAAGCCGCAGCCTTCTTTTCACCTTCTGCAGCCTCAGCCTGTTTGCGTTGCATGCGGCCGCCCTTCGTCAGCGCCTCCGCAACCTTCTGAATGGCGATCGATTCATCAACATCCTGGGCAGCCGCAATTTCGCGCGCCATACGATCCAACGCGGCCTCATAAAGCTGGCGCTCAGAATATGACTGCTCCGGCTGAGTGTCGGAGCGGTAGAGGTCACGGACGACTTCTGCAATGGTAACAAGATCGCCAGAATTGATCTTCGCTTCATATTCCTGCGCGCGCCTGCTCCACATTGTGCGCTTGACGCGAGCACGTCCACGGAGGGTGTCGAGGGCGCGGGTGAGGATGGATTCGTCGGAGAGTTTGCGCATGCCGGCGCTTTTCGTCTTGGAGGTCGGCACGCGTAAAGTCATTTTGTCTTTTTCGAAGTTAATGACGAACAGCTCCAGCGTGCATCCCGCGATCTCCTGCTCCTCGATCGCAACGATACGCCCCACGCCATGCGTCGGATAAACCACGTACTCGTTCGTTTCGAAGCCGAAGCGCTGTTTTGTATTGTTTTTCTCGGGCATACTCGCTCTCACTCTTCGTTCGCTGGTTCAATGGCGTCATCGTAATCCGCGGAAGCTCGCGCACTGCATGAACTTCCGGAATTAAAACCTGTTCCCCGCGTGGGGCGGTTTTAGCCATACCGGATGATGATCTTTGCGCAGGTGACCACACCTGCAATGGTCCTTGCCGTAGCTTTGGGACTCAAACTTGGGCGCGTGAAGGCCACTTCACTGATTGGGATAGTATTACCAAAATAAGCCGGCTTTGAGAAGGTTGCAAAACGGTTAACAGCGTCAATTCTGGGGATTAAGCGTTGAATCTTATCGATAGTGTTAACAGGGCAACGGTTGCGCCGCCTAAGCCGGGCGTGCAACATTATGAACTTTCACGCGAAATCCCGGTGCGGGCCGTTCCAGCAACACGTTCCTGCGGAAGCGGTAGACCCTTGCGGGCCGCCCTCCCGTACGTGCGGCTACACCTCCCGCCGGCTCGACCAGACCGGCATTTTCCACAAGCCGCCGGAAGTTTTGCTTGTGGAGGTAACTCCCCAGGATCGCTTCTACCACACGCTGGAGATCGAACAAAGTGAAGGTTTCCGGCATAAGTTCAAATATCAGTGGCCGGTACTTGAGCTTGCCGCGAAGCCGGCTCATCGCCGTCGCCAGGATGCGGCGGTGATCGAACATCATCGGCCGCCCAAGCGCGGGCAGCGCGGCCCAGTCTTGCGCGGCGGACCGGCCGTCGCGCGCCGCCTCCGCCACCAGCCCCGCCTCGTACAAGACCTCGTAGCGCTCCAGCACCCGCTCGTCGTCCCACGGCACCGACAGGCCGAAGCTCATGCGCAGCCGGTCCATGCGTGCCAGCGGCCTCCGCGGTGTTCCCGGCGGCTCGGGCCGGCTCGCCCATTCCGTAAGCCTGGGCTCGATCTCCTGGCTCAGGATCGGCGGCTTGCCGTCGCGCCAGTCCTCCCAGGGGAAATGCTCGTACCAATCGCTCCAGCCGACGCCCGCCGCCAGCGGCGTGTCCTCGGTCCGTGTCAGCGCCAGGTAGCCGATGGAGACGACATGCAGGCTATCGCCGCCGAGCCTGGCGTGCCGCCCGCGGTCGCCAAACGTATAGAGCTGCTCCACATAGCCAAGATCGAGCCCTGTCTGGCCCTTCACCCAGTCGCGCAGGCCAATTTCGAGCGTGCGGTGCTTGAGTGGCGTGAACAAACCGAATGGCAGCGCCGGTGCCTGCTTGACGGTGCGCGGCCCCGCTGGGCACACGGTCAGGATCTGCGGTTCGTCCGCGATCATGGAGACGATGGCCGCGTTCAGCCCGATCTCGACCGCTACCGCATTCGCCGCCGCCGAGGGCGCTTCTATGTCCAGGTCGATCGAGGCGATGGAAGGCTCCCGGGGCTCTTGCAACACGCTGTTATGCAAACCCGTCACAGTCAGGCGCTTTAGCGCTGCTGGCGTTCAGGGATAGCTGGCACCGCGCCGGGCTCCGTAGCGGCGCACATGCGCCGCTCAGAATGCCGCCGGCTAGATTTCCTCTTTCGGCTCCAGCACTTGCCGTCCGTTATACTTGCCGGACTTGAGGTCGATATGATGCGGCCGGCGCAGCTCTCCCGACTCCTTGTCCTCGACATAGGTGGGGGCCACGAGCGCGTCCGCGGAGCGGCGGAAGCCGCGCTTCATGGGCGACGTTTTTCTTTTGGGGACTGCCATTGGGTCGGACTCCGGATAAAATGCAACGCCGCGCGGCTCTACGGGCCATCGTCCCGGAGATGCACGGTCCATGCGAGATTATTGTCCCGGCAGATATACATGCGGTTTTCGAGCTTGGCTAGCGGTTGTTTGAAGGTTTTCAGCGCGGACGAACCGTGGCCGGCGTTGTCCGGTGGAAGCCCCCTCACCCTGCCCCTCCGCGATTTGCCCGCCCCCAAAGGCGGTCGGGCGTTAACTATATGGATGGAAGTCTTTGCTTGACGCCGGTTGCCGGCGACGAAAAATGCACCGTTTCGTGGTTAATTCCGTCGGCGCAAATATATTTATACCCAGTTCACGCCAAAACCCG
>PMBZ01000168.1 GCA_003153975.1 Hyphomicrobiales bacterium
CGCATACTGCCGTTGCAACTGCCCCCTGTTGCCGGAAGGTGCGTTTTGGATAACAAATGCAGCCGGATCGAACAAGACCGTGATCGCCATCGCGCACCGGCTCTCCACGATCCCGGCCAGGGCGCGGCAGCCGGGCGGCTTCCTGTTCGAGAACCACAAGTCCTCGGACACGCTCGTGGAGCGCGATCCATGCGACGTGTACGGGGCCGTGGAGTAGCGGCCCCGCTCATGGCCGTTTTCCCCGGCCGGCGGGCGGAAAGACCGGCTCCAGGAGGACATTCGAGCGATGCTGGAGCGCTTCGTGTTTTGACAGAAGTGCGGCCATCGTACGTGAGGAAGCTCCTGTGCTCGCCGGGTTCCATTATCGGCGAGGGCGCTCGCATCGGTGCATAGGGCGAACGCTGTTGCAGAATTGACGCTAGCTATCCCCGAAAGGCGAATTTTTTATAGCATAGGTAGAGTATACCCATCGATATGCAACCCCAGGTCGCTGTATTATTCGAACGACGCTCTGCTACGATAATTATCGTGCTTCACGCGCACGTTTGCGTGTAAGCATTTTTTGTCTTCCCGGGGGGGTAAGTGTTGCATATTTGGTTATGCTCAAAGCTGGGGGCCAAAGCTCCCGGTGCCAGACAGCCGCGTTGGGCGATGCGGACGCTCGTAAGCGGCGCGGTGCTGATGGCGGGGACGTTCGCTTCCTCTGGTGTACAGGCGCAATGCTGGGGGAGTCTAAACTCCACGACCTCGGTGATCGGTACGGTCAACACCGCCTTTCTAAGCAACGGCTCTGCTTTTGTGTCAACGCCGGACAGTGCGCCCAGTCAGCAGGGTGGCGGTGTGTGGGTAAGGACAGTTACCGGCTCGGTCGATGTGCAAGCCGACAGCAGTTTCAGCGGATCGTTCAATGCTACGGCGCTAATACCAGGTATTCCAAGTTTTGTGGTTCCGGCGAACCAATCCTGCCGGCTGAAAGTCCATCAGGACTTCGCGGGCGTTCAAGCGGGCCACGACATTGCGTTTCTCAATGCCGGCAACTCAGGCATGAACTGGCACTTCGGCGTGCTGGCTGGGTACGTTGGGGTAAAGGCCCAGGATGTGACGCCGGGCAATACCGATTTTTCGCAGACCGGCAATTTCGAAGCGCCGTCCGTGGGCCTCTACAGCGCATTCTCCAAGGGAGCCTTTTTCGCCGATGCTCAAGCCCGCCTGGATTTTTTTCAGGGCGAGTCTTTGGGGGAAAGGCTCGATGCGCGCGGCTATGCGATTACGGGCAATGCAGGCTATCGCTTCAACCTTGGCGGCAATTGGAGCCTTGAGCCTTCGGCCGGCGGTGTCTTCTCCCGCACTTCGGTCGATCCGCTTAGCGTGTTCGGCACACTTCAAGGCGTGGCAACCTCCCTACCCACCACCTTGCAGATCAACGACGTCGAGAGCGCGCTTGGGCGTGCAAGCGTAAAGCTGGGCACCAGCCTGCCTTTAGGCGGCCAGATTGTTGCGCATCCATTTGTTACAGCAAGCGTATTTCACGAGTTTGCCGGCAACGTGACGGCCTCGCTTACGTCCAGCGGAAGCGTTCCCTATCATGACAATGCTTCAGGTCTAACCTTTCCCGTCACCTATTCAGGCGGCGGCAACTTTACGGTTGGCCGCACCGGGACTTATGCTCAATTCGGCGCCGGCAGTGCTTTTCAGTTAGGCGACACCGGCTGGCTTGGTTATGTCCGCGCGGACTACCGCGCAGGCGACGACATCCAAGGTTACAGCGTCAATGGCGGGCTGCGGTACCAGCTCAATCCTGGGCCGGCCAGCCTCAAGGAAGGCGGCGGCTTGAAGGACGGTCCCGCGGACGGCTACAACTGGACCGGCCCTTATGTGGGCGCCTCTGCCGGCAGCACCTGGGGCGGTATGCGCTGGACGCACCCAGGCAACTCGGCCGAGCCAGACTACGCCGGGTATCTTGCTGGCGGCCAGGCTGGCTACAACTACCAGACGGGACGTCTCGTTTGGGGTGTCGAGGCAGATGCGGGGGTATCGAATGCGCGCGGGACACAACCCTGTTCAATCGATCCAATCTCCTATGGCTGCCAGGACGATGCAGGCGCATTGGGCTCTCTCACAGCGCGGTTGGGTTACACGTGGGGCCGGACCCTGTTCTACGCCAAAGGCGGCTGGGCATTCGGAGAGATCACTGCGGGAATGGCCTTGAACTATGGTACTCCTTCCGGCGGCATGGCACTCACATCGTCAACCAATTGGGAGAACGGCTGGACAGCCGGCGGCGGCATGGAATTCGCGTTTACGGACAGGTGGTCCGCCAAGGCCGAATACATGCACTACGAATTCCCGCAGGACCTTTTCACAGTGGCTCAGAACCTTACAACGAGCGCTACAACCGGAGGCGACGTAGTGCGGATCGGGGTGAACTACCACTTTGGCCTGCGGTAGCCGGCAGGGAAGCCGCTCTCCGCGCATACTGCCGTTGCAACTGCCCCCTGTTGCCGGAAGGTGCGTTTTGGATAACAAATGCAGCCGGATCGAACAAGACCGTGATCGCCATCGCGCACCGGCTCTCCACGATCCCGGCCAGGGCGCGGCAGCCGGGCGGCTTCCTGTTCGAGAACCACAAGTCCTCGGACACGCTCGTGGAGCGCGATCCATGCGACGCCTACGGGGCCGTGGAGTAGCGGCCCCGCTCATGGGCGCTTTCCGGAAAACCGGGGTGTAAGCCTCGTTCCGGGACGGCGCTTGAGAGCCTTGCAATAACGCCACATTAACTTTCCTGACTGCCCTGCCGGACCGTTTTGGGGAGCCGCGGGGCGCCTTTCGATTTCGATACAATATAGCAGAGAAGTCTTGAGTATACATTAAGCAGCGTATGCTATTGATACACAATGATAATTGCAGCAAGGGGCGTGCGCCCGCAGTCGAGGCTTTGGTTAATTTCAAATATTCGTTTATATTTAACGGATGTTTTGAAACGTAGAAAACGACCCAAAGCGCGGAAAATTTCGCGGAAATGCGCGTGTGGAACGCATGCGGCCCGCGCGTTTACCATGACCGTATTTACCATGGCAGGCGCTCAGGCGGCGTCAACCTTCCCTTAAGGTGACGTTATCTCCAGGCTGGCGCTTGCCGTAATGGAAGGGCGCGGGCATTTGGCTCCCGGGGATAACCTGGATTTGGACGGTGCGCGGGCCGGCCGCTGGATCTCGAACATGGCAGCTACGCTGCTTGGGCAATTCTCTACCTTTCCGGGAGAGAAGCGAGGCTTGCAAAAGCGCTGGAGGAAAAAAGTGTACGTGCCAACAGGCGCGCACCTGAGCGGGTGAAATGTCCATAATCGGATTGGATTGGATCGCCCTTCTCATCGCGTGTAACACAACCCTGCCCATCGCAAAGGGCGCCTATGACGGAAACGTATTTGGCAGGCCCTCCGGCCAAGGCCGTTGCGAATTTCCCGTCTAAAACTGCGCGGCTTGCGTCGCGCTCCCTGTTCACAATATCGGGGTCGTTGCGTATGATGCTTCTAGCCAGCAAACGCGGTAGCTTGTCACGATAGATCGGCGTCGGCCCCATAACGATGACGTTGCCGGTAAATTGCTTAAGGTATTGAATAGTTTGCAAAACGTCCGGTAAGTCAGCCGGCGTCCACAAGCCCGAAATGACGACTCCATCGAGTTGGTGGCGCGGCAAAAAGCTGTAAAAGGCATTGTTCATCACCTTCCTGCAACGAGCCGCGCCGGTATCCCTCAGAAGAGGCGCGCAACCAGACGCCGTGGCAACAAGAAAATGGAGGTGCGGAAACGCATCCTCAAAGCCGCGGTGGTAATGAATCGCGAAGCTGTCCCCCATAAGAAGATAATTCTTTTTGCCGGGATCGGGCACGAGGCAGTGCGCGGCAACCCCTGGTGCATTTCCAAGCGCACTTGAGATGAAGCAGGGTCCTTCCTCTTGTTCCGAATCGGCGGGGGGCCGGAACGCGGCAAGCTGCCGTGCTTCGGGAGGGAAGCGCGTCTCAAGTCCTTTTCCCGCAACAAAAATCGTGGCCACGGCCAAGACCGCAACCATAGCTGCCCCCGCGGCTTGAAATAAGCGCCGCCGCTCGGGAAGCCAGCCGCCATAGCGGAATGGCCGCTCGATATAGCGCCACGACAAGAAGCCGGCGGCGAGACAAATGGCGGCTAGAATAACTCTATCGGCGTTATCTAGATAATCGCCGAATGCCAATCTATAATAAACGATAATGGGCGCATGCCAAACATAAATCGAGTAAGAAGCAAGCCCAAGCAAGACCACCCAAGGATGCGAAAGGAGGCGATAGACGGCGGTGTCGCGCTCCCTGCCTGAATGGATGATTAGCGCGGCTCCTATGCAAGGCAACAGCGCGCTCCAGCCTGGAAATGGAACCCTTTTGTTGAACGCGCCATCCGCTATCAGGATAGCGATCAAACCTAACGCAGCCGCAACCTGGCGCATACGCTCGGAGACTATGATGGGCACTGCGCCCACCGCTAGGAGTGCACCAATTGCAAGCTCCCAGGCACGTGGAAGAAGTAGATAGAAAGCGGCTTCAGGGTTTGTACTCATGAAATACAGGCTGAGACCGAATGATAGTACCGCGATCGACAAAATAAGCAAATTCAACGCGGGGCGCGGAAGGCGCGAAAGCGCAACCAGTAGAAGGGGGAAAAACAAGTAGAATTGCTCTTCTACAGACAGCGACCAAGTATGATGTAATGGAAGTACGTCTGCGCCGTCGGCAAAATATCCACGTCCACTGTAAAAAAATATATTCGCGGCAAAGAGGGCAGCCCCGGCAAGAGATTTCCCATATGCTTCCAGCTCTGGCGGGTAAAGAACGATAAGCCCCGCCACTGAAGAGGCGGCAAACGCCGCAACCAATGCCGGGAAAAGGCGCCGGACTCGACGCTCATAAAAACGAAAAAAACTAAATCGGCGTGCTTCTAAGTCTTTTAGGATAATCCCCGTTATCAAGTAACCTGAAATCACAAAAAATACGTCTACGCCGACGTATCCACCTTTCGTAAAACCAACTTTCAGGTGGAACATAAGAACGAGCGCGATAGCAATGGCACGCAACCCATCAATGTCAGGCCGGTAGGTAGTCATGCCTTGTACGCCACCTATAGTTGCAACCTGCCCGCATTATTTCCGTCAAGGGAAACGCTTCCAAAAGGGAAGGCAGAGCTTTCATTTTGCTCGAAGTAACGGCCTTGCCAATAGCTGTCAATCAAATCGCATGCGTCAGGAGAAGCCAGCCGGGAAGCCAGATGCTGGAAATCGGCATGTCCGGTTTGATGGGCAGGGAGGGGAAGCGGGGCGCCGCCGCATGGCAAAGCTATCGCGCCTGTCCTCTGTGCGGAAGAAGTATAGGCTGCCGGACGCCTTGCGTTGCTTCGCAGCGCAGCCGCTCATGTCCGCGCACCATTTCGGGGATGCGCGCGAACCATGGCGTGTCTCCTGGGGGGGGGGCATGCAGTTCGCGCCGGCCGGCTATTTAAATCGAAATTTCGCGGCCCGCTAACCTTACATGTTCACAACTCTTGCGAGCGAACGCCGTGGTGGGTAACTTCCGCGTTACCTCACGGATGGAGTTGTTTATGGGCCGTATTATCGAATTATTAATATCGAGCGCCCGCTGGCTCAAGCTTGGGTCCAAGCGCGGCGTAACCTCCATCGAGTATGCCTTTCTGGCTGCGCTGATCGCCGTCATGATCGTTAGCGGCGTTGCAAAAGCAGGGGCGAGCCTGAAGGGCGTATTCAACGCAATCGGAACCAAGGTGCACATCCAGCAGCAGGAGAGCGAACGGGACTAGCGCCAAAGGTAAGAAGCGGCCCGGAAGGCCGCTTCAAATTTGGGATCGTCAATTGTAGCCGAATCCACCCGAGCCGTAGCGGTGGTGGCTGCGGTGGCGCTCATGTCCGCCGTCGCGGTCGCGCTCGCCGTAGCCGAACCCGCCTGAGCTGGAGCCATGGCGATTGTGGCTGCGCCAGCGGTAGTGTCCGCCATACCCGCCCTCGCGTTCGCCGTAGCCGAACCCGCCTGAGCTTGAGCCGTGGCGATTGTGGCTGCGGTAGCGGCCGTGGTAATCGTCCCACTCAACTTTTACGATCGCACTTGCTGCTTCCGTGCCAAGCGTTGGCCTTACGGCGCCGGCCTGAGCGTCGGCAGGCAACGCCGCGAGTATGCCAAGCGCAAATATCGCGGCCAATGTCTTCTTCATAAGTATTTCCTTCGCCTTTGCAGTCCCATCCTTGGTGTAATCAGCTTGAATTGAACAATGTGGTGAAAATACCTCAAGAGTTTGGCGGGACACTGCCATGTTTAGCACACAAACAGGCGGATATCTCCCCGCATGGCCGCAAAGTCATGGACCGGCCGGCGGGCCGCAAACCATTCGAAAAGGGGATATCGTGAACGGACAATCAGGTGGAATTGCCGCGCAGGAGCGCGTGGGGCATGCGGTGAAAAAGGTGCTGCCGGCCATCCAGGCGGCCGTGCTGATCGTTTCGATCGCGGCGGCGATCCCGACCGCGCAAAACCTCTATTATTCCTGGGCCAACGGCATCGCGTTCCGTGAAGTGCCTCACCGGCTCGCACAGTACGATCTCTGGATGAAGAACCTCGAATGCAAGATCGAATACCGCTCCTTGCTGACCGCCAACAACAGCAAGGTTCAGGTTGGCGCATGCCACAAGACCGGCGACATCGCCATCAAGATCACCGGCGACGCTGGGCGCAGCGCCTATGAATGGATCGCGTTCGACCAGCTCCAGAAGCCGGGCACGCAAACCGCCTCGATCCTGGAACTCCTGGTTCCGGCGGCAAACGCCGGCGGCTTTGGGCAGTTAAGGAGCGCGGCCGGAGCCGGCGCGGCCCGGCTGGCGCAAGAGGGTGGCATGGAGGTCGTGTGCCAGGCAAGACATGGCGACAAAGTCGTTCGCATCATCAAGGATGGCGGCAAATGCTTCCGTGAAACCGTCTCACCGATGAAAGGGTCTATCGAGAAGAGCGAGGAAGTCGCCTGCGACACGCATTGCTAAATCGAGCGTGGGCCTGTTGCGAAATCCGCTGAGCCGCGGCCAGCGGTTTTCGCGGTGCCCCGCCTGTTTGAAGAGGACGCTTAATACGCCGGACAGGTTTCAGATCGCGACTTGGCGGCCGATCTCGACAACCTGGTCGGCCGGCAGCTTGAAGAAGTCGGTCACATGCGCGGCGTTGCGCTCCATGGCGGCGAACAGGATCTCCGCCCATTCGGGCATGCCCGAGCCGTCCTCGCGGGAAACCACGGTCTCGTGGCCGACATAGTAGGTGACATCCTCAAGCGAAATATCGCAGCCCCGCTCCTTCGCCTCCTGCAGCACCACCGGGATATCGGGCCGCTCCATGAAGCCGAAATTGGCCGTGGCGCGCCAGAAGCCCGGCGCTTCCTGGAAGAAATGCAGCCTGTCCTGCGGCTCGACCCAGGGCTCGGGTTCGACGCAGACGTTGACGACGAAGATCTTCCCATGCAAGGCGCGGTTATGCCTGACGTGCCAGGCCATGACCGGGGGCACGCCCCGCTTGGAGCGGGTCAGGAACACCGCCGTGCCGGGCACCCTCGGCACGCCCTTCTTCTCAAGGCCGGCCATGAATTCGGCAACCGGAACGTATTTCGAAACGATCGTGTGCATGAGGGCGTTGCGGCCTGTATGCCAGACCCACATCAGGCCATAAATCACGCCCGCGATGGCGAGGGGCACATAGCCGCCTTCCGCGATCTTGGCTGAGTTGGCGAGGAAGAACGCGCTATCCACCAGGATGAAGCAGCCCGATATGGCGGCGCTCACGGGGAGGCTCCAGCGCAAATGCTCGCGCATGGCGATGAAAAGCAGCACCGAGGTCATGAGCATGGTCGCCGAAACCGCGATGCCGTAAGCTGCGGCGAGGTTATCGGACTTCTTGAACAGGAGCGTCAGCACGATGGTGACGGCCATGAGCAGCCAGTTCACGGCGCCGACGTAAATCTGCCCGTAGCCCAGCGCCGAGGTCTGGGCGATGCGCAGGCGCGGCAGCCAGCCGAGCTGGATCGCCTGCCGGGTCATCGAGAACGCGCCGGTGATGATGGCCTGGCTCGCGATGATGGTGGCAACGGTCGCCAGCAACACGTAGGGCATGAGTAGAACGCTGGGGCAAAGCGCGTAGAACGTATTCACGCTGGCGGGCGTGCCGTTCAGCACGAGGGCCGCCTGACCCGCATAGTTCAGCACGAGGCAGGGGAAGACGATGGCGAGCCAGGCGGCCTGGATGGGACGGCGGCCGAAATGGCCCATATCGGCGTAAAGAGCCTCGGCGCCGGTCACGCAAAGGAAAACCGCGCCCAGCACGAGGAACGCGCCTGCCCCTCCTGAAAAGAGGTAGCCGAGCCCAAGAAGCGGGTTCAGCGCGGCAAGCACGGACGGATGTTGCACAATGCCCCAGATGCCAAGCACGCCCATGACCAGGAACCAAACGAGCATGATGGGTCCAAACATCTTGCCGATGGCCGCGGTGCCGCGCGGCTGCACCAGGAACAGGACAACCAGGATCGCCACCGTCAGCGGCACGATATAGGCGTCGAGCTTGGGTGTCAGGATCGAGAGCCCTTCAAGCGCCGATAGCACCGAGATCGCGGGCGTGATCGCGCCGTCGCCATAGATCAGGGCCGCGCCGAACAGGCCGAAGGCGACGATGACGCCGGGCTTTTTCTTGCGTCCGCCGAGCAGCGCCATCAGCGCCATGATGCCGCCTTCGCCGCGGTTGTCCACGCGCATCGCCACGGACACATATTTAACGGTGGTGACGGCAACGAGCGTCCAGACGATGAGCGAGAGCGAGCCCAATGCCGTGGCGCTGGCCGCCGCCTGCCCGCCGCCGTCCAGCGCCAGAACGGTCTTGAGCGTATAAAGCGGGCTCGTGCCGATATCGCCGAAGACGACGCCCAGCGCCGCGAGCGCCATCGCTGGAACGCTGCCTTCCGGCATGGCGCGGGCGCCATGGGATCGGGGAGTCGAAGGGCTTGTGCTGCTCATGGTCCATCCGTCGCCGTGGAATCGGCGCAGCTTTAGCACAGCGGCGCTTGCCGCACTAGCGAAGGCCGCGTGCGCCGTTCCATTCGTCCCGGCTCTGCTCCCGGATTTCCGCCGGCGCCCGGCCGGAGACGTAATCGCGCGGGGGGAGGGGCGAAGCGCCCGGTTTCCGCCGGAAGGTGCACCCCGCCGGGCGGGGAGGACCTTGGCAAGGCCGTGCTATTCGCGGGCTGGGTGCAATTGTTGGGAATTTGACAGACGCCGGCGCGCATAGGTGGCAGGCGCGCGGCTGGCGCCGCGAAGGCCACGGAGCCTATATCCGGCGGTACGGGCGGACTGAAGATCGAGAAGGCGTTGAGCCTCATTTCACGGTTTCCGCCCTATCCTTGGGCGTACGCCGGCCGGCCCCCCGGTCTATTTACGAGGCGCGGCATCGATTGGGAAGGTGCGGGATGAAAATTGAACACCTCTTACGCCGGGCGCTAATTCTGGTGGCGTTGACGGCGCTCGGCCTGGGATTGGCGGCGGCGGCCTTTGACCGGCCCGCGGCTGCCCAATGGTGCTGGATTGGCGGAACCGTGCCCGTGATCCTGGGGCTTTGCTTTTCGATAGCCCGCGATCTCAAGTCTGGCCGGATGGGAGTCGACGCCGTTGCTCTCATCTCGATGATCGCGGCTTTGGCCCTGGGGGCGGCGCTTGCCGCCGCCGTGGTCGCGGTGATGTATGCGGGCGGCAATGTGCTCGAAGATTTTGCCGTGTCACGCGCCAAGCGCGATCTGAAAGCGCTCGTGGAAAGGGCGCCGCGTGCTGCCCATCGCCGGGATGGAGATCGCGTTACCGATATTCCCGCCGGCGATGTCAGGGCAGGGGACATTCTTCTTGTGCGGGCGGGAGAAATCGTGCCCGCCGACGGCGTCATCCTGTCGTTAGGCGCGACACTCGACGAATCGGCCCTGACAGGCGAGCCTATCCCGGTTTCGCGCTCCGCTGGCGAGGGCGTGCGCAGCGGCGCGGTCAACGCCGGCGAAGCGTTCGAATTCCAGGCGAGCGCAACCGCCGGCGAAAGCACCTATGCCGGCATAATCCGCATGGTGACAGCGGCCCAGACCGCAAAGTCTCCCTTCATCCGCATGGCAGACAGATATGCGCTGCTGCTGCTGCCCGTAACGCTCCTGCTCGCCGGGGCTGCCTGGATTATGTCGGCCGATCCCTTGCGCGCACTCGCCGTGCTCGTGGCCTCGACACCATGCCCGCTTATTCTTGCGGCGCCGGTCGCCTTCATCGCGGGCGTTTCGAGGGCCGCCCGCCGTGGCATTCTTATCAAGGGCGGCGGGCCGCTCGAAGCCCTCGCCAAAGCGCATACGGTTCTTTTCGATAAGACCGGAACCCTGACAGCGGGAGGAGCCCGTCTCGCCGCCATTGAAGCAGCACCGGGCGAAAGCGCGGAAGAGGTGCTGAGGCTCACGGCATCGCTCGAACAAGCATCGCAACATGTGCTTGCCGCCGCGATTGTGGCCTCGGCGCGGGCGCGAGGGCTGGCCCTGCTGGTCCCGCATTCCGTGAATGAAGCCGTGGGGGCGGGCCTCGAAGGCTCAATCGGCGGGCATCGCATCCGGGCAGGCTCGGATTCCATGATTTTCGGAAGCCGCAAGCCGCCCGAATGGGCGGTGCGCGCGTTGAGGCGTGCCTCATGGCGCTCGGCGCTCTGCGTCTTTGTAGCAAGAGACGATGTTGCGATTGGCGCGATATTGCTCGCCGACGAACTGCGGAAAGAAGCGCCGCGCGCGATCCTGGCTCTTCGCGCCGCGGGCGTTGTCCGCATGGTAATGGTGACGGGCGACCGCGCCGATGCGGCCGAGACCGTCGGCGCGGCCCTCGATCTCGATACGGTGCTGGCGGACCGCTCGCCAGCGGACAAGGTGGAGGCCGTTGCCACGGAGCGCAAGCTTCATCCCACCGTGATGGTCGGCGACGGCATCAACGACGCGCCGGCACTTGCCGCGGCCGATGCCGGCGTTGCCATGGGGGCGCGCGGGGCAACCGCCTCCTCCGAGGCGGCCGATGTCGTTATCCTTGTGGACCGTCTCGACCGGGTCGCCGAGGCAGTAAGCATCGCGCGCCGGACCCGAGCAATCGCGCGGCAAAGCATCGTTGCGGGAATGGTGCTTTCGGCCGCCGCCATGATCGCGGCGGCGGTTGGCTTACTGACACCCGTTGCCGCCGCCGTCACCCAGGAGGTAATCGACGTTCTCGTGATCCTTAACGCACTTAGAGCGCTATTTTCGGGAGAGGAGCGCATGCTGCGCCGCCGCACGGCCCTTGTCCCGGAGCGCTTGCGGGAAACTCATGAAGCCGTCGAGCAAGTTCTGAACCGGCTTCGTGAAATCGCCGATGCGCTCGACGATGCGGACGAAGCGGCGGCCCTCGCATTAATCCTGGAGGCAGACGCGCTCATACAGCGGACGGTCGTCCAGCACGAGCGGCAGGACGAAACCGCCCTCTTTCCCGAACTCTCCGCCCGGCTCCCCGATCTATCCGGCCTTGCCGCCATGAGCCGCGCACATCGCGAAATTCAGCATCAGGCGAGGCTCCTCAACCGCATTGCCTCCTGCGCCTCCGGAGAGGATGCCGGCCGCTACCTCATTCGCGACGCGCAGCGCGCGATCGAGTCGATCGAGGCGCTGGTCCGGCTGCATAATGCGCAGGAGGAAGATATCTACGAGCACGCGGCACAGGCGTAGCCCGGTGCAATTTAGCCGAAGGCGCGCGCGAGCGCATGGGCGGCACCCGCCGCGTGCACTTCGCCCGGCTTGCCTCCACATCGCCTGCGCAAGGCAGCCACGGGAGCCGGTTGAGCGCTTTCCGGAACACGGCCAAGCTGACTGAACAACTTTCGCGCACATTACCTCGTCTTCCGGAACGCCAGATAAGGTTTAAATCGTTTAAGCTTTTGATAAACTGCGTAAGTGAAACGATAAGCAGAAAGGTAGAGCATTCCTTTCAGGGAGCGAGCTAGCGTTCCCGTGTAGATTGAACTTTTGTTTACGCCGAATTGCTTCTTGTAGCTTTCGCTGCCGATGGTGAAGTCAAAATATGTGGTTCCCTTCCCGATGAGATAGGAAGTCATTTCGTCGATCGCGACAATGCCTGGAGACAAGCTTTCGACTCCGGAATCGAACGAATGCATCAGCAGGAGGTAGGCGTTCTGATAATAGACGCCGAGCATGGTGGCGATCAGCTTATCGCCGGCCTTAAGAGCGGAAACCACGGCTACCCCGGAACCCATGACCTGCTCTTCATAGAATTGCAAGTAATCGGGGTCGTTCAGAATATCGAAGCGATTTAGCTTTCCGAAGCGAGCCCGCCGGTGCGATCGCAAAGTATCGAAAATGTGCCTCTTTTCGGAGCCGGTATTCCCGTGAATGAGCGAAATATCGCCCAGGGCTTCAATCAAATTCTTACGCTTGCGACGAATTTCTTTCTTGTCCCTGGATCGCACCGTCTTGTCATAGTCACCGCGGCATGAGGGTAGAGAGACCCCCCATGCCGCGAAATTATCCATTTTATGGACCCAAGGCAGCAGGGTGATCGGATTGGTGTAGCCGGCGACGTGTCCGGGAAGTTTTTCGAAGCGGATAAGGTCCGTCTTCGGAAGCCGGCCCAGGATCGTCTCCCAAATTTGCTGGAAATCGTCTGCGGCGAGTTCTTTCGCCATGAGCGGGGCGGCATAATCGGCCAAGCCACCATCGGCGAATTCGACGATGGAGAGGCCATGACTCCTTCGCAGGCACAAGGGCAAAAACATCGTCACCCGGCCCGAGCCGTCACGCACCGTGATAAAAATTACGCCGGCTCTTATCTTTGGCGATATCAGCCGGCACCACGGCAGGAGCCATGCCTCGGACTGAAATACCGTGGATATCCCGTGCCGTTCCAGCTCCTGCCATTGCGGACGCACCGCCTCGACTTCGGCCCCGTTCTCCAGGTAGACGATCTCGACATTGAAGGAATTGCATATCGCTCCTGTATCAAGAGGCATCGCCGGCCCTCCGAAGCCAAGCTTCTCTCCAATAGTAAAAGGGGGCTCTTTGACAGAACAAGCGCGCCCGGTTATCGAGCCCCCTGCACGCAACTCCGTCAAGAACGATGCAGTCGTTCTTGAATCGGAGCATCTTTCCAGTGTGTTCACTGATCGTTTTTTCAATGCGGTGGGACACACGAAAGGTCCTTCCGCAATACCGGAACATCTCGCGTTCGACGCGGAGGCCGCGATGCTTCCAATTATTATCGAGGGTGGCTAGTATTTCTTGCTCGGAACGCACTTGAACGAGGTCATTCGGTTGAAGGTTCAAAACTTCGGTTACCGTCATCCGCGGCGACTCCGGAGGATTCGACATAAACCGCCTGACGGCATTACCAGCCAGAGGGCCAAGGATTCGCGAGATAAGTTCTTTGGCCAGAGCAACCGAGACTGTCTTGAAAAACAGTTTAGGTGGGACGTTCCGCGAAGTCAGGTCATCGAGATAGTGGCCGATATTGGATGGCGGCAAGTTTGTGGTCGCATCCACCAATTGTGTGAGCTGACATCGATATCGTTTGGCATCGACGCGCGTTGTTTGTTGCAACCTGTCGATGTCTTGAGGCGACGCGGCCGGTGGCCGTGCTTCGCAGTCACCCTCGACCCTCTTCAGCCAATCGGTTTTCCAGATGAGGAGACACCGGGCCTCGCAGCCGTCGTGCCCGCTCCCGTCGCAGCGAGCATCGAGATGCACGGCATTCTCCATGCGTCTCAGATTCGAGCAACCCGTAGGATCGCATGTCTTATGGGCCAATTTGACGATGCGGAATCGCTTGCCGCAGAATCCGGCCATTTCTGGCATGAACGGCAGGCCTGCCAAACTATTAGTGCCATCGAGGGCCGGAAGGATTTCCGCCATAGGGCGCACTTCCACCCAATCGCCAACACCAAAGGTACTAGAATTCGTCATTGCGTTCCTTGTCTTGCCTACGGCTTCCTTCCACCGGAATTTATCTTTTCAAGAGCTGCCGCCTTCTGGGACATTTGGAGCGCCCCTTCCCTGAGGACGTTCCAGAGCCCCCCTCCATCGTTATGCACGTCGAATTGTTCGTGATCGTCCTTGGGGTAGCGGAGATCGTCCTGAGGCGACACAAGCCGCCAGACCAGCCATCCGGCACAGCTGGGGTCGCGATGGATTGTGCCGATCCATTGCCGGTAGGCGGCGAATTGATCGGCGTTGGACCGGGCATAACCGAACTCCTCCAGAAGAACCGGCTTTGCAGCCTTGGCGGCCGCGCGGCAATAGGAAACAATCCGGTTGTCCATATCGTCTACCGTCCACTTGTAGAAAAGTGGATAACCGTGCCAGGTCGCAAAATCGATCGAAGGAATGTCAATGTCTGCCAAACTCTCCACGTTACCGTGTCCGGAGGTCACCAAGTGATTTGTGTCGATTGACTTAACGTAAGCCGACATCTCGGAAATCCAGCTCGAAGAAAGAGATTTTGGCTCGATATTCGGTTCATTCATCAACTCCCACGCGAAAATGGTTGTGTCATCCTTGTACGCAATACCATTAAGCGTGTTCACACGGAGCAGTATAGAGCTAACCAAAGTCTTGTAATCTCGCTTAGTGCGCTCATCCTGGAAGAAAAATGTATTCTTGTCTTTGCTTCCATACCAAGCGCGCATTTGCTGCGAGCCGCCCGCGTAGTCCCAGAAGTCTAGAAATGCAATAATCAGCTTGAGGTTCCGCTTTCTCGCTTCGGCGAGCACGAAATCCAGCTTTTGCATGCCATCCGGCCCGTCGTTAAGAGCCATGGCGTTTCGGGAAGAGTCCCAATAAATCAGATAGGTGCCATGCACACCCATGTCGCTGGAGGAGGCGTTATTGCGCCATTCCCAAATGGTCTCTTTCGTCTTGCCGTCGGGCGAGCCGATAACCGGCTGTACGAATGTACGCACCACTGTCGCCCCCATTGCCACACTATCGTCCAGCACCCGCACAACTTCCGAAGGCAACCCAAAAGTAAGGTAGTGGTTGTTTACCCCGGCCACAAAGAATGGCTTGCCATTAAGAGTAAAGTGCGTGCCTTCGCGACCTACAAAGTCAGCTAAAACAGCTTTCGTTTCATCTGCCCGGCTTTCAAAAGACGCGAGCAGCGTGACTAACGCAATGAAAAACTTAGCCACTTTTAGACCAACCGTCGAACCGCTCCGGAGACGAGGACGCCGGCAGGCTCGCATTCCTTCCGAATAACTCAAAAAAAGCCGAGTTTGCTCGATCCGTTTGAATTGGCGCCCGGCTTTGTCACGCATTTTTGCCTCGCGCCACGAAAATAGTGCTGTTCTCCGGCTTAATGGCTGCGGCACTCAACACAGCAGGCGCCATGAAAAGGGATTGCAATAGCGTCGCCGCTACCCATCCGACAGACATTCCAAGCAGCCCCCCCAAAAAGGCGCCAGCCGACGCGAAGAAAAGCTCCGCAAAGCCCCCAATGCCGAACACCAAGGAGGCGAATAGCATGCGGCCGCCGATCCTATTTAAGGCAAGATAAACGGAATTCAGGGCAACCGCAAAATAGCTAATACATAATATTTGAAGGCTAGACGATGCGATTTCTGCATATTCAGGCTTAAATATCATAAGCACAACATTAGAAAACGGAAAGAGGAAAAGAAAAACGCCAATTGTGCAGCCTGCGGAAAGAAGCAGCGCGAGCCGTACACGCGAAGCACAATAGCCGGGGTCGGAACGTGCCACGGCGAATATCATTGTCGAAAGCGCCGTTGGCAGCAGGGTCGACACTCGGAATATCATCCAGGATACGTTGAACGCAGCCGTTACGGCCGGCGAAAGAATGACAGCAACCAGAAACGGCATTGCCATTGCCGGAGCTAGAATTACAAGATTAAGGACATAGTGGGAAAGAGAAGTTGGAATAAGTTTCCGGAGAGCATTAAATCGCGGGTGGAGGAGGCCGGAACGGGTCGTGGCTAAATACAGTGCGAAGGCCAAGGCGGAAGCCGTCTGCCCGCCCACCCAGGTTGCAAACACCATTGTTTCTGTTGCCGCGGAACCGGACTGTGCCACGACAAGCGCCAGAAGTGTCAGCTTGATAAGCGAAAACGCAAACTTCTCGCCCATTACCAGCGAGCTTCGAAGTAGCCCGGTGCATGCGCATGCAAGCACCGTCGAGAAGCAAGTCACACTACAGCCAAGCAGGAACAACAGGTACCCGGAGCCCGTAATGCCGCCAAGGTTCACCGGGATCGCTTTTGAAACGTATATAAATAGAACGCCTAGCAAAAGTGCGGTGGCTGGAGCAGTTATCAGCGCTGCCGATATAAGTCCTATTTGCTCTTTTCCTTCCGATAGGCTCTCTGCGACTAATAGCGGGCCAAGCCCAAGTTCCGCGATTAGTGCGATAAGAGACATAATCGAAATGGCAGCAGCTGTTAATCCAACAGTTTCAAGCGATAGATAGCGCGCGGCAACCCACCAATACACGAAACCGAATACCGAACTTGCCCATGCCCCGGTCGCAAGAGCGGCGGCGTTGCGCAAGAGTGTGGCATGGAGCGACCAGGCATGGCGTGCCGACCGGATTCCCGCGGCGAGCCGGTCCAGGCGGGCGCCGAATGCGCCGGCAACATAGAGTTTGGCCCTGCCGGCCAAACGTTGGCGGTCCAGATCGGGGCGCGTTTGCCAATGCGGCATTTGTCGCTTTCTTTCTCCTCCCCATCGCGCGTCAGCGCGAATGGTGGCGTTAGCACACGATTGCCAGTGCCGATGTCTTTGCGCGGTTAGTGCTGCCACAGGCGAGGTACTCCCGACACACAAAAGGCGACGTCCTCAAGCGTATCGTTCAAACCGATCCCGCAACGGCGGACTTCGTAAGGATTGCGGCGGCACTCGCTTCTTAAATTAAACGCCCCCGTGCTACGAAATGCGATCTTAAAGCCTAGTTCCGAAAGAAGAGGCAGGTACGCGGTGTCATACTCGTCAGTACGGCCGAAAGGGAATGCGAAGCTCGAAATTGGGGTTCCCAATCTTTTCTCCAGTTCCGCTTTCGAGGTTGCAAGTTCGTAGCGAGCCTGCCCGGCGCTTAAGCCGATCATCATGGGATGCGTGACAGTGTGCGCGCCGATCGTACATCCTTGCCGGCTCAACTCTTCAAGATCGGCCCAGGTGAGATAAGTACCGGCCGGAGGTCTCGTAACCGGGAAATCGAGAATTCCGGACAAGCCGGCGATCGCGCTTGCGCGTGCGTTCCCGCCAAGCGGGGCCACGGCATTAATCCATTCGGCCGCGATTGCCTGGCTGCATCCGTTTGTCCAATTGCGATCTCCCAGCTCCGGAAGATACCCGGCTTTGACATGGCTTTGGCAAAACGCTTCACTTGCCCAATCCCAGAAGAACGCTTGCTCATCGTCTAAGTAACCTGTCGCCACAAACACCGAGAACGGTATATTTCTTGCCGATAGTATTGGAAGTGCAATCGTCATATTGTCTCGATACCCATCGTCGAAGGTGATAAGCACCGCACGCGAAGGCAGAGGTTTATTCTCATAAATCCAGGACACGCATTGGCCGATACTAATAGGATTGTAGTATTTGGATATATAGTCCATTTGTGCCGCGAATTGATCCGGGCGGGCGCTTACAACCGATTTCATGCCAAAAAAACCGTGGGCGTCCGGGTCGCAAACACGATGATACATCAGAACCCGAAGCGAATTGCCCGCCAGAGCGGAGAGCCCTGGCCAAATGTTGGCGCGCGATACGGAACGAAGCCCCAACAGTCCTAACTGCTTGACCGGCCACATCTGTCTTACAAGCATCGCTTAACCTTTTTCCGATGGAGCGCTCGAACGGCCAGGGCTCAACTCGGGGGTAGATCCCTTTCCTACGCCGATTGGCAGCTTTGGGCCGTGCCGGGCAGAAACGCGGCCATTCCGAAGCCACGAATAAACGCGTCCCTGTGCATACCCGAGACAAGCGCAAGCCAACCCCCAGACGATGGCTGCGGCCCTGCCAAGGCCGCTAACGTCGAAGCGGAAGATGGCATCGCCAATTCCCCGCGCCATGCCCGCGGGTAGCGTGCGCAGGACGTAGCTACGCTCCGAGGAAAGCCCGCGTTCCGATCCCACAAGGCTGGTCAGATAGGCTTTGGTAAGGCCCTCCGCATAGCAGCGCAGGGTAAAATAGTACCAAGTCTGGCGGCGCGCCGGCACTTTGTGGGAGACGGACATGCTTGGCTGGAAGACAAACCGGGCCGCCAGATGCTTGGACGCACGTATACAAATCTCGGTTTCTTCGCCGCTTATGGGCACCGTACCGGACGTACGATTAAGCCTATCGCTGAAATTGCCTGCCAGCACAAAAAGAGAGCGGCGATAGAGGCATGCACCCCCAATTATATTTCTGACCTCTTGTCTTCGCTTTGGCAGCCCCCGGTAGGAACAGCCTACCACCCACAAGTATTCATCGGGAAACCAAGACGGTCGCGCCCCCTCCCACCGCGGTTCCACCAACGGAAATACCGCAGCGACGCCCTGGTCTTCGAATTCAGCCAGTAAACAGGAGATCCAAAGTTTGTCTGCCCGCACGTCGTCGTCTAGAAATGCCAGAATTTCGCCTCGGGCGCGGGCGATCCCTGCATTTCTTGCGCCCGACGCTCCCGGCTTTCCATGATTTGCAACCACGGCGGCGCCGGGAAACGCTTCTCGCGCTCTCGCTTCCAACTCTCGATTATGATCGATAACGAGTACGATATCCTCCACCGGCGGCTCCTGAATGCGAGCGGTATTCACCGCTTCGCAAAGGTCTTCCCAGCGATCCAGGGTGTAAGCGCAGATAACGATCGACACGGGGGGGCTTGCGCTTGTCGCGACCGGGGCCGTGAAGGCGCCTGGCGGAGTAATTTCGCTTGAACTAGGCTGCATTTTGTGCCTCCCCCAACGCCAGGAGGCGGCCCGGAGAAAGAAGGCGCTCATAGAGGCGCTCAATTCGGGGAACGACCGATTTTGCCTTCAGCATCTCTACTTTGCCGAGAGCCGCCGATGCCATGCCTTGCCGAAGCTCAGGATTGCCAATAAGCGTGCGCAAGGCCGACGTGAGCGATTGCACATCGGCCGGAGGCACAAGCAGGCCGCTTTCCGCGTGAACCACCAAATCCGGAATCCCGCCGATGGCGGTAGCGGCAACCGCCTTGCCCGATGCCATGGCCTCCATGATTACAGTTGGGCAGGCATCCGCGCAAATCGACGGCAGAACTCCGAAAAGACAGCGCTTCCAGGCATGCATGACCGCACTATGCGGCCACTCGTAAAAGACGGACACTCCAGGCGGTATGGCAGCGGGCATGGTCGGGCACGGCCGGCCAATCAAGACAAGCGGCGGTGCGTTTTCCAGCGCCGAATAGGCCTCCAGCAGAACGGAAACCCCTTTTTTGTAATCCAGGTCTCCAACGAAGAGGATATAGCCAGCGTTGGGAAGGTTTTGGAGCAAGCCGTGCGGCTCCGGCTCGAACATAGCGATGTCGTCTGGAACAAAGTTCGGAATGACGTGATACGGCGTGCCCAGCCGGTCCAAACGGTTGCCCTCAGCGACCGCCTTGCTCACCGCGATGAACGCATCGACCCGCTTCCCCTCGATAGCCCACGACCCCCAGTTCGCCGCCGCCGTGAGGCTGCCTTTGAAAATACCGTAGTGCCGGGCTGCACAAGCGAGGCATTTGGTCAGTGCCGGTCCGGTGCAAACCTTCCCCTCGTATAATGCGTTCTTCTTGGCACAAATTAAGCTGAAATCGTGGAGCGTGCAGACAAGTGGCGCTCCAGACAAGGGCTTCAGCGGTAGATATGAGTGCAATAGCCAATTATGAGCGTGCACCACATCCGGTTTCTCGCGAAGTACGATTTGCCGCATTCCGTATAGAAGCTCTGGATCGGGAAAGGGTGGAACTTGGCGGTGACTGGTATTGTAAAAAAACGCATCGGTTCGCTGCACCGTTCCCCGAAGCCTATAGACTTTTACGCCATCTTCGATTTCGCCGCTTTGCGATCCTGGCTGACCTGTTGTTATCACTGCAACGTCGTGCCCACGGCGAACAAGATCGATGCTCAGGTTCCGGACGTGGCGCTCCTCGCCGCCCGACACCGGCGGATAGAATTGCGCGAGCATCAAAACACGCATCTACAAATCCTCCCGGCCCGCAATGCCGATGTCTGCCCAAACTCTTCGATACACGGTGTGACGATCGCCGTTTTTGAATAGCCAGGCTTCCACTCGCTGGACCCGGTCTGCCCTGATGCCGGTATTCAACGCCGAGGTCCAAACCTCGCCTGGCGCCAAGCGGAACGAAGCCGATTGACCCGCGATTTGCCCGTCGACCGTGTACTCGATGTCGTAGGACGCCGGCTCGCCTTCCTCGTTTTTCACGCCGGCGGTGAGTGCGTTAGGCTTGCCTGGGTCCTCCGCAACCATCCAAAATTCGGTGTACTTGAATTCCGAGTGCGCCATCGCTTCGCGCCAGTCGATTGCGAACGCGCCAACAGTTAGTATCGCGGCACCGGCGAACATCAGAGCCTCCAGACCGGAAACGCGCCAGGTATGTCGCGGACGCGGCTGTTCTATCGACGGTAGCCGTTGCGGCGCGGCCCGGAAGGCGAAGGCAAATGCACTCGCGGAGATCAGCAGAACCGCCCACTGAACCGGCGTCATGGACCCGAAGATGTGCAGAAAAAAGCCGCCGGCTATAACGGCGGCCAAGTTCAGGCCGGATGCGTACAAGATACGATCATGGCTGGCGGTGGTATCCTTCCGGAAAAGAAGGACGATTGCATGTCCTGGAATGTAGAACACCAACGCAAGCGCCGCAAAGGCACGCAATGCCGGGATCAGAAGCGCCACTACCGTGAGACCCGATACCGCCACGGCAATAAACAGTAATAGCCTATTTCGATGAGCGAATTGCATACAATGACCTCACGTCATAAATAATCGTCGCGCCATTATCGAAGGGGCGGCTAACGCCTCTGAGTTTGTCGAATTTCAACAGTGCGGCTGGCTCCGGCGGAATTCTGTGGACTTCCGGTATCTCGCCGCTGTCGACATAAACGCCGTGCGTTGGCAGCGCGGTCGTGAGACGCAGGTCGATCATCACATAGCCGGTGGCCGTCTCTTTGATTACGTTCACTTCTTCGGATGTGAGTTCTTTCGCGAATAGAATTCCAGAAATACCGGCTTTCGTTTGCAGACTGGTTATCGCTATTTGCCGGCCGTATGTCGCCAGCAGCAGTTGATTGATCCGATCCGTTGCAAACCGCTGTCCTGGCCCGAGCCAAAGGCGGCTCCATTCGGCGGCGCCGATTCCCAGCGGCTCGACGGATCGAGCGTCGGCGGATACCCGATAGGGGTAATTGACTGCGTTAGCTCCCCAGCCCACGATGCCGCCGCCCAGAACCATGATTGTAAGGATCGATGCGATCGCGGCAGTTCGAAGCCTGCTCGATGAACGCCCTTGCCAGAGACCGGCGATTGCAATAGCCACCACAATGCAAACGCCAAGCGACGCGAAGGTGCCAAGGCGATTACCGATTTCCCAGCCTGATTGTGTGAGCCGAAGCAGTATGCTGAAAGGATACAAAAGCGTTAGCAACGTAAAGAGGACCAAGCCGCTATTGGTCCACGTAATGCGAAATCCCGGTCTTTGAATAGCCCCTCCGGCGAGGCTGAGAGAGCGGAAAAATCCAGTACATAGCCCTAAACAAATAATAAGGTAGCTTGCTATGGCAGTATACCGGCTCAAGAGAGGTTGTTGGGCACCGTCCGCTCCCTGAAATGGCGCGCGTGCGTGGCCGGGCGAGGTCAGCAATGCAAAGAATTCCTCAAACCCTTGTTGTAGCACCGGGCCGAGATAACCAGAGCCCGTGCCCCCAGTGAACCGCCACCAGGCGGCGCCGGCGGTCAAGCTGACGCCAGCGAGCAGCGCCAGCAGAGCCACCCCCTTCGCCGGCCGCTTTTCCATCGATTTCAACAACGTGAAAGCGGCCAGAAAGGCGGTGGTCAGATAAGATGTAAGATGATGAGTAACCGCCAAGACAATAGCAAAAGCAGCCCCCGTCAGCAGGTGTAGCTTGGGATACGGATCGTCGCTCGCCAGCCGGAGCGCGGTCAGGATTGTGAGAGCCATTAGAACGTAGGCAAGACTTTCATAGGCGAAAGTCGCATGAAAGGTACTGAAATTCGCGTTCGACATGAACACGATACAGGCAAGCGCCGCGACGCGCGGCGAGCCAGTCAATGCTTCTGCGATAAAAAATAGAGCGCTCAGGAAAATAACCTTGCCGATGCCGATAACGAGCAATCCACAGGCAAAAATCGATAGGCCCGACAGGTTTGAAAGCGCCGTGGCTACGATCTCAAGGCCAGGATAAAGCGGGCTGATCGGGAGAAGCGAATTAGCTCCGAAAAGATGCTGCTCCTCCATAATGTTCAAGGCCGTGTTCCAATGAAGAAACTCGTCGTACTCGGAAAAGTGCAGGGGGCTATGCAGTATCTTTACGCCATAAAGTCCCATGCCCATAATAAGAATCAGCACCAGACTCTCGCGGGGAGGGGTGTAAGGCCAAGCTATGCGTAGAGCGGCCGGAAACGCGATCGCCGCGGTTCCGCCCCAGTATAATGCGAGGCTATAGGCGCCGTTGTGCATACCGGCGATCTGTGCTTGAGCCGCAAGCATTAGTCCTACCGATGCCGTCAAGCTTGCATACGCGATCCATCCAAGGGACTGGAAAGGTATTGGCTCTCCGCCAGAAAGTGCCGTTTGATTAAAGCCCAGCATCACGCTGGCGAATT
>PMBZ01000086.1 GCA_003153975.1 Hyphomicrobiales bacterium
CGGAGGCCACCGCAACCTTCACCACGTCCTCCGAGCCCTGGACCGCCTTGACGCCCTTCTCCAGGGGCAGGCTTTCGAGAAGCTGCTCGCCGGCATGCTCGGCCGCCGCGTTGATCATTTCCGCCAGCACTTCCTTGAGAAGCGGCACGGTATCGACGGCGACATTCGCCAGCTGCGAGATCACCGCAACCGCCGCCGCCCGCGCCTCCCTGGCCTTGAGAACGAGCGCCTTGTTGCCGGCGATGATCTTCGCGTCGAGTTCCAGGAGTTCGGAAGCCGAGCCTGGGATTTTGCGCTTGCCTGGGACCGCGTGCGGCGACTCAAGAACCTTCTCCGGCGGCAGCGAACGGGCCGACTTCTTCAATGCCTGTTGGATTTCCTTNNCCTGCTTGTAGTTCGCGGCAAGCGTGGCCAGCGGGCGGGCGCGCGAAGGATCGGCCTTGAACCACTCCTCGACGGTGGCGGACATCTGGATTTCGGTCTCGTAGCGGAGCTTGTCCTTGAGGTGCCCTTCGAGCCGGGTCTGCACGCTCGGATCGAAGTTGAGGCCGGGCGTCGTGTAGGAAAAGCCGATGGATGACGTCACGGCGGCGGCGAAGGTCACGGTTTGGAGCACCTTGTGGAGGCCCAAGCTGAAACGCAGGATGGCCGGCCGCGACATAATCCAGGTCAGGACCAGGATCGCGAGCACGATGGCAATCCACCAAAACCATTCGAGGTCCTCGATGGGGGCAACCCACAGGTTGAGCGTCACCGCGGCGTTTTCGTAGCCCTTGATGAACGCATCGATGCCGGGCGGCGGCGTGGCGCCGTTCGCGGCGAAGCTGTTGTAAACCGCCAGGAAGATGACGTGCGGCGTGATCGCGAGCGTCACCCATTTGCCGATGCGGCCCAACTCCACAAAGAGCGTCTTGACCGGCGCCAGCCCAATCCGCCAGAAAATCGCGCCCGCGAGCCACACGGCCCCCGGCCACCCCGCCGCGAACACGGGCGTCAGCGCGATGCCGCACATCATGCCGAAGTAAAAGATGAAGATGAGGCTCCACCACCAGTAAAGCGCATAGGCCCAGATGACGCTTGGCCTATAGAGCGCCCAGGAGGTGCGGGCCTTCTGCTCCTCGGAATATCCGTAGAGGCGGCCGCCCAACCGGATCGCGGGGCCGGCCGGCGACGTCAGGAAGCGAAAGCCAGAATCCAGAAGGGAAAGGTTGCTGCCCATCGCAATACGCCTCCGCGCCCGTTATGCCATGCGGTCATGCGCCAGCGCATCTGGCGATATCCCCGCTTGGTTCTAGTTTTATTGAGGCGTGGCGCAGGATTAGGGCACCAATGCGTCCAACTTCCGGCGCCGCTGGACACGAAATCGTCCGGAAACGGTCTTCGCGCGACCCAAGGGGCGCACCCCGTGGCGCGGGTTCAGTCGGAGGTTGCTCGGACGGATCGCCGCTAATGCGTCCAGCTGCCGAGGCGGCCGAACTTGAAATTGTCGGAGTACGATTTTCTCGACATCGCGCGCGGGTGCGGCTCGTACACGCGGTAGGGGATGCCGTTCTTCTCCGCATAGGCGATGGCCTCCTCCTTGCTCTCGAACCAGAGCCTGACCTGGGAGAGCATGTCGCCGGAGCCGGTCCAGCCCATCAACGGCTCGACCTCGCGCTGGGAGCCGGGCTCGTAGTCGAGCAGCCAGATCTTGGTCTTGGCCAGGCCAGACTGCATGGCGGTTTTCGCCGGCCTGTAGATGCGTGCGGTCATGAAGCCCCCGGGTGCGTTCTTGGTTGGCTCGAATTTGGCGTAAGCGCGCGAGCTTGGCAATGGAAAAGCTTGCGGGAGCGCCTGCCGCTTTTCGCTCCCAAAATGATTGAATTGATGCCGCAATCGCCGGATAAAGCGCGCTCTTGGGCAGAGCAACGGCAGTGGGACGACTAAAATGCGGACTTACAGAGCAATCCAGGCTACGTGCGCGGCGCTTTGCCTCTCTCTTCCCTTTGCCGCCGCGAGTACGCCGGCGTCGGCGGGGGTGCATTATCATTCCGAATTCGAGGAGCCGCCGGCGTTTTCCTCATCGCATGGCAAGCTCAACTTGATGATCGTCGCCAAGGCGGTGCCGAACCTTTATGTGGCGGATATCGTCAAGACAGACGCCTGGGTCTATGAGATCTGCGAAAAGGACCCAGCCTCGCCCGCCTGGAATGTCCAGTCCTGCGAGGGCGTGCCGGGCGCGGTTGCGAAAAACACCGGGCCGGTGCTGAAGCTCAAGCCGGTGGATTTGCTCAAGATCCGCTTCGTGAACCAGCTCCCCATCGAGACGGACTTCGCGAATTTCGCCTCGAACAACCTGCTTTATTATAATCCGACTAATCTGCACGCGCATGGCATGCTGGTCGAGCCAAGGACGCCAACGGCGCGGCGGAACAGCTACGGCGACACGATTTACGTGCTGGCTTTCCCGAGCGCGAATGTAGCATCGAACAACGGCAAGTATTTTTCTGGCGCCAATCCGCTGCCGCCCGCGCCGGGCAACGTCACGGTGCCGATTCTGCCGTCGCAGGGGCCGCACCAGCATGCGGACGTGCTGCCGGAGGTGATCGACTACGAGTTCGACGTGCTCCCCAACCACCCGTCCGGCATATTCATCCTGCATCCGCATCCGCACGGACCGACGGCGAACCAGATGCAGGCGGGACTATCCTCGATGGTCGAAGTGGGCGGTTTCCGCGATCGCGTGTGCTCGGATTGGCTTTGCCTGATCAAGGTGCCGGATATGCCGGTCCGCCATCTTGCGCTGAACGATACGCAGACGGGGCCAAATGGCGAGCTGCTCACCGAGATTAACCCGGCCTTCTGTAGCCA
>PMBZ01000121.1 GCA_003153975.1 Hyphomicrobiales bacterium
TCCGAGCGAGACATCAAGAATGCCCGCGCGCGATTTCTGAAATTGAAACCCGGAGAGCGCAAGGCCGCGCTGACCATGATCGCCGATTGACGTTATGGCTATTCGCGGCATTTTTGCCCAGACTTGGTTCGGCTACCGAGGGATAAGCGGCTCCGCTGAAATCATTTACGAAATCGGCCCCTCGTGACCACTGCCGTCCTCGCGGTCCTGTCCAAAAGCAGACATATATTCGTCAGGCGAAATTACGAATTCAAATGCATTGAGAAGGCGCGAGAGTTCGAATCTTGCCGGCCACCAAGTGCACGAGATGCAGGGCTTGCCCGCCCATTATGGACCGCGCTTCAATCCGGTAATCATCGAGCGGACGAGGTTTTCGCCATGTTCGATGCTGGCAAAAATCACGCCACCGATATGCAGACCAACCAGGATCAGCGCAAACGTGCTGGATGCGGCATGAAGATTGTCGACCCACTTCACGCCCCAGAACGCATCCGTGGTCATCATCACTCCGCTGGCGCAAATGACGGCTATGGTTACGAGCAACGCGATCACCATGGCGGCTCCCGCCGGATTGTGGCCAACATAGCGTGGCGCGCGCATGTGCAGCATGCCCGCGATGTAGCGCACCGTCACTCGCGGACCATGAACGAAGCTGGAGAACCGTGCATTCTCGGGGCCGATGAAGCCCCAGACGACGCGTGCAACAGCGACAGCGACGACGCCATAACCGGCCGCAAGATGTGGCGCGTCCCAGATTCCGCCGGAATACCACGCCGACGCAAACAGAATGACGAGAAGCCAGTGGGACACTCGCACGAAGACGTCCCACACCTTGACCGGAACCGGCCGCGAGATGCGGCCGGCCTCGATGGTTGTCACAGCGGAGAGTTCTCCACTCATAGCGTATGGACGATTTTTGCCGTCACCGGATCAAGAAACAGCTCCACTTTCTTGCCGCTCTTGTCCGTTGCGTAGACCTCGTAACAACCGCCGGTGCGGGTTGTTTTGATGCTCGTCACGGTATAGCCATCCGCGGTGATTTTGGCCTGGGCCGCATCCTCGGTCATCCATTGGGCCTTGGGAGCGGATGTGCAGGTTCCGGAATAGCTGCCCGCAAACGCAGGACCTACAGCAAACGCGCCTAATGCCGCCAGCGTCAGAATAATCTTGGTCTTGGTCATGGTCGAAGTTCCTTCTTGTGTGAAGCCGCCGCGGAGCGGTTGGCTTGGCGAGGTTGGCAAATCGGCCGGCGATGTCCGGCCTGGGCCGGGACGTTGAGACGCGCGGCATCGTCATCTCAGGACGGGGCGTAGTACGTTGCATGCATTTCACGCGCGGCTGGCGAAAGCAGTGCCATCAAGCATGTCACAGATAAATATTTAAGCCTTTGTGTGTTATATATTGGATTGCGAAACAACTGCTCTCCCCTATTCCAGCGATCTCGTCTCTGCATAAGTAAACATAGTGCTATTTTACCGAGGCGAACAGGTTCGGATTATACCTAGCGCGGCGGTTCTGGTACTTGTTGCGCAAGCACTTCGTCGCGCGATATCTAAGGCTAATTTCCGATCCTGACGCCTGGGACCGCAGTCTGGTGGCGTCGCGCGAGAGACGCAACGGCCGGCGGCAAGCGTGCCATGGCCCCGGTAGTAAACGTCAGTGCCGGAACACTAGCTGATGTGGTGTTGGAAACTGCCCGCGGGGTCTTTACGGAAATCGAACTTGTCGATCATCCGCGAGTGGCTGCCGTCCGGCTCGCGCATCATATAGTCAATATGAAGCGCCGAAATGCCCTTGAACACCTGCCTCATTGCGCTCACGCCGGCGATGGCTGAGGCAATTGACCGGGCTTCACTTTCTCGATCGGCATTCGATCCAAGAACCTGACCGCTGTTCACCAGGGTCACGACGATAACCAGGCTCGTGGCCGAAACTTCAACGCTTCCGCTCTCGTATTGGGTTGCCGCGAGGACCGCATTCTTAATCTCGGGGAGCGCCGCGAGAAGCCGGCCGGCATCTTGAGGAACCTGCTCGATAGTTGGCGTCGCGGTTTGCGCGTTCGCGGCTACTGCGCCGCCTAAGAATAGTGACAGCACGATTGCGGTTGTGAGCTTGCTCATGGAAATCCTTTCACGAAAATTTTCAGATGCGCCATTTCCCATTCGAGACCGATTGCCGTCCCGATGTGAAGGAGGCCGGTTTCATCATTGAAGCTCGCCGCCCCAAGTGATTTGGCGAGGGCGCTGTCGACACGACCTTAGCTTAAACATTTATTGATTGATACTTACAGACTCGGAAAATACTCAGAGACGATGTCCCGATGAATCGGAGAATTTCAGGTGCACAATACTTGCTCTTTTGGTATGCTCCGTGTGTATCGCCCCAAAATGGATGCGTTGGCTGGCGAAATAGCGAAGGACCGGCGAAATGCCAAGCGATAAGATTTTTGACTACAGGCACAACGTTTTGTCCATCTGATCGCGAAGGTGCCGCTGTGAGCATTTTCCGATGCCGCGTTTTCGCAAAGTCCGGCGCGCCCGCATGCACCAGCGCGCCGGCCGGCAAAATAGGCGCTTGAACTAGCATTGATTGCAGGAGGCATGTTGACGGCGCCTATTACAGGCGGCGGGCCAGGATATTGAAAAGTGTTGTGAAATCGAGAACAACGAAGAAGAGTGAAATGCCCAGCGCTCTATCATCCCCTCCATCCATCTCAGGTCTCACCGGCGCCGAGGCGAAAGCCAGACAGGCCGCCGAGGGATTCAACGAGCTACCCCGGCCCGATCGACGAACGGCATTGCGCATCGTCCTTGAAGTGTTGCGCGAGCCGATGCTGGCTCTGCTCCTGGGCGGCGGCGTTATCTACCTGCTGCTGGGCGACCTGAAGGAAGCCGTCATCCTGCTCCTATTCGCATCCATGTCGGTTGCGATTACGGTTGTTCAGGAGAGCCGCACCGAGCGCGTCCTCGAAGCCCTTCGCGACCTCACAAGTCCTCGTGCCCTGGTCATTCGAGACGGCGAGCGCAAACGCATTGCCGGGCGGGAGGTGGTGCGTGGCGACTATATTGTGCTTGCCGAGGGCGACCGGGTGCCGGCCGACGCAGTTCTCGTTCAAAGTCAGGACCTGCAGGTAGATGAATCGCTCCTGACAGGAGAGTCGGCGCCCGTGCGAAAGGTTGCGGTGGAACCTGACGCGCCATCCAAGGACTACAGGCCCGGCGGCGACGACCTGCCTTGCGTGTTTTCCGGCTCGTTGGTGGTGCGCGGGTCCGGCATCGGCGAGGTGACCGCGATCGGGATTTCGAGCGAGATCGGCAAGATCGGTCAGTCGCTCAGCACTTTGGAGATGGAACCGCCAAGGCTGCGGGCGCAGACCCAAAAGCTGGTACAGGTGTTTGCCGTGGTTGGTGGCGCGGTGAGCGTCCTCGCGGTTGTCCTCTATGGCGCCTTGCGCGGTGGTTGGCTCGATGCAGTGCTTGCTGGCATCGCGCTTGGCATGTCGATGCTACCCGAAGAATTTCCGGTTGTGCTCGCCGTGTTCATGGCCATGGGGGCATGGCGAATCTCGAAGGCAGGTGTTCTGACGCGGCGAACGGCCGCGATCGAGACGCTGGGCTCCGCGACAGTGTTATGTACCGACAAGACGGGTACCCTGACCGAAAACCGGATGTCCATCGCCGAGTTGCGGCTGAAGGACGGGAAGGTGTTTCAGCCGCGTGAGGCAAACGACGCGAGCTTGCCCGGCGAGTTCCATGACCTAGCCGGGTTCGGCATTCTCGCCAGTGCGCCAGAACCCTTCGACCCGATGGACAAGGCCTTCCATGAGCTTGGCCGGGCGCGTCTTGCTGGGACCGGACATCTGCACACTCCAGAATGGAAACTCGCTCACGCGTACGGTCTTCGTCCCGATCTCCTCGCCATGTCGCAGGTCTGGCAGGCCACGGGTAGCGGGCAAGAGTTCGTCGTTGCAGCCAAAGGCGCACCCGAGGCCATCGCTGACCTGTGCCGCCTCGGCGCCGAAGATCGTGCGGCCCTGAGCATGCAGGTCGACGCAATGGCCGCCGAAGGACTTCGTGTGCTGGGCGTGGCCCGCGCCTCCTTCGCGGGAACGGTCTGGCCGGATTCGCAGCGCGGCTTTGCGTTCGAGTTCATCGGTCTCGCCGGCCTTGCCGATCCGCTGCGTGCCAGTGTCCCCGCGGCCGTTGCCGAATGCCGGACTGCTGGCATCAAGGTGCTCATGATCACTGGCGATTATCCAGCGACCGCCAAAGCCATCGCACGTCAGGCTGGCCTCGATACCGGCGATGTGGTCACTGGCGACGATCTCAGGATGATGGACGATGCCGGGCTTGCGCAGCGGGTGCGCACAGCAACCGTGTTCGCGCGGATCATGCCGGAGCAGAAGCTCCGGATTGTCAACGCGCTCAAGTCAAACGGCGAAATCGTTGCCATGACCGGCGATGGCGTCAATGACGCGCCGTCGCTTAAAGCAGCGCACATAGGCATTGCGATGGGTGGACGCGGAACGGACGTGGCGCGCGAGGCGTCCTCAATCGTTCTGCTTGATGATGATTTCGGATCGATCGTCAAGGCCATCCGGCTCGGCCGCCGTATCTTCGACAATCTGCGAAAGGCGATGGGCTTCATATTCGCGGTCCATGTTCCAATTGCGGGCCTCGCCCTGCTGCCGCTGATATTCGGTCTGCCTATCCTTTTCGGGCCTATGCACATTGCGTTTCTGGAGATGGTGATCGACCCCGTCTGCTCACTCGTCTTTGAGGCAGAGGCGGAAGAAGACGATGTCATGCGCCGGCGGCCGCGATCACCCGATGACCGGTTGTTCTCCGGACACCTGATCGGGTGGAGTCTCCTGCAAGGCGGGTTCGCATGTGCGCTCGTTGCCGCCATCTTCGTCATTGGCTACCGGCACGGCATGCCAGAAACGGAAGTGCGTGCTCTCGCATTCTTCTCGTTGATCATGACGATTGTCAGCCTGATCTTTGTCAACCGCTCCTTCAGCGCTTCGCTGATCTCTGCGCTCGGAAGGCGGAATCCGGCGCTGGCCTGGGTGCTCGCTGCGGTTGCTGCGCTGCTCGGCCTGACGCTTTTGTGGCCGTTTGCCAGCGATCTCTTCCGCTTCGGCCCGTTGCACTGGGACGATCTCGTACTAACGGCCGGAGCTGGCGCGCTGGTGCTTGTCGTTCTCGAGGCAGTAAAGCCGTTCTGGCGCGCCAGGTTAGCCTAGCAGAGCGCAGCAAAAATTCATGCCATTTTGGCGATAGCGGGTCGTTTCCAGTAAATGCGATACCGCGTCGAGGCACGGATCCGGCTCGCGCTTATCATGACGGCGCTGTGGCAGGTGCGAATGTCGGCACCTAGCTCACCGCGTCGAAGCTTCGGCAGAGGATATCGGGGTATTCTGGCCATAGTTCGAGCAGGCACAGCCGATTACTTACCTATACAAGAGCCGACGTCGGCGGGGTTAATCCACGCGCTATGAGCCCGCCTGTCTCGTGTCCGGAATTGAGGGTGCTGCGGTCACGGCGTAAGCGTCCCTTGAAGGCTGCGGCTTTGCCGGCTTGACTAGGCCGCTTAGGCGGCGGCGCGGAGAGCCGCTGGTCTGCCGATGTTCCAGGGCAGCAATTCATCGATGGCGTTGATCGGGTGCTCGCCAATGCGGGTGAGAACGTCACGCAGGTAAGCCTCTGGCTCGAGGCCGTTCATTTTTGCGGAGCGGATGAGCGTGTAGAAGATCGCGGCGCGTTCGCCGCCGGCATCGCTGCCAGCGAAGAGCCAGTTTTTTCTCCCAAGGCTTATAGGCCTGACGGCGTTTTCGGCGGCGTTGTTGGAGATCTCCAGGCGGCCATCGGCGCAATAGCAGGTCAGCGCCTCCCAGCGCGAGCGCGCGTAGCGGATGGCGCCCGCGAGATCGCTCTTGCCAGGAAGCAGCTGCAACTGCGCATCCATCCAGGCCGCCAGTACATCGAGCTTGGGTTTGGCTTTTGCCATCCGTGCCGCTTGCCGCTGGCCAGGCGGCTTGCCGGCGATCCCGCGCTCGATATCGAACAGCTCTCCGATTTTTGCCAGCGCTTCTCCGGCAATGGGGGAGCCATGGCTTTTATGCTCGTCGAAGAACTTACGTCTGACGTGAGCCCAGCATGCCACCTCAGTAACCGGCGCCGGCTTGCCGTCCTTCTCCTCGTAAAGCTTGGCGAAGCCAGGATAGCCATCGGCGTGCAGGTGCCCATGGAATGCAGCAAGATGCTCGCGGCAGCGCTCGCCCTTGCGATCCGGCGTATAGCGGTAGAGCACGGCTGGCGGTGCGATGCCGGCATGGGGCCGTTCGTCGCGAAGATAGATCCAGAACCGGCCTTCCTTGGTCTTGCCGTTGCCGGGCGCAAGCACTGGCACGGGCGTATCATCGGCGTGGATGACGCTGCCCGTCATGACGTGGCGGCCGATCCGCTCAGCGAGCGGCTCAACCAGCCAAGCGGCCTTGCCAACCCAGCTTGCGAGCGTGGCGCGGTCGAGGTCAACACCGTCACGGGCGTAAATCTCCGCCTGGCGGTAAAGCGGCAAGTGATCGCAGAACTTCGCGATCAGCACATGAGCCAGAAGGCCGGCGCCTGCCTGCGCGCGCGGAATGGGCAAGGACGGCATCGGCATTTGCGCCATCGCCTCGCATTCGCGGCAGGAGCAGGCGGGACGGATATGGCGGATCACTTCAAAGCGGCCGGGGATGTATTCGAGGATTTCGGTGACGTCCTCGCCCACTTTGCGCATGGAGCCGCCGCAAACCAGACAGGCGCGGGCGGGTTCGTGAACGATCTCCCGGCGCGGCAGCGCTTCGGGCAGCTTGCGGCGCTGCTTTTTCGCCGGTGCCTCTTTTGCTGCCTCTTCTTGTGCGGGCTGGGCGGGTTCCTCCGCGGCGGCTGGCTCAATCGCGGCCACGGCTTGAGCCGCCGCAGCCTCGATGTCTTCGAGCTTGAGTTCGAGCTGCTCCAACTCGCGCCTCACGCGCTCCGAAGAGGCGCCGAAAGACATGCGCTTCAGGCGCGCGATCTGGATTTTGAGCTTCTCTGCTTCCAGCGTCTTCGACAGAAGGCCAGCCTTGGCGGCAGCAAGCTCGGCGGTTTGCGCCAGATACAGCGCCTTGAGCTGCTCGAAATCCTTGGGAAGGTCTATCGCGTCCGCCATGCGGAAAGAACTATCTGCTTCGCGGGCCTCGCGCCATCATCCTGCAATCTTAGGTGTAAAAGTTCTTTGCGGTGCCCGCCAATCGATGCCTTCAAGCGAGGGTATGCAGGAATATCCCTGCTAATGAGTCTGACGAATCCTCTGCCGTGGAAGTGACGGTGCATGATCCGGTGCATCCGCTGTATGGCCGCACCTTCCGTGTCATTCGCCGCTCGGTTCACCGGGGCGGCGGCTTTCCAATCTCGTATGAGGTTGAATACAAAAACGGTGCAAGTCTATTAATCCCGGTTGTCGCAACCGAAGAACACAATCAGACTGATTGTCGAACCAAGTTGAGTGTGGAGGCGCTGTACGATCTGATCGCGGTGGCTGAGCAGGTTGAAGACCATGCCGATAAAGCCGGAAGACCTTTGGACGATACTGCCGCCGGAATTGCGGCGCCAAATCGCAGACGAGGCCGCCGCGGTGCTTGCGGAGGTCTCTCATGAAATCCGAACTGGTCAAACCTATGCACCTGGCGCGGAAAGCCGTGGTCTACGTCCGGCAGTCAACGCCCCAACAGGTGGTGAACAATCAGGAGAGCCTGCGTCTGCAATACGCATTGCGGCAACGGGCCCGCGAACTCGGGTGGCATGACGCCGATATCGACATCATCGACGCCGATCTTGGTATTAGCGGCGCCTCGGCGGCGCAGCGGAGCGGCTTCAAAGAACTGGTTGGACGCGTTGGATTGAGCGAGATTGGATTAATCTTGTCTATCGATGTGACCCGTCTCGCACGGAACTGCTCGGACTGGTATCCGCTGCTCGACATTTGTGGAATGCGCGGCTGCCTCATCGCCGACCGGGACGGTGTTTACGATCCGGCCAGCGCGAATGGCCGTCTGCTGCTTGGCTTGAAAGGAACCATATCGGAGCTTGAGCTTCATACGATCCGGAGCCGGTTGACGGCAGGCATGCTTGCGAAGGCAGAACGCGGCGAGCTTGCCCTGACGCTTCCGGTTGGATTGGTGCGCGATCCTACCGGTATCGCCGTCAAAGATCCCAACATCGAGGTGCAGGAGAGGCTTGAGCTGGTGTTTGCGGCCTTTCTGAAATTACGAAGTGTTGCCAAGGTCATGCGCATGTTCAACAGCCGCGGCCTTGACCTGCCCCGCCGGGACCGCCATGGCGATTTGCATTGGGCCCAGGCCACGACCTCCGCAGTGGCGGCGATCCTGAAGAATCCAGCCTACGCTGGTGCATTCGTTTATGGGCGTACCAGCCTGCGGAAAGCGCCGGACAATGGCCGGCTGCCAATGAAAGTGCCCAGACCCATCGGTGAATGGCGGATCGTCGTCAAAGACCGCTATCCCGCTTACATCGACTGGCGAACCTACGAAAAAATCCGAGTTATGATGAGCGACAACCGGGCCGAATATATGCGCAACAAAACGAGGGGCGTTCCACGCGATGGCGAATTGCTACTGCATGGAATCGTATGGTGCGCCAAATGCGGCTACAAAATGTACGTCCGTTACAAGAACGGCGGCCAATACGTCTGTAATCACCTGCGTTCCCATCAAGGGCTGCCAGCATGCCAGTATCTGCGGGCGCCGCAGATTGATGCGGCCGTGGCTCAGGCCTTTCTAACGGCGCTGGCGCCAGCTGAGATCGATGTGCTGTCTCGTTTGCGCCGTACTCAACAGCAAGCCGATCAGGCTGTGCGGAATGGTGCAGAGCGCCAGCTGCAGCGCAAACGCTATGAAGCAGCCCTGGCCGAGCGGCAGTTCAACCGTGTCGATCCCGACAACCGGCTTGTGGCCGCCGAGCTCGAACGCCGCTGGGGAGGCCGCGTTGAACGAGGTCCGGGCGGCAGAAGAAGCGCTTGCCCGTCAGTCTCCGCCGCAAGGCATCATGCAAATGACGATTGGTAAGGAACTGAACGGCAAGGTTATCCGCCTTGCCGGCCGTTTGCCTGAAATCTGGGCTGACCCGCAAACGGCCTATGCCCAGCGCAAAGCGCTGCTGCGCTGCCTGGTGGACAAAGTGGTTCTCGACCGGGGGGAGCACGATGTCAGCCGGGTCCGCATTGTCTGGCGTGGCGGCGCGCTTACCGAGCTCGAAGTCAAAATGCGCGTCTCCGCAATAACCCACCTCGCTAAAGGGGCAGAAATGATGGAGCGTGTATTGGAGCTTGCCCGCGCCAAACTGCACGACGACGAGATTGCTTCGATATTGACAGACGAGGGGCACCGGTCACCGAACTGCGTGGACAGGGTGCTACCCATCACAGTGCAGCGCATCCGGCTGCGTGCGGGCGTCAGGCTGGATGAACAACAGACACGGTGGCGGCATCCGCCGGACATTCTCAGCGCCAACGAACTTGCCAGTATACTGAATATACCGGTGAACTGGATCTACGTTCAAATCAGGAAGGGGCGTCTCTTGATCGACAGGCAGCCCAATGGGGCGCATCTGTTTGCGAATACATCGAATGTGGTTGGGGGCGTCCGCAAACTCCGGGATCACAACATCGACCGGCTTGATCTCAGAATCAATCAGCCTCACCAGGAGGGGTATCAACATGGATAGTCGAGCAACATGGACATCTGCGCCGGGCTGAGCGTCACCGAGCCCTCCTTGGTGAGCGGCCACACGAAGCGGCCCTTCTCCAGCCGCTTGTAACTCAGCTCGGAATGCAGTCCTTCCCACCGCTTCGGCGCAGCTTGTCCGCATAACCCATCCCTTCCATCCATTCGCAGGCCATCTGCTTCCTTGCATTGGCGAGCGGTACAACCGGTCCGGCAAGAGGCTTCTGCTGCGTGCCGGCGACGGAACGATTTGCTCCATTCCCCCGCAATGGACTGACCTTGCCTCCCCGGAGCCCGAAGTGGTCATAGGAAGAGGGCGCGCACTCTTCCGGTTCGCGGACTTGATAGATCTCGCAAGTCTGGTGACGCGTCTTTGCTCAGAGAGGCACAGTGAGCCTCCAACGTAGCGTAAGGATAATTTTGCCGCAGATGTAAAGTAAATGACGCCGCAGAGGCACCGATAATGGTCATTTATGCGACCGTATACGCGGACACGCGCTAGACATCGGACTTGACGGAACACCTATGAGCGGCGTAATTATGATTACAGCATCGATATCTGGAATGCTGCGGGGGAATTCAACGTGCCAGCAAACATCAACCACAAGCGCTCCAAGGCGGACGTCCTCCTTGAAGAAGGCGCGCTGAATCAGGCGCCTGAGAAGGTCCGCGATCCGAAGTTCCAGGAAGGCGGATTCTTCGATCCACGCGACGCCGTTCAGGTGAAGTACGAGATGCTGCGCCGCGTCTCTGTCGAGAAGGCGCCAGTGACGGACGTGTCTGACGAATACGGCGTCTCCCGGCCAACCTATTACCAAGCCAGGGCAAACTTCGAGGAGGCGGGCATTGCGGGATTGGCGCCCAAGAAGCGAGGCCCCCATGGCCCGCACAAAATCCAGAGTGAGGTGCTGGCGTTTCTTGAGGCGCGCCTTGCTCCCGGCGAGCCGATCCGGGCGCGCGAACTCGCGAAGGCGATCCAGCAGGAATTCGGCGTCGATGTGCATCCAAGAACGATCGAGCGCGCTGTTGGTGGAAAAAAAACTGCGAAATGATCGTGACCGGAGCAAAGCCGCCAGCGTACTCGTCCACGATTGTCACCCGGTACGAGGCGCTGCGCTCGGCCGCACTTGGCGAGCCGCTGGCTCCAGACGCCCGCAGCGGGCTATTCGTCTTTCTCAACAAAGGTATGTGGGCATGGGCGCGCACAATAACCGCCTGCAGTGTCCCGCAAGAGGCCGTCCCCGACCGATCCCCGGCTCCACGAGAGCCTTTTGAGCATCGTGGTGTCATTCACGTGCTCGCAGCCATGGCAATGACGATCAATGACCGGAGAGCAGCATGAACGAATCGCTCAAAGTTCAACCCCATCACCTCGAACGGGGCGCTTATCTCTATATCCGGCAGTCCTCGATGCGGCAGGTCTTCGAGAATGTCGAAAGCACGAAGCGCCAATATGCTCTTCGCAGCCGGGCGGTCGCGCTTGGCTGGCGCGACGACCAGATCGTCGTTATCGACAGCGATCAGGGCGAGTCCGGCGCCTCGGCGTCTTGGCGCGAGGGATTTCAGCGCCTGGTGACCGATACCGGCATGGGACGCGCCGGCATCGTCATGGGGCTGGAAGTGTCCCGCCTGGCGAGGAACAATGCCGACTGGCACCGCCTGCTGGAGATCTGCGCCCTCGCCGATACGCTGATCCTCGATGAAGACGGCGTCTACGATCCAGCCAGCTTCAATGACCGGCTTTTGCTTGGCCTCAAGGGAACAATGAGCGAGGCCGAACTTCATGTCCTCAAAGCGCGGCTGCGGGGAGGGATTCTGAACAAGGTGCGCCGCGGCGAGTATCGCTGTCCGCTGCCAACCGGATTTGCATACGATGAGGCCGGCAACGTGGCGCTCGATCCCGACGCGCATATCAGGGAGACGATCGCCCACTTTTTCGAGACGTTCTCGCGGGTTGGGTCCGCCTGCCAAACGGTCAAGGCGTTCCGGAGCGAGGGACTTCGTTTTCCATCCCGCAACCGCAATCAAAAGCAGACGGTTTTCCAGCCGCTGACCATATCGGCCGCGATCCGGACTTTGAACAATCCACGTTATGCAGGCACCTACGTCTATGGCCGGCGGTCTTACCGGCGAGCCGCCGATGGGAAAAAGGTGCTACGGAAGCGTGAGTGCAATGACTGGCTCGCCTGCATCCAGGATGCCCATCCCGGCTACATCACTTGGGAGCAGTTTCAGCAAAACCGCAAAATCCTCGAGGCGAATGGCCGCGGATACGAAGCCGCCCGGGCGTCGCCGCCGCGGGAGGGCGCGGCTTTGCTGCAAGGGCGCGCAGTGTGTGGCCGTTGCGGCAGGCATCTCCGCGTCCGGTATGCCGCGCGGCGCGAAAGGATGGAGGCGTGGTATGTCTGCGACCGCGCCCACGGCACTCTGGGGGAACCAAACTGCCAGTCCATTGCCGCCGCCCCCATAGACGAAACGGTTGGCGAGTTGGTCGCCGCCATGATGACGCCCGCTGCGGTCGAGCTGGCGCTGGAGATCCGGAAAGAAATTGAAGCCCAGTACGGCGAAGCCGACCGCCTGCGCCGCCTTGCCGTTGAACGCGCTCAGATCGACGCCGATCTCGCACAGCGGCGGTTTATGCTCGTCGATCCGAACAACCGTCTTGTCGCCGGCACGCTCGAACGCGAATGGAATGACAAGCTGCGCGCCTTGGCCAAGGCGCAGGAAGAAAGAGAGCGCGGCCAGCAGGAGGACCGTCTTGCCTTCGACGATGCAATCCGCGACCGGCTTGTCGCCATGACGGCCGACTTCAAAACGCTCTGGCGCGACCGGGGCCTGCCGAACCGTGAGCGCAAGCGGCTGCTTGCTTACGTCATTGAGGATGTCACGCTCGTCAAGCTTCCGGAAGAAGGAACGGCCAAAATCCATGTCCGGTTCAAGGGCGGCAGGACCGAGACATTGACGGCGGAAAATCCCAAGTCCTCCGCACAACAGGTGAAGACCCCGCCCAATGTGGTCGAACTCGTCGACAAGCTCCTCGACGATCACATCTATCCTGAAGTCGCCGCCATCCTCAACGAGCAAGGCATTCATCCAGGCGGTTCAGCGCGCCGGGGCTGCGCCGACGCCCAGTTTACCGCTCTGCGTGTTGCCTATCTCGCCCACGAATACAAGCTCCGCTCACGCTATGACCGGCTCCGGGACCGGGGAATGCTCACTAAAGCCGAGGCGGCGGCACGCTTGGGTATCAGTGAATGCACGCTGACCAGATGGGTGGGGCACGGTCTCGTCACGAGACGCGCCTACAATGCCCACGCCCATTTGTATGAAGTGCCTGGGCCAAATACGCCGGCCAAACATTGCAGCCGCTGGGACAGGCTCACTGACCGGGCGGCGGCGATCAAGGCTTCCGTATCAAACTGAAGGAGACGCAGTATGACCTTAGATAGTTGGCGAACAGGCAAAAGCCCTGCCCATCCCAGTAGAGCACTTTGACCAGATCGCCGCGCTTGCCCCTGAAAATGAAAAACGAGCCCGAGAACGGGTCGAGTTTCAGCGCCTCCTGGGCCAAAACGCTTAAGCCATCGAAGCCCTTGCGCATGTCCGTGGGCCCCATCGCCAGATAAATCCTCACCCCGGCGGGTACCGTGATCACCGCTGGCCTCCATCGAGCGCGGCCGCAAGCCGGGCCAGGACGGCGGGATCGATCTCTTCATCCACCTTGATGGTGCGGCCATTGCCAAGCGCAATCTCAACAACCGGCACGCGGCGGCGCGAAGCAGGCGCCGGACGGAGAACGGGCAGCGGCGCCGGAGCGGCATGCTCTTCCACCTTGACCGGTACGAAAGCAGCGCAGGCGGCGGAACTGACGGATATTCCTGGCAGCTGGCCTGCTCGCGCTTTCCTGAGCCACCCATAAACCTGACTGCGGGCAACGCCATGCCGGTCCGCTACGCCTGCGACCGTGGCGCCCGGCGCCAGTGCCTCTTCCATGATCCGTGCAATCGTCTCCGCCGGCCACTTCCGCCGCCGTTCCACGATCCGCACGATATCGAGCCGGTTCTTGTCCATTACCGTCCTTATTCACGTGAGTAAGGACGATAAGGCACACGATCCCCGTCACCCGCGCAAGGCAGCCTTCAGAGGACGCTTACCTATATGTTGCGGTTGCCGCACCCACACCTTGAGCGGCCGGGGTGGGCCAAATCCGGTCGCTCGCGCGCCGCAAATCGCGCCGGAAAGCGGACGCAATGACAGGGCGGGCAGGGGAAGCAAAACTGCAAACCACTATGTGATGGAAGTACCTCTGTAATTCTATGAATGAATGTCACTCCTTGGTAATCCGGTTAAAGGCCACCTTCGAGCTTGCGGCGCCGATGCTGGTCACTCGCCGGGTGGGAAGTCCGTGGAAGCGGCGAGATCGGTCTGTGCTTCGAAGCTGGCGATACGCTTGCGCAGTGTCGCAAGGGTGCTCTCCAGCGCCTGCGAGCCGAGCATCATGCGCAGGGGCGCAGGTTCCACGTCAACGCTTTCGATGATGCGTGCCGCCATTCGGGCCGGGTCGCCGGGGGCGAGACCGTTCTTGGGATCGAGCATCCCAAGGAAGCTGTGCGCCGGGGTTTCGTCGTAGATGGGCATGAGCTCTGCCACCTGCGCGCTGCCGTAGCGGAACTCGGTGCGCGCACCGCCGGGCTCGACGATCGTCATGCCGATCCCGAAAGGTGCGACTTCCTGCGCAACCGACTCCACGAAACCTTCGATGCCCCACTTCGTGGCGTGGTACAGAGAGTTCCCTGGGAACGCGACCTGCCCGGCGTAGGAAGATATCTGGATGATGCGCCCGCCGCCTTGGGCGCGAAGATGCGGCAGTACGGCGCGTATGAGCTGGATCGACCCAACCAGATTGGTCGCTATCATCTGATCGATCTGCTGGTTGGTGAGTTCCTCCGCCGCACCGAACAGGCCATAGCCAGCGTTACTGATAATCACGTCGATGCGTCCGAGCTGGCCGAACGAGCGTTCGACCACGACACGGATCGCCGCCGTGTCAGTCACGTCCAGCACTTCAGCGTGGAATGCTTCGGGATAACACTTAAGCAGATCAGAAACCTTGCCGGTGTCGCGAACGGTCCCGGCAACGCGGTCGCCACGCTCAAGAAGTTGATCAGCGAGCTGGCGGCCAAAGCCGCTGCTGACACCAGTGATGAACCATGTGCGTTGTGACATCGTGGTTTCTCCCAATGTTATTGTAATCGTTACGGCGTGGCGACCTCGTCGACGGCCCGCAGCGCGTTGAGCGTGCGGGGATATCCGATGAATGGCAGGAGCTGGGTCAAAACATCGATGAGCCGCGTGCGGCCATTGCCAACGTTGAGGTTCGCGGCGACATGACCTTTGACCTGCGCGTCGCACCCGCCGAGTGAGGCGAGCATGCTGAAGGTGAGAAGCTCGCGCGTGGGCACGTCGATGCCTGTGCGCGTGTAGTGGTCGCCGAAGCAGTTGGCCGACAGATAGTGTTGAATGTGGAGCTGATCGCCGGGCGAGGAGGCGTAAAGGTTCTCCACGACATCGTTTCCAACAATCTGCTTCTCGACCGCAAGCCCCTTCTCCGCGCGGTTCTCAGGCGAGGTAGTGGACTGGCCCGGCAGGGGTAATGCTACGCCCCTCTCGGTGAGTGCCTCGTTCGTGGCGTGGATGAAGTCGAAGACCTTGGCCATGCCCACATACGGCACCGCCTGGTACACGATCTCCTTGACCTCGACCGGACTGACCCCGGCGGTAAGCGCCGCGCCGAGCATGACGCGGTACTCGCGCAGCGCCTGGCAGGCTATCATCGCCGCGAGCTGAACCATCAGCCTGGTCCTGGCGTCCAGATTGCCGTGACGGAGCACCTCGTCGAAAGCGAAGTTGTCGAAGGTCTCGATAAGCTCTGGATCGGTCACCGCCAAGGTGGAGACGTGGCCGGGAAAAAGCTCGTCGTGGTTCTTGCGCGCTTGCTCGTTGGGAGCCATCGCCGTTCTCCTTGTCATGACTTCAAAGAGGCCATGTCGATGACAAAGCGGTATTTCACGTCACCCTTGACGGTGCGGTCATACGCTTTGCTCACGTCTTTCATGGCGACCATTTCGATGTCGCAAACGATGTTGTGCTTGCCGCAGAAATCGAGCATCTCCTGGGTCTCCGGCAGGCCGCCGATCAGAGAGCCGGCCATGGAGCGCCGGCGGAAGATAAAGGGCATGCCGTTGACCCTGGTCAGCGGCTCAACCGCGCCCACAATCACCATTGTGCCGTCGCGCTTCAGAAGCCCCATGTAGGGATCGACGTCGTGGCCAACAGGGATTGTGTTCAGCAGGAAGTCGAAGCTGTTTTGCGCGGCCTGCATCGCGCCGGAATCTTTGGACAACAGAACCTCATCCGCGCCCAGCTTCCTGGCGTCTTCCCCTTTTTTGGCTGAGGTCGTGATCATCGCCACATGCGCGCCCATGGCATGGGCAAGTTTCACGCCCATATGACCAAGCCCGCCGAGCCCGCTTCATAATGCTCACCT
>PMBZ01000238.1 GCA_003153975.1 Hyphomicrobiales bacterium
GAGTAAATGGTGCTCCCGGTTGGAAACGTGGGGCGCCGAGCGTAGAGTAGGTATGTTGTGCGTAGAGTATTGTAAAGTTGTACTAGCGTATTCACGCGAGAACCGCGGTTGTTGCCGTGATTATCGGTGAAGTTTGCGGGCCCGCCGGCGCCGGGATACGGCGCCGGCGACCGGGCTCAGAACCAAGTAACCGCCAGCATAGAGACATGCCCCCAGTACGCCGGGCTCCATGCTTGATCCCCCCCCCCCCTCTCAAGCAGGCCCGGCGTGCAACTCATGGCACTCCGTAAGACTGGGCGGCTCAGCGGCCAAGCATCCTTTCGATGGCGCTCAGAGGCACCGCGTCAGCCCGTGCAGCATCCCCCTCCGGACTCCGTAAACGCCTTACTGGCCGTTGGCGGCAGCCGCCGTAAAGTGTACCAAGGGTTTAACTAAAAACGGACGCCGCGATGGCCGGAACTGCTACGTCCGGTTGCGGCGGCGCCAACGCAGCCAGCAGTGTTGCATGTTCGAAGCGCGGCAATGGTGGCGGCACCAACGGACCCAAGACGGATTCGTGCCCAAGGCGCGATGCCTTCCAGCCCGGTCATCGAGAGTGACTCGGTGCCCTGGGGCTTCCCATTAATGACTCCCGATTTCCGGCAACCGTAGATTGCGTCCTTTCGGCAACGCCCCGCGCGGATTCCCCGGCATTTACCCGCGCACCCGTAATAAGTGTATCGACTTTTCATTAAACTCGCGTAAAGGTTGCATCGAAGCCGGACGGAACCGAGCGGGAAAAACCTCAGCGCCCCCGCAAAACGCCACCGGCAGGTAAACAGTAACATAGGGGTTCTGTCATGCTGCTACGTGACCGGCGGCCGTGGATATCGCATTGCCTCGCGGGGCTAGCNNAGCAATGCTCTGGCGCAGAGCACAGGGAGCTATTCATCCAGCAATATGTGGGGCGCCGCTCCCGCCAGCGTAGGGGTTCCGGGAGCTGTGGACTCCTCCGTTACACACGCGCAGGGCGCTGCCCTGGCCGGAGCCGTAAACGCCGCTGAGGCCGGCATGCTTATCAATGGGATCGGGTCGAGCCTGACGATCAGCTCCGTCGGGTCGCAGACCATCGTGCAGAACACGGTCATCGGCGCCAGCAACAGCGTGAACCTTAATTCTTCGCAGAAATCGAGCAACACAGGAGACGTGTCGAATTCCGGTACGATACAGAAGTAAGTATGGTGCAGAACGGAAGTTGTATCAGTTTCAATGTAACAGTAACCCCATGACTATCGCTGCCTGCGTTCCGGCGGCCAGATAGTCTTGCATCAGCAGTAGGTAGAGTGATGAGTGCTTATTTTGGCTGCGGGCTTCGCCGCGCGGGAGGGACAGTCTTGTGTGCAACGATGCTGACAGGTTGCAGCGGCAGTCTGCTTTGGCCGGACGCCGGCCTGGGAGCCTTTGACAGCAAAGGCTCTGTTCCGGTCACCAAAGCGGCGCTGCCGAGCGCAGTACAACCCTATCCGCGCATCGAGGAAACGTTGCGCTGCATACGCAGGACCGGCGTCTTGCGCGGCAAGACCTTCGTCGTCGGCGCCTTCGCCGACTCGACCGGCAAGATCAACTCCGTGGCGCCGGGCGCAACCGGCAACTTCGTGCCCCAGGGCGGCAGTTCCGCCTATGTCACCGACGCCGTCGTCAANNTCAACGGCATCTTCAACAGCCTCGATTTCGGCATGCCCGTCCAGGCCGACGTCAGGGTCTCCGGCATCGGCCCCACCCTCGGCCTCGGCTGGGCGCAGCTCAGCCTCACCATACAGCTCGACGAGGTGGCCACGAGGCTCAACCGCCAGATCACCATGATCCAGCGCCCGGTGCAGTACACCCAGGCCGGCCTGGGCGCGGGCAAGGACTTCGGCACCACCCTGGTGACTGGCAATGTAAGCATTCAAAACCAGGAGCGCCTCCAGCTTGAGGCGCTCAATGGGCCGATCGCGCTCGGCGTCGCCGACGTGATCATGAGAGAATTCCCCCGCGCGCGCGCGCAATGCGGTGGAATCGTGGCCGACCTTCTGACGGCATCGGCCATGGCGTCTGCACTGAAGAGTTGATGTTACCCCCCAGGGGACCGATTTGGGCGGGCTTTTCATCTTTGTAGAAGTGGCAATGCGTTTTTTTAACCTAGGAGAAAACTATGACTAGCATGAAGCATTCTTTGCTAACAGGTGCGGCGCTTGCGGCTGTTATCGCGGGCTCGACGGGCGCTTTCGCGCAGACACCCGTCAACCAGACGATCCAGAACGACGCAGCGGTGACAAATAGCGTCAGCGGCGGCGCTGTAAGCTCCGTCACTCTTAGCGGCAATATCGGCGACGGGGCTTCCGTCTCTGTCGGCGCAACTGGTGCGGCAGCCGCGGTCTCGGTGTCGTCAGTCAATTCGGACTTTAATGCGCCGGTTAATGGTTTTGGCGTAATCACCCAGAGTTCGACCAACACTGTCAACGGTGCTGTCACTAACACAGGTGCATCGATTACCGGCACGGGAGCGGGGGGGACCCTGGGAGCCGGCGCATCCGCTTCAGTGTCCGCGACGGGCGCGGTTGCATCGTTTAGCGTAAGCACAATCAACGGAGGTGCAGTGACCTCACCTTCAGTTGGGGGTGCCAACACCCAGACGGTGAGCAACCAAGGTGCCGTTCTGAACGATGGTGCCACGGTGGGCCTTACGGGATACTCCGTTGGCGACGGGGCAAGCGTGTCGGCTTCTGCCACAGGTGCGGCGGCGTCGGTCGGCTTCAGCTCTATTGGCAGCGGCTTGACAGCGCCGGGCACCACCATCGGCGACCTGACACAACAGGTAACTAACGGTGATGCGGCTACGGTCATCTCGAGCAACATCTCCAACATCGGCGCCACAATGACTGTCGGCGATTTGACGGGCAACGGTTCGTCCGTCAACGTCGGTGGCACGGGCGCTTTGGCTTCCTTGTCGGTCAGTCACATCAACGCTACCACGGAGGGGAGCTTCATCGTGGGCGCGGTTAGCCAAACGGTGAACAATACCGGCACAGTCGGCAACAGCGGCACTATCAACGCTGGGGATTTGACCGGCATCGGCAGCTCGGCAAGCATCAGTGGAACAGGTGCGGCTGCATCCGTCTCTGGAAGCAGCATTAGCACAACAGCGGCGCCCCTTGGCACGCCCACAATAACTTCGATCACCCAAACCGTTAACAACAACACTGGTTCCGCCATCACCAATACTGGAACCATCAACCTAGCGGGTGGGCTCGGAACGGGCGCTTCTGCTTCAATCTCCGCCACGGGTGCGGGCGGATTTGCGTCTTTCCGTGCTGTGAAGTGACCTGATCGCTTCCAGGGGCGGCTACTTGCGCCGCCCCTCATTCGCACACAACAATCGGCGACGGGGCACGGCCCCGTCGTTTTGGCCAAGACGACTGGACCCCACAGACTCATCCCGTGAGAAACCGTGACATGGCGCCATCGACAGTGCGGCGGAGAGATGCCGGCATAGCATTCAACCTCTTGTTGGCGGCGTTTTGCATGGCGGCTTCAGGGTCGTCCGCATTTGCCGGGCCTGCTCCGTATACGGCGGAGACGCGGCCGCCTCCGCCAACCGAGCCATCGATTCCCCTGCCCGCCACCGCGAAGCCGAAGCCGGCCGGGCGCGCGGCCGGCGGGTCTCTGCGTGCCGCGAGACTTCAGCTTCCGCCGCCTCGGAAGCCTGCCAACGGGGTCGGCCTGCCTCCACCGGACACCCTGCAGGCAATGGTCCGCGCCGCCATTATCGCCATCAACCAGGCGAACTTCACCGGAGACTATTCGGTCCTGCGCGCGCTCGGCACGCGCGAGCTGCAAATGCGGACCACGCCGGCGGCTCTCGCCCAGGCATTCAAGCCGCTTCGCGATCAGAAGGCCGACCTTTCTCCAGTGCTGCTGCTGCCCGTGGAGTTCACCGAGCTTCCCGGCGTCGCTCCGGACGGCATGATGCGTTTGGCGGGGCATTTTCCGTCGCGCCCGCTGCAGGTCGATTTCGTGATCGTCTATTATCCGGTGGCCACGTATTGGCGCATCGACGCGTTGTCCGTTTCAACATCGCCGGCAAGCGGCGCGCCCATTGCCGCCCCTCCGGGGGGGTAAGAGGCTGGGGAGATTCAAGAGACGGCGATTGGCAAACGGCCGCGGTAAGTATACCCAGTTCGCGCCAAAACCCGATAGCTCAGTAAACAGCGCCCCTGGGCTCGAAAGCGGATGAAACGCGGCGCCGGAATCCTTCTCTACAAGCTCGCGGATAGCAAACCGCGGGTGCTGCTTGTGCATCCCGGCGGGCCGTACTGGGCGAGGAAGGATGCGGGCGCGTGGACGATCCCGAAGGTCGAGTATGAAAAGCCCGAAGAGCCGCTGGCCGCCGCGATCCGCGAGTCCGGCGAGGAGACGGGAATGCAGCCCAAGGGCGGATTCCGGCTCCTGGGCGAGATTGTGCGGAAGAACCGGAAGACCATCTCCGCCTGGGCCGCCGCGGGAGATCCTGGACCGGCTGGCCGCGCCAAGCCGGTGCAGGCCCCGCCCTGCCTAGCGGTAGATCCGGGTGATCTTCGAACCCTCAAGGGTCAAGTTATACATGAGCCCCTTCTGATCGAAGATAAAGCCCACGACCGGGCTATGAATGTTGTTGGTGTCGATCGCGCCGCCGGCCCCCACGGCAACCACCGTCACGGAGCCGTCCACGCCAACCTTCCAGCCGTCGCGGTGGTAGAACTGGTCGAGGGCTTCCCGCGTCATGAACATGATGACGATGGAGCGCGCCTGTGCGCCGAACTGGAAGCCGAACGAGCCCGAGACGTCGTTGTAATAGCCGGCCGTCTTACCGGCGATAAGCAGCGCGCCCTCGCCATATTCGCCGCCGACGCCGAAGCCGGCCTTGACCACCGTCGGGAACACGAGAATCCCCGCGGATTTGTTGGCCAGCTCGCGCGACGACGGCACCTCGCGGAAGAAATCTTCGAGCGTTCCGCGTGCGCTGGCGTCAAGTTCGTGCGGCCCGGCATAAGCCTTGGTCAGCGGTCCACCCAGTGCCAGCAGCGCCATGGCCGCCAAACCCAGCATCATACGTTTCAAAAACAGCATACTACTCCCTCCTTGTTGCTGTGCGCCCGGCGGCCCCGGCTTCGGAAGACGTGCTTCCTGGCGCCGGGGAGCCAGCCTGAAGTGCCCATACTCCAGGCTTTCCGCCGGGCAAGCCAGAAACGGCCGGTGCCCTCGGCCGGTCTCTGGCTTATCCGCCAAACGTGCGGATTTAGCGAATAAACTCAGGCTTTAGCAATTTTAAGGCGAAGCGTTTCACGGCCTGTCAAATTTCTGGGACAAGCCATTCCGCCGCTGTGGCATGAAGCCCCATGGCCTCCTTGAGGCGTGGCAAAAGTGCCTCGACGCGCTCCGGCACGGAGTAAGGCGCGTTGAAGACGATCACTCCGCAGCCATTGAGGCTTCCGGCGCGTTCGCGCGGCCGGACAAGCGCCTCCGCCACCCAGGTCCGGCGCAAGCCCAGCTCCCGCGCCGCCTCCTTCAATTCCGCCACCGCCAGATGGGCCTTGATCGGATACCACACCATGAACAGGCCCGTGGCCCAGCGTTTTTTCCACTCGCGCATCTGGCGGGCGAGCGTGTTGAACTCGTCCTTGAGTTCGAAGGGCGGGTCGATCAGCACGAGCCCGCGCCGCTCCTTGGGCGGGATATGCGCGCGCACGCATTCATAGGCGTCCATGTGCATTGCGCGGGCGTTCTTGTAGGGCTTGAGCGTGGCGTGCAGGGCCTCGAAGGTTGGCTCGTGCAGTTCCGCCGCGATCAGCCGGTCCTGGGCGCGCATGGAGCGGGCCAAGATGAGCGGCGAGCCCGGATAGCGCCGCCCGGCGAGGTCCGGCGCAACGAGATCGAGATAGAGCTTGAGGTCCGCCGGCGTAGCCTCGTTGGCCTCAAGGCAGCCGATGCCCTTTTCCCATTCGCCGGTTTTCGCGGCTTCCTCCGAATCGAGCGCGTAAAGCCCGGCGCCGCCATGCGCGTCGATGAGGCACAGGCCGCCGGCCTTCCGCTGCAGGTACTCCAGGCACAGCACCAGCACGATATGCTTCAGGACATCGGCAAAGTTCCCAGCGTGATAGATGTGACGGTAGTTCATGGTTCTTACCGGAGCCAAGCCGGCTTAGCTTGTTGTTAACCGTAGTTTCGCGCGATCCGGGGGATTTTTCGAAAAGGCGGCCGGTTTCATTCAGGAAGCATTGTCGCCAAAACTCCTTCCGAAAGTCTTAAGGGTCCGCTATGGCATTGATATGGAATGGGCAATTGTGCTGGCGGCGCGCGCCGTAAACAGGCCAATGCACCGATTTGTGGTTAATACGCAAACTGCGTATATATTTAAAGGGATTCTGCGAATGCAAAAATCGGGTAAAAGCGCGGAAAATTTCGCAAAAATATAGGTGTAAAACGCATCGCGCAGGGGCGTTAAGCATGCTCACATTAACCATGATGCGGTGCCAGCGAGACTTTACTTTGCTTTAACGCAGTGGAGGAGCATTTTCCGTCTCCTCCCCGCCGGCATTCTTGGCATTGCCAATGAATGCGCGGGTGTTTTGTGCTCCCTTCCGGCAAATACGCATGCTCCCTTTGGGTCGAAAGCCGCCGCTGACAATGCCTTATATTGTGGCAGTTGATCACCAACAAGCGGTCTCCGAAGTTGGCGTCTACAGAGCTTTTCGGTCCGAGTTGGGGTGCCCAGTATCATCAGAACTACGCCGAATTTAAGGGGATAGGTAGGTCCGCCGCTCGTGTCGCCGTTTCACCTCGCCTAGATCAGGCCGCTGCATTTGCCCCAGAGCAGAGCGCGACACAGAGTTGTACGATGAAGCGTACCAATTGGGACGAAGTCGCCGAGGATCTCCTTGGTATTGTCGTCCACATTCATCTCTCGCGCTTGCGCCGGGCGACTCTGAAGCAATTCGCGCACATCGTTCCTACTGACGTTGTACATGAGCCCCTCCTTATCTCGCATGTGACCAGTTGCGCGAAAGTCGCGATAAATCTCGGCAAATCTTATTGGGTCAATATTTACTTTAATGTGTCCCATCAGGGCGAAGTTGCCTATCTCAACCTCAAGCAACAGCGCCCAAAAGCGCATGTAGTCGATATATTGGGCCACGGAGTTGTACGCCTGACTTAGGCTTATACGGCTCTTGTTACTGCGCTTGTTCAGGAGTGGAAATAACTCTTCGCACACTGCGCGATGCATCCAGGTGGTGGCGGCAAGGGCAGCCCCTGATTGGAAGTCAACCTCATCGAGTTGTTCCTCGAAAGAGAGCGAAAAGTCGTTGGGGGAGTAAGGGGTATCGCTTGTACGTTTGAGAGCTTGTAGAGAGCCGTCAGAAAATTCGCAAACAGCGTGCAAGCACAGACTGTTTGGGACGCGCTTACGCTTGGGATCGCAGCTAACGTACTTTAGCACCTTGTCTTTGTTATCTTGAAGGAAAGATGCGGCACCGGTGACGGTGTTGTAATCCGTTTCCTCAACGTAAAGCTCCAGGCGATTGCTGGGGTCGCTAAACTGCTGCGGAAGACTCACGAGCGCGTATTTGGTGTCATTGTCAGTGTAGTGCCCTCGCTTAGCGACGATGCCTGGTGAGATTTGTTCCCCTGGGAATGCACCGCACGAATGAATAGTAACCAAATCCGGTGACCACCCATTTTCTGAGATTTCTCTGGTGATATTGGGGGCGAGGAGAACAGGAATGGCGCGGTCAACGGGCGCGCCCATGGCGATGTCCTGCTCGCGTGAAAAGAGGTCTGCTGCTTCTGCTGCAATTGGTAGGGGCGAGAGAGGACTAAACATACTAATTCCGGAAGACGGTCGGTTCATGGCAGATCTCATGGAATCGTTGCAAAATGCTTTGTTTGTGGCGCGGCATGCGTTCGCATGATGCCGAGTGAAGGAGTGAAAGACATTAGACCGCGTATGGTTAACACAATCGAGAAGTCCTTGGCTCCGCCAGGGTGACAGCTTCGGATCACTGACAGCATGACCACTATTCCTCGCCAATCAACCCAATGCTGCACAATTGCGAGCGAATCTTATCCTTGAATTCTCTACGCGAAAACTGCCTAACCTCGTGTTCGTGCTGCAAAGAATCAGCATATATCGCGACCGTGAAGGTGAGAATCGCAATTGAAGACCATCCTAAGGCAACCTGAGAGTCCTTGAATTTCCACGCATACGCGGAAGCCAGGATTAGCAGTGTTGTGGCTACATACAGCATATGCAACTCACCGCGCCGCACGTCTTCGGTCCCCTCACCTTGCTCACGTAAAATGCGACGCGCCTCCGTGTAAGCGATGCGGCGCTGGTGACGGACCCCCATATCATTGAAAAAGCCATAGGCACTCTTGTCGTCACGAAAAAACCAATGCAATCGGTGTTGGACACGGTAAAAAAATAATTCACATATAAATCGAGTCATGACTTGAGCGTAAACCCCAAAGGCAAGAAGAACGGATATGGTTAAATATAAATTACTTGAATCAAATAATTCCTTGATTTGTTTTGGCTGTAGTAACCAAAGTACCGCAATTGTTGCTACGCTTGAAAATAAGTATGATACTACAATATCAAAGCGTCGATCTCGAACGTGGATAAAATTCTCATTTCCATCCATGGCTATGATCCATTTTTTTTCAATAGAACAAATGGCGGGCCAAATCTCACATGCGGTTCTGGCGTATCAAAGCCTTTATAAGACCATAAGAGGGCCATCCACAGGATTCGTCCGATCACGGCCTTGATGGCGTCGGCGCGTTTATCTCGAAAGCTCTCGTGGGTTTCCGAAAAGATGAGACTCCACTCGCGAATCACAATATACTACTAACTTATGTGTCCTTCGCGTTGTTTCTTATTCTGCTAGGCCAATCACGTTAATAGCTCAGCGCTAATCGCAACGCCGACGGTCAAAATTTCGCCATCCCAAAATCTTCACCGAATCAAAATTACTGGCGAGAAGCTACTCCACTCGATTTATCAGTGCAACTAACATTTTGATAGGGTGAAAAAGGGCTTAAAGACATCGTTGCAGAGGAGAAGTAAGAAGACAGGCTGGGCAATGAACTGCCGCAGTTCCTCAGTTGTCCGCTATTCGCAACGCCAACTCCCGACGACAGCTTCCAGCCTGAAGGGTTAGTTTTCACCATCGGCCATAGTCGGCACGTTTGTTCAGAATCGTGAAGTTCAAGCGCTTCGTTTATGCCGGAACCTGGCAGCTCATATGTTAGCGCAAGCGGGATCGCCACGCTCTCACCGCCGCAGGGCGCGAAGGGCCGTTGACGACAGTTTCGACAGCGGCCCGGAAAGATAGCACCAGGCCGGCGGGGCGAGGGCGGGGAGTGCGGCGGCATCCGCCTCCCTGATGCGGAACCTGCCGAACCTGCCAGTAGCCGGCGAGGACAGCGCCTTGTGGCGCCATCCCGGCCGGTCCTCCACGGCGATGGGCATGAGCCGGAATATGGCCTGCCACTCCTTCCAGCGGTGGAAGCTTGCAAGATTGTCGGCGCCCATCAGCCAGACGAACTGGACGCCCGGAAAGCGGCGGCGCAGGAAGCGCAGCGTGCGTTCGGTATAAGCGGTGCCGATGCTTGCCTCGAAGGCCGTGACCTTGATGCGCGGATGCCGGGACGCTTGGCGCGAGAGCCCGATGCGGCTGGCAAGCGGTGCCGGCGCGCCGTGCTTCTTGAGCGGATTGCCGGGAGTGACGATCCACCAGACCTGATCCAGCGCCAAGCGCTTGAGCGCCGTGAGGCTGATAAGCCGGTGCCCGGCGTGCGGAGGATTGAACGAGCCGCCGAGCAGGCCGATGCGCATCCCGGCAAGCGCCGGCGGCGGCCGCAGGTCCGCCGGGGCAGGGGAGGGGGCACTCATGCCAAGCCGCGCCTCATTGCGAGGAGGGAGGCCTCCATACGCGTTAGCAGAACGCCAGGGAGTGCCCTGAACGGAGGGAATCGCCCCTCACCCTGTCCTTCTCCCCGCGAACTCGCCTTGGCGAGTTTGCATCTTGGTGTGTCCGCATCCGCAAGCGGATGCGGATGGAGAGGGGACCCCTGCACAACGGTCGCAACTGCGTCCCCTCTCCCGTCCATATCCGCTTGCGGATATGAACGCTTTCGAGTGGCAAGCTCGCCAAGGCGAGCTTGCGTGGGAGAGGGACAGGGTGAGGGGTTGAACCCTTCGATCATGAACGCTTCGATCATACCGGCCGGATTTGGCCGCTGCCGCGCACGGCATATTTGAAGGTGGTGAGCTGCTCGACGCCGACAGGTCCGCGCGCGTGGAAGCGGCCGGTCGCGATGCCGATCTCGGCGCCCATGCCNNCCGAACTCGCCGCCGTCGGCGAATTGGGTGGAGGCGTTGTGCAGCACGATGGCGCTGTCTACTTCGCGCAGGAACGTCTCCGCCGTGGCGGTGTCCCCGGTCACAATCGACTCCGTGTGCTGCGAGCCGTATTTCGCGATGTGCTCCATGGCGCCGCGCACGCCCGCAACGAGCTTCACCGAGATGATGGCGTCCAGATATTCGGTGTGCCAGTCGGCCTCGGTGGCCTCGCGGACGCGGGCGTCGGCAGCGCAAGCTGGCGCGTCGCCGCGAACCTCGCAGCCGGCATCCAGCAGCGCCTTCACCAGCGGCTGCAACAGACGCCCGGCATCCGTTTCATCGACGAGCAGCGTTTCGGCCGCGCCGCAAATGCCGGTGCGGCGCATCTTGGCGTTGAGCACGATGGCGCGCGCCATATCGAGGTCCGCGCCCTTGTCCACATAGACGTGGCAAATGCCTTCGAGATGCGCGAACACGGGCACGCGCGCCTCTTTCTGCACGCGTTCGACGAGGCTCTTGCCGCCGCGCGGAACGATCACATCGATGGCGCCGCCAAGCCCCTCCAGCATGAGCCCAACGGCATCGCGATCCGTGGTCCCGATAAGCTGAACCGCCGATCCTGGCAGCCCCGCCTCCCGAAGCCCCTCCACGAGGCAGGCATGGATCGCGCGGTTGCTCTCGAAGCACTCCGAGCCGCCGCGCAGGATCGCGGCATTGCCGGACTTGAGGCAGAGTCCGCCGGCGTCGGCGGTCACGTTGGGCCGGCTCTCGTAGATCATGCCGATAACGCCAAGGGGCACGCGGATGCGCGAAATCTTGAGCCCGTTCGGCCGCTCCCAGGCCGCCATCACGCCGCCAACGGGATCGGGCAGCGCGGCAATCTCCTCAAGCCCGCCCGCCATCGCTTCCACGCGCGCTTCGGTCAGCGTGAGCCGGTCGACGAACGAGCCCGGCCGTCCGGCGGCTTCCGCCGCCTTGCGGTCCAAGGCGTTGGTTTCGAGAATATGGCCGATGTGCCCGCGCAAGGAGGCGGCGGCGGCGCGCAAGGCGCGGTCCTTCCTCTCCGGCGCGGCAAGGGCCAGCACGCGCGCGGCGGCCTTCGCCTCCCGGCCAATCGCGAGCAACTCTTCGCTGAGCTTCGTGCGGGCGTTCGTGTTCATTGCAGCAACCGTTCAAATGCGCCTTCAGCCAAGATCGCGAAGCAACGCCATGTCGTCGCGATGGATGAGCGCGGCGCGGCCAGCGTAGCCAAGTACGCTCTGGATTTCCATGGAATTGCGGCCCGCGATCCGCGCGGTTTCCTCGGCGCTGTATGCGATGAGTCCGCGCCCGACCTCGCCGCCCGCCTCGTCGCGGATGATGACGGCCTCGCCGCGCTCGAATTGTCCGCTGACGCCCTTGACGCCGGCGGGCAGGAGGCTGCGGCCGGATTGAAGTGCGGCCCGCGCGCCGTCGTCGATGACGATCACGCCCTTGGGTTCGAGCGTGCCCGCGATCCAGCGTTTGCGCGCCGTCACGGGGCTCGCGGCGGCGAGGAACCAGGTGCAGGGCGCGCCCTCGTTCAGCGATTTAAGCGGATGCAGTTCCTTGCCAGACGCAATCACCATGTGCGTGCCGGCCGAAACCGCGATCTTGGCGGCGGCGAGCTTCGTGACCATGCCCCCGCGCGAAAGCTCGGTGCCGGCATCGCCCGCCATGGCCTCGATCGCCGGTGTGATCGCCGTCACCACCACCAAACGTCTGGCATCCGGATTTTGCGCGGGCGGGGCGGTGTAAAGCCCGTCGATGTCGGAGAGCAGCACGAGGCAGTCGGCGGTAATCATGCTGGCGACGCGGGCCGCGAGCCGGTCGTTGTCGCCATACCGGATTTCGGCCGTCGCCACCGTATCGTTCTCGTTCACGACCGGGATCGCGCCCAGCTTGAACAGCGTCTCGATGGTGTTGCGCGCGTTGAGATAGCGCTGGCGCTCCTCGGTATCGCCCGGCGTTACCAGCACTTGCGCCACCGTCATGCCCCGCTCGCCGAAGACAGCCTGATAGGCATGGCCCAAGGTGATCTGCCCAACGGCCGCGGCGGCCTGGGCTTCCTCCAGCTTGAGCGGCCCCTTGGGGAGGCCAAGCGCGCCCCGGCCGAGCGCGATTGCGCCCGACGAAATCAGGATCACGTCGCGGCCCTCGCGCCTGAGTGCGGCAACATCCTCCGCCATGGCTTCGAGCCAGGCCTGCTTGAGCGTGCCGGTGGCGCCGTCCGTCAAGAGCGCCGAGCCGATCTTGACAGCGACCCGCCGCGCGTTCAGCCACTCCTGCCGCACCGCATGATTGCTTGCGTTTGTCATGGTTTCAGGAACGACGGTTTTGCAGCCCCGTCAAGCTTCGTCGCGCCCGCGCTTGCCCGCGATCTGGCTGGCCGCGAAGTTGAGCGGCATCGCGGTGGTGAACTTGATCTGCTCCATCGCGAAGGCGGAACTCACGTCGGTCAGCTCGATCTGGCCGATGAAGGCCTTATAGAAGCGGTCGTAGCTTTCGATGTCGGGCACGACCACGCGCAGGAGATAGTCGACGTGGCCGCTCATGCGGTAGGCCTCGACGATCTCCGGAAAATTGCGGACCACCGCATCGAAGCGCTCCAGCCAGGCCGCGTTGTGCTGGTTGGTCGTGATCTGGACGAACACGGTGACGCCCGCGCCGACGGCCTTGGGGTTCAGAAGTGCCACCCGGCGCTCGATTATGCCGTCCTGCTCAAGCTTCTGGATGCGCCGCCAGCACGGCGTTGTCGAAAGCCCGACCCTCTTGCCGATTTCGGCCACGGGAAGCGTGCTGTCTTCCTGCAGAATGGTCAGGATTTTGATGTCCATGGTGTCGAGCATAGGCGCTTCCAGCAAATGTTTCTCAAAGGTGGTGAATTTTTGAAATCCAAGTCTACGACAGCTTCTGCTTGACTGCAAATAGGGAATGGAAGCCCAAGCTGACCGCCCGGCCCGCGCCGCCAAGCCGTATGCCGAAGTAGAAGCTTTACACTTTGGGAACCAGGGCGCATTTTAGTAAAGTCAGTGTACGTATGTAAACTCAGGCCGAATGAGGGACATATGAGGGCGTTTGGGCTATTGGCATGTGCAGTTGCGTTTATTGTTTCGTTCTCGTCTAGCTTGCGTCCGGTTTGCGCACAGCAAAGAGGCATTGCGGCAGGAAACTACTTCTCTGTTATCGAATACCGTCTGAAAGAACTTGAAAAGAAAGCGAATGAAGTAGGAGAAAATGCTCGGCAACAGGGGAATGTGGCCGTCGGAAGTTCCGTTGCTATTCTTGAATTTAGGCTTAAAGAGCTTGAAAGGAAAGTAAGTGAATCTGCTGACAACGTGAAAGCGCAAGTAAATGCTTCCGCGAGTAGCTCAGTGGCGAATCTTGAGTACAAGTTTGCGGATATCAACGAGAAACTGAAGCAAGCTGAGAGGGAGTTGAAGAGCCATGGTGACGATATTCTAGAGTACAAGACGTGGTTCAAGAGCTTGGCTCTTGCCCTTGGCGGTGCTGCCTCACTTCTTGCTCTTATATTGGCCTGGTGGCAAGTGCGCAGAGCGAGTGTCCATAGAGAAATGCTTAAGAGAGGAGAAGAGACGATTTCGCTTGTCAATAATATATTGGCCTTGGCAAGGGAGTCCACCGAAAGCGCCATGAAGTCGGCGGAGGTTAGAGCAAAACGAGAGCTAGACGTGCTTGACCAAGCTGTCAATAAACTTATGAGTTTTGGGAACACGGACAACAGAGATGTAATTTTAAAGCGCGTGAAGAATGATGAGCTTAAGGAGCTTTTCCATGAATTGACAGCCTTCGAATATGGTAATCGAAGTTTGGACACGCCTCTGCCGTTGACGCCGGCGTGCATGTTCCTTAAGGGACTTAAATACGCCCAGGAGCACCGTTTCGAGTTGGCTATTGAGCAATGGCGTGCCACTTATAGTAGGCCAGAGGCAATTCCCGGCGTTAAACTCCGCACCCGGTACTGGATCGGTTTCCAACAGAACAATTTGGGCCGTTTCACGGATGCGGAAAAGAGCTTCGACGCGGCCGTTGGGTACGCCAATAGCAAGGTGGCAAACGCGTCGGACGAGCGGCGGCTTGAGTTGGAGCGCCTAAGCGTCGAGACAAGATTGTATAGCATGGAAGGTCAGCAGGTTGGGGCACTTCTGGCGAGAATAGACGCTGTCCTGCAAGAGTGCGAAAATAAGCACTTTAACGAAGTCATGATGGCTGCGTCGCGCACAAAGGGAAACATCCTCTACACGATCGCCCGTGGCGCATTCAACTTGGGCGACAAGGCAAAAGCCGCCGATTATATGCGGCAAGCCAAAGCGTTATGGAAGTCGTTGGTGGATGGCGACATGGAAGTGAACATGGCTGCGCGGCGCGAATATGCGTTCGCTTGCTACGCTCTTGATGAGGACCTTGGGGAAGCGGAGGACTTACTAAAGCTGAAAGTCCGCGAAGAAGCAAGGAAGCAGTATACGGACTGCATCGGGCATAAGGAAAAAGCCTACTATGCAATGATTCAGCTTATGGTAGCCAAAGCACAGCAAGTGGCGGACCGCGCTCAAAGCATGGATACCAGGGCCAACTTCCACGTCGCGGAAACTCACGACTTGGAATTCCTTTTTTCGCCGCTAAGAAAGCGCCCGGTATCCCGGCAGGACTTCCAGGATGATATTAAGCTGGTCAGTGAAAATGGGTTGCCAGCGGTGGCTGTTTAGGCGAGGCGCGGAGCGCCGGGTCTGCAAGCCGGCGGCCGGGTCTGGCCGGGGCCATGTTATGCCAGTAAGCACCCCGGCGCTTACTGGCTGCCCTTTTGTGCAAGGTATGAGGTGCCGGATGAGGGCGTGACGGCCGGGTGGATCATATCGTGATCGCGAGCCCCTCTTCCGCGGCGATGCAGCGGCCGGTGTCGATCTCATCCCGCGCTGCCAGCATTTCCTCGCTCATATGGGTGAGCAGGTAGCGCTTGGCGCCGATAGCTTCGAATTTGGACGCGAGCGTCCGGTAGTCGAGGTGCATTCCCGATTTCGTGCTGAAAAACGTGCACTCGATCAGGTAGAGATCGGCCCCGCGGCCCGCCCCGGTCACGGCATCGCACCAACTCGCGTCGCCGGAAAAGCTGAACCGCCGCCCTTCGTCCGCGAAGGAGAGCGCCAGCGACGGCGAGCCGGAAGGATGCTGGACCTCGAAGGTCCGGATGGGCAGGCCTCGCCACAGAGTTTCCTGCCCTGGCGGCAACTCGGTGAAAATCAGATCGAACTTGCGGGGCAGGTCCGTGATGGCCGGGTAAAGGCATTCAAGCAGCGCTTCCGTTCGCGCGCCGATGCCGGGAGGGCCAAGAATTTCGAGGGGGCCGGGACTGCGTTCCATGAACATCTTGTCGAGGAACAGGAAGGGCAGGCCGCCGAAATGGTCGCCGTGACAATGGCTGATGACCACGGCATCGATGGCGGAAATCGTAAGGCCGCTGCGTTTCATCGCAAGCGGGGAATTCGCGCCGCAGTCCAGGAGCAGCCGGCCCTTGGAGGTCTCCAGCAGGTAGCAGCTATGAAAGCGCCTGCCCGAGCCGAAGGCGTCGCCGCAGCCGATAACGGTTAGCTTCATGATGCTCCTCCATTGCCAGCGGTGTCTTCCCGGAAATGCCGCAGGCATTATCCGGGACCTTAACGGAGCCTTGCGCCTTTTGCGATCCCGTGTCTGCACGGCGGCATTTCATGCCGCAGTGCGCACGGGATGACGGTTGGGTGGCGTCACGCGTTGCAGGACGGCCGCGCGCGAACCTCGTCATACCAGCGCTTGAAGTTCGCCGCCTCGTCCGGAATCGAAAGGCGCGCGGGCTTCATGAAGTCCGTTGCGATCATCGCAGTGATGTCGGCCACGGTGAAGGCGTCTCCCGCGAGGTAGCGAGTGCCTGCGAGCGCATTGTCGAACACGCCTATGATTTCGGCCACACGCGGCTTGTTGGCTTCGGCCCAGGCCGCGATCTGCGGCTTTTCGAGTTCTGCCATCGCCGGGTGCAAGTGCCGGAAAACGTGGGCCACGGGCCAGAGAAAATTGAACTCGGCGCGCCGGTTCCACATCTCGATCCGCGCGATTTCAAGCGGCGTCCTGCCGAACAGCGAGGGCTCGGGGTGCAGTGCCTCGAAATAGCGGCAGATCGCCATCGTCTCGGAAATCGCCGTGCCATCGTCGAGGATCAGAACTGGCACGCGCTGGACGGGATTGAGCGCGGTGAACGCCTCCGTCTTCGCGGCCCCCGTCATGATGTCAACCGGCTCGTAGGGAACGGTTATCGCCTTCTCGGCGAGATAGACGCGGACCCTGCGCGGATTCGGCGCTCGCTTTTCGTCCAATATTTTCATTGCGTTAACTGCCACCTTAAAATGATAATGGCTCGGGTACAGCTTTTGGGCGAGCAACGTAACACAATATTAAGCCATTTAGGCAATCCTCAAATGTGGGTACGCCTGAGGGCAAGGGGCAGGCGCACGGGCTATTCCTTGCAGAGTGGATGCGGGTAGATGGGTACCGTTAGCTCTCTAAATTCGGGCGCCGGAAACAACCGGCAGGGCGGTTCTTCGAAGGCTTCGGATGCCGGGCGGAGGGCTGCGCGCGAACTGGGCGGCAGGCCCCGCGAGTTCGATTACGACCTGCTCACCATGTTCGTGCGCAACGAGGCCGTGGCGGCGCTGACCGTGCCGATCCTCGCCATCGTTTTTGCCATGACCATGCTGAACTGGGGCAATTCGCGCCAGCTTCTCCTGTGGCTGGCGACCATCTTCATTTCCGAAGGCATCCTGCTGGCACTGACGCGGCAGTTCAAGAAGCAGCCGCGCGACACCGCCGATCTCAACCAGTGGCGCCGGAACCTCGCCGCGGGCGAGTTTTTGTATGGCGTGTGCTGGGCCGCCGTGGCCTTCACCGAATTCACGCAGCCAACCCAGGCCGCCTATTTCTTCCTGTTCGCGGCGCTCATGGTGGTGACCGCGATCCGGATGCTGTTCGCCGCCTCGGTCATGACCATCCTGCACGCCGGCACGATCCCGGTGACGGCAGCGCTTTGCCTGCGCTTCCTCATGACCGGCGAGGCTTTCTACTGGCTGATGGCCATCGTCGCGGCTGGCATCCACTTCTATTTCGTCTTCCTGGTGAGGAACCTGCAACGCACCGCCTTTTCGATGCTTGAGCACCGCGCGCGGAACGACCGGCTGATCGAGGAGCTTAAGCAGGAGAAGATTTCGCTCGACGAGGCGCTTGAAAAGGCCGAGGCGGCTAGCTTGGCGAAGTCGAAGTTCCTGGCCAACATGAGCCACGA
>PMBZ01000140.1 GCA_003153975.1 Hyphomicrobiales bacterium
TTCTGCCGCGACAGCGCGAAGGCCGAAGGCGTGCGGCGTGCGGCAAGTGCCGCCTCGTAAGCCTCGGCGGTTTCCACCACGTCGGCCGGCCGGAACACATAGAGGTTCGGCGTCGCGCGCAGCATCGCCAGATGCTCGACCGGCTGGTGCGTGGGGCCGTCCTCGCCAACGCCGATGGAGTCGTGGGTCAGCACGTAGAGCACGCGCAGGCCCATCAGCGCGGAAAGCCGGATCGAGCCGCGCGCATAGTCGGAGAACACGAGGAACGTGCCGCCATAGGGGATGAAGCCGCCATGCAGCGCAAGGCCGTTCATGATCGCGCCCATGGCGTGCTCGCGGATGCCGTAATGGATGTAGCGGCCCGAGAAGTCGCCGGGCTGAATGCTCTTCATGCCCTTGGTGATCGTGAGGTTCGAATGCGTGAGGTCCGCCGAGCCGCCGACGGTCATGGTGGTGGCGTCGTTGATGACCTGCAGCACCATTTCGGACGATTTGCGGGTCGCGATCTTGGGCTTCTGCGCCACCATTTCCGCTTTGAACGCGGCGAGCTTTGCGGTGACGGCGGAGGGCAGGGTGCCTTCCAGGAATTCCGCGATCTCGCGCCGCTCGGGTTCAGCCCGGCTCTCAAGCCGCGCTTCCCATTCGCCGCGCGCCGCGTGCCCGCGGGCGCCTGCCTCGCGCCATGCCGAAAGGATGGCCCCGGGCACCTCGAAAGCAGGGTAGGGCCAGCCAAGCTGCACCCGCGCCGCCGCGATCTCTTCCTTGCCGAGAGGCGCGCCGTGCGTCTTCTCGCTGCCCTGCTTGTTGGGCGCGCCGTAGCCGATAACCGTCTTGCAGGCGATCAGCGAAGGCTTGTCCGAGTTCTGCGCCTTGGCGATGGCGGCTTCGATCTCCGCGGGGTTGTGGCCATCCACGCGGGCCACGGCCCAGCCCGCGGCCTCGAAGCGCTTCAACTGGTCGGTTGAGGTCGAAACGGCAGTCGAGCCGTCGATAGTGATGGAATTGTCGTCCCAGAGTACGATCAGCTTATTGAGCTTCAGGTGCCCCGCCATGTCGATGGCTTCGTGGCTGATGCCCTCCATCAGGCAGCCGTCGCCCGCAATCGCATAGGTGTGGTGGCTGGCGAGGCTATCGCCGTAGCGGGCCTGCATCATGCGTTCCGCGATGGCCATGCCAACGGCGGTGGTGATGCCCTGGCCGAGGGGGCCGGCGGTGGATTCGATGCCCGGCATGTGATCGTATTCGGGATGGCCCGCAGTCTTGCTGCCGAGCTGGCGGAAGTTCTTCAGGTCCTCGATGGTAATGCCCGGATAGCCGGTGAGATAGAGCACCGAATAGAGCAGCATCGAGCCGTGGCCTGCCGAAAGCACGAAGCGGTCGCGGTCGGGCCAGTTGGGTGCGCTTGCGTCGAACTTCAGGAACTTGGTGTAAAGCACTGCCGCAACGTCCGCCATGCCCATCGGCATGCCGGGGTGGCCGGAGTTCGCCGCCTCCACCGCGTCCATGGACAGCGCGCGGATCGCGTTCGCCATGTCCCGCATGGAAGGCTTGGCCCCGCCGTGGAGGTCTGTTTCAGTACCAGGATTTGTCATTTCTTATTGTCCCTCTATCACAGCGCCCGGCGCTTATTTTCCATGATGCGGATAATCAACGGCGTGAGAATGAGTTGCATGGCCAGGTCGAGCTTCCCGCCGGGGATGACGATGGTATTTGCCCGGCTCATGAAGCCGTCGCGGAGCATGCTGGTCAAATAGCCGAAGTCGATCCCGTGCGGGTCCTTGAAGCGGATGACCACCATGGACTCGTCCGCCTTCGGGATCCAGCGCGCGACGAACGGATTCGACGTATCGACCATCGGCACGCGCTGAAAGTTGATGTCGGTTTCCGTGAATTGCGGGCAGATGTAGCTCATATAATCGGGCATGCGCCGCAGGATCGTCTGCGTGACCGCCTCGGCCGTGTAGCCGCGCGTTGCGCGATCGCGATGAATCTTCTGGATCCATTCGAGATTGACGACCGGAACCACGCCGATCTTGAGGTCGGCATATTGAGCCACGTTCACCTTGCCGGTAACGACCGCGCCGTGCAGGCCCTCGTAGAACAGGAGGTCGGAACCTGCCTCCAGCTCCTTCCAGGGGGTGAAGGTTCCCGCCGGGCAGCCGAGCGCCAGCTCCTCCTCATGGTCGTGGACGTAATGGCGCGTCTTGCCGGTGCCGGTCTCGCCATAGCTGCGGAAGGTGTTCTCCAACTCGTCGAGCAGGTTGGCTTCCGGGCCGAAATGGCTCAAGTGGTTGTTTCCACGGGCCTCTTCCTCCGCGATAGCCTTTTTCATCTCGGCGCGGTCGTAGCGATGGAACGCATCGCCTTCGATCGTTACGGCCTCGATGCCTTCGCGCCGGAAAATCTGCTGGAACGTATGCTTTACGGTCGTCGTACCGGCGCCGGACGAGCCCGTCACTGAAATGATTGGATGCTTTTTCGACATCGGTCAGCTCCTGACTGCACGGAATAGCCCACGCTGCGCGAAAAGCGGCGAGCGGTTGCCTGGCGAATGCGGTGACTTGTAATAGTGAGCGATCTCCTCGACCTCGCTCTTCGAGCCGAAGACGAGTGCGACACGCTGATGCAGCGAAGCGGGCTCGATGTCCAGCATCCGTTGCATGCCGGTGGTGCAAGCGCCCCCGGCCTGCTCGGTCAGCATGGCGATGGGGTTCGCCTCGTAGAGAAGCCGCAGGCGCCCTTTGGTGTAGCCTTCGCGGTTGTCGTCCGGATAGAGGTAGACGCCTCCGCGCGTCAGAATGCGGAAGGCTTCTGCCACGAGCGAGGCGATCCAGCGCGTATTGAAATTGGCGTGCCGGGGGCCATCCTCGCCAAGCGTGCAATCGATCATGTATGCCTTGATGGCATCGTCCCAGAAGCGGAAATTCGAGCTGTTGATGGCGTATTCGCGCGTTACCGGCGGGATCTGGACGTTCCGTTTCACGAGAAGGAATTCTTCCCCGCCAGGATGCAGCCAGAAGATGTGCGTGCCTTCGCCAACGGTCAGCACGAGCGCGGTCTGAGGGCCGTAAACGATGTAGCCTGCGGCGAGCTGGTTCCGGCCCGGCTGAAGCAAGGGTGCCGCGCCCCCGGCCGGAAGGATCGAGAAAATCGTGCCGACAGAGACGTTGGTGTCGATGTTGGAGGAGCCATCGAGAGGATCGGCATTGACCGCGAGCGGCGCGCCTTCGTTGAGTGCCAGCGGGTCCTTGTCCTCTTCCGAGCCCAGCCAGGCAACGGGCGAATTCTTGAGCGCCTTCAGCACTATGTGGTGGGTGACGAAGTCGAGCTGCTTTTGGGCGTCCATGCCATGGGCTTGGCCGTTGCGCTCCGCCGCCATATCGCCCGCCAGCGGCCCCTGAGCGATAAGGCGCGAGATTTCCACGCCGGCTCCAGCCAGGTTTTCGATCGTCCCGGCAACGGCGGCTCTGAGGGGCTCGCCGCCCGCCCATTCCGCCAAATAGCTGTGCAGCCTCATGTGACCGCCCATGCTCCTGTCCTCCCTACCCCGGCCCCTGTGCGCCGGTATCTTTCGCGCGTGAGTATGCGCTGAGCCGGCCGCTGGTTGCAATATCGGTGTGGCTGCGGCAAAAGTAAATTTTAAATGTGTTTCCCTTTGCTTAAGTTTTTCTAACGGGCTATAATGCGTGCATGAGGAACGTCACCTTACGGCAGCTTCGCATCCTTTCAGCCGTGACCAAGACCGGGTCGATGGCGGGCGCGGCGCGCCAGCTCCATGTTACTCCGCCCGCTATTACCGTTCAAATGCAACAGCTTGAGGAGACGGCGGGCTTGCCGCTCATCGAGCGCCTGGGCGAAGGAACGACGCCGACAGGCGCCGGCGAGGTGCTGCTCCGGGCCGCGCACCGGATCGAGGCGCTGCTCACCGAATGCGATCAGGAGATTGGGCAGCTCAAGGGCATCAAGGGCGGCCGCGTCTCGGCTGGCGTGGTCAGCACGGCGAAATATTTCGCACCCAAGGCCTTGGCTGCGTTCAAGCAGCAACATCCGGGGGTCGATTTGAGGCTCTCGGTGCATAACCGGCAGGAGACCATCGCCGCGCTGCGGGACCTGGCCCTGGATCTGGCGGTCATGGGCCGCCCGCCCGAGAATCTCGATCTCGAAAGCATCTCGCTTGGCGACCATCCGCACATCATCATCGCCGCTGGCAATCACCCGCTGGCGGGGAGGAAAGTTTCGATAGCGGGCTTGGCGAACGAGACGTTTTTCATCCGCGAGCCTGGGTCTGGCACCCGCATGCTCATGGAAAGCCTGTTCCAGAAGGCGGGCTTCACACCGAATATCGGCATGGAGATCGGCTCGAACGAGACCATCAAGCAGGCCGTCATTGCCGGGCTCGGCATCGCTTTCATCTCGGCGCATACCGTGGCCGTGGAACTGGCCGACGGGCGGCTGACCGAGCTTAAGGTCGAGGGGCTCCCGGTCATGCGCAAGTGGTACGTGGTGCGGCTGCGCGAAAAGGCCGTCATGCCGGCGGCGGATGCGATGTGGAAGTTCCTTGCCACGGAGGGCCACACGTTTTTGCCTCAGCCCCACCCGGTTGCCGGCTAGCGGTGCGCCATGCCGGGGTGGCTTAGCTGGATATCGACGGGCCTCATAGCCGCGGTTCTGCTTGTTGTTCTGGCGTTTGCGGGTGCGCTCAATGCATACGTCTGGCTTTCGCCGTTTGGAGCGAACCATATCTCGGACGGTATTCAAGTCTTCAACTTCTTTGCTTTGCTTTTCGCGGGTATCGCGGCTGGCGGCGGTGCGGTGCTTGCTGTCCGGAGGGAAATGGGCTTGGGCCGCACCGCGGCGGTGCTGCTGTGGGTGCTGCTCGCATCGGCCAGCTTTTCTGCCTTTTGCGCGTATATGTATCCGAGAAACGGTGTGCTGGCGCCTTACGAGATGTGGCTCAAAGCGGGCATGCCGGATTGCCCCTATCCGTGGGAAGCTCAGTTCTGGCGTCCGCTGACGGGTGGCTAAGCGCTGGGGAGAGCGGCGTGCGCCGGACCGCATCGCCGCCAGTGCCAGGCTGAGACAAAAGGGCGAGGCACTTCGCGGTGCCCCGCCTTAGTTTTCCTATTTGTGTCCGCGAGGGCACGGCGTTCAAAGACGGACGGCCGCCCTTGCGCTCAAGTGGCCTGGAAGGCGGTAGCGCCAGCGCTTTGCGCCGTCAGGCCTTGTTCAAAACCTTCGCCACCTTGTTGGGACGCAGGTGGCAGGCGTCCGGCAGCCCCGAGCCGAGCAGCGGCCGCAGATAGGCCTGGAAGGCTTCGGTGACGTTCGCGCCGCAAGACGAGAGCAATTCGTCTTCCATCACGCGGGTCTTGCCGGCGACGGTTTCGAGCGGCGCCAGTTCGTAATTCACCGCGTAGTTGCCGGTGCGCTTGATGGCCACGGAGCCGTCGCGATCGCCCCACATGGCATATTGCACGGCCTTTTCCGCCACTTCGCGGGCCTCGTGCTGGTCGACATCGGAGACGCAGCCGAGGAACGAGCGTTGCAGATAGCCGAACGTGTCGCCCCGGACGCGCTTGATGCCGAGCTTGCCCTTGATCTCCTCGCACAGCAGATCGGCGAGCGCGCCGGTGCCGGAGAGTTGGACGTTGCCATGCGCGTCGTGCTCGACCTGCTTGGCCAGCTTGGTGATGATTGGCGCGCCGGAAGCGTCGTGAATGCCTTCGGAAACCGCGATGACGCAGCGGCCGAGCCGGTCGTAGGTTGCCTTCACGTCGCTGAGGAACTTTTCGACCTCGAAGGTGCGCTCCGGAACGTAGATCAGGTGCGGGCCATCGTTGGGGAGATTCCTGCAGGCCGCAGAAGCGGCTGTGAGGAACCCGGCATGGCGGCCCATCACCACGCCGATGTACACACCCGGCAGAGCGGCGTTATCGAGATTGGCGCCCGCGAATGCCTGGGCGACGAAACGGGCCGCGGAAGGGAAGCCCGGCGTGTGGTCGTTGCCGACGAGGTCGTTGTCGATGGTCTTCGGGATGTGGATGGCGCGCAGCGGGTAATTGGCCTTCTTCGCCTCCTCGCTGACGATCCGTACCGTGTCGGAGGAATCGTTGCCGCCGATGTAGAAGAACGCGCCGATTTCGTGCGCGCGCAGGACTTCAAAGATCTCCTGGCAGTATTTGGCGTCCGGTTTGTCCCGGGTCGAGCCCAGGGCCGAGGACGGCGTGGCCGCGACCATCTCGAGATTGTGGCTCGTTTCGTGTGTCAGGTCGAACAGGTCTTCGTTGACGATGCCGCGCACGCCATGATGGGCGCCGTAAACGCGCGTGACGTTGGAAAACCTGCGTGCCTCAAGGACAACGCCAGCAAGCGACTGGTTGATAACCGCGGTTGGGCCGCCACCTTGGGCGACCAGAATTTTTGCCGGCGTCATGAAACACCCTCTCGATTCATCTTTATGACATTTCTAGCCAATGCCGATGCCAAAGGCAACAACCGCCATTGCCGGCGTGGAAGCGAATAAGAGAGCAATCGCCATCGCGCACACGCTTGTCACAACACGGCGGGCAAAAATCCCGTAAACTCCCGGAGGCCGCCATAAGCGGGCTCCGGGAATGCCGGCCCAAGGCCGAATTTCGATTCCGCACAATTTTAGCAAGGGCGACTTGCTGAACCGTTAATGGTAGCGGTGCGTTCTAAGGCATTGAGATAATTGCGATAATGGCGGCATTCTGAGCCCCTGGGCTGCGGCGAGGATGGTTAATTCGCGATCTGCAAATATATTTAAAGGAGTATTTGAAACGCAGAATGCGACCCAAAGCGTGGAAAACGTAGCAGAAAAGCGGCCGCGGAACGCAGCGGGCTGGCGCGTTTACCGAGTTGGCGTTAAGCATAACATGGCCTCATCCGAAATGAACGGTTCTTTAATACGTGCCAAGGTGCTCCGGCACGGCATCGTGAACTTCAGCGGGCAGGGCGACCGGCGGCCCTATGCAAACATTCCCGGAGTGCCCACCGAATGCCCGCTGGTTTTGTAGGCGCTTTCTCCTGCGGCTACTGGAAAAGGTACTCACCTTCGAAACCCGCCGTTCGAGACATCCGAACCGANNGGTAATGCCGAGGTTCGTTTTTCCGGCGGCGCCGGCGTCTCGCCGCGCGGTTTGTTCACGAATGTCCACGCATAGCCAAATTTCATAACGCTATCCCACTCCACACCCGCAAAACCTCGCGCCGCAATGTCCTGCCTGACGCTTCTTTGTTCGTCCTGTGTTCGCAGGGGCGGCTTGCGCGTACCTTGTCTCACCGTGCCTGCACGGTTTACTTGTGCACCGTATCAACATTTATCGGTAAGGTTGTGGAAAAATGTGTGTTCCGGTTGCGTTCATGCTTAGCCGCCGCCATCTTATGGCCATGCGCAAAGCGGCTTTGAATTGCAGAGTGTAGCAACCGCATGCCTGCGATATCGACTAAAAAGTCTTAGCGTAGTTGAGGTTAGATGAAGTACTCGATCGTATCGAAGGGCGCCGGCCCGGCTAAATGTCCTTGCAATAGCGAACGGTATCGGGCATTGGAGATAGAAAATCCATCGTCGATGGATGACTGCCGGGTCCAGCCTGTTCCATGGAGGCAAAGCGTAAACGCGCGCGATGCCGGCGGCTTGAAAAGCCAATTTATGAGGAGCGCTAAACTCCCGGCAAGAAACGGTATCGTCGGCAGTCCGCGAGTCAGCTCCCAGCCTGAATTGTGCATAGAAGGAAAAGCCCAAACGTTGGGGATGCCTGGCAACTTCACGTAGGTTCCGGTCGCTCGTTGCCGTTGCGACGCCGAAGCCTAACGCTCACCGCCATAGCCCCAAGCGCAGGAGCCGGCCCGTATACCCCACTCTGGCCGATTGGCGGGCTGTTGAGCTGAAGCCGGCGCGCGATGTCATACGCTCGACGGCCAGCGCAGATTGCACTTGCGATGCCAATGTGGCCACTGGATACACCCCCTATGAAGTTCGCCACGCCGCTTCCCATCGACGCCGTCCTCTCCGAACTGCGCGCCACCCTGGCCGCGCACGCATCGGCCGTCCTCGCCGCCCCGCCCGGCGCCGGCAAGACGACACGCGTGCCACTCGCGCTGATGGACGAAAGCTGGCTCGGCGGCCGCAAGATCCTGGTGCTGGAACCGCGCCGCATCGCCGCGCGGGCCGCCGCCGGACGCATGGCCGACACCCTGTCGGAAGCGGTGGGCGAGCGGATAGGCCTGCGCGCGCGGATGGTCTCGAAATCCGGCCCCAAGACCCGGATCGAGGTTGTCACCGAGGGCGTCTTCACCCGCATGATCCTCGACGATCCCGAGCTTTCCAGCATCGGCGCGGTGCTGTTCGACGAGTTCCACGAGCGCTCGCTCGATGCCGATCTGGGGCTTGCGCTGGCGCTAGACTGCCAGCGCGGCTTGCGCGAAGACCTGCGCATCCTGCCGATGTCGGCGACGCTGGACGGCGCGCGGGTGGCGCAACTGCTCGGAAACGCGCCGGTTGTCGAAAGCGTTGGCCGCGCGTTTCCGGTCGAAACGCGCTACCTCGGCCGCGATGCCGGCGCGCGCATCGAGGACCAGATGGCGGACGCGGCGATGCGGGCGTTGCGCGCGGAGACCGGCTCGATCCTGGCGTTCCTGCCGGGCCAGGCCGAGATCCGCCGGACCGGGGAGCGGCTCCAGGAGCGCATCTCCGATCCGGCCATCGTGCTTGCCCCCCTTTACGGCGCGATGGACATGAAGGCGCAGGACTTGGCGCTTGAGCCCGCTCCACCCGGCCAGCGCAAGGTGGTGCTCGCGACCTCCATCGCGGAGACCTCGATCACCATCGAGGGCGTGCGCGTGGTCATCGACAGCGGCCTTGCGCGGGTTCCGCGTTACGAGCCCGGCGCCGGTGTCACGCGGCTCGAAACCGTGCGCGTGTCCCGCGCCGCCGCCGATCAGCGCCGGGGCCGCGCCGGCCGCACCTGTCCCGGCGTGTGCATCCGGCTGTGGGACGAGCCGCAAACGCAGAGCCTCCCCGCATACGCCGAGCCCGAGATTCGCTCCGCCGATCTTTCCGGCCTGCTGCTCGACTGCGCCGAATGGGGAACGGCCGATCCGCTCTCGCTCGACTGGCTCGATCCGCCGCCGGCCGCCGCCATCGCCGCCGCGCGCGAGGAGCTGACGGAGTTGGAAGCGCTCGACGGACGCGGCCGCATCACCGCGATGGGAAAGCGGCTGAGGTCGCTGCCATTGCCGCCCCGGCTTGCCCGCATGGCGATTTCCGCGGCCGGGCTTGGCCACGCGGAAGAGGCTGCCGAAATCGCCGCGATCATGGTGGAGCGCGGGCTTGGCGGCAACGATGCCGATCTCGCCCACCGGCTGGAAGAATTCCGCCGCGACCGCTCGCGCCGGGCCGGCGATATGCGAAAGCTGGCAGCCGGCTGGGCGCGGATGGCAAGCGCGGATCGCGCGGGCCAAGCACCAAGACGGGAAGCGCCGGAAGGCCCCCTCACCCCAGCCCTCTCCCGCGAGGGGAGAGCGAGTCCGGGCCTGCCCGTTGTGAAGGCGTTCCTCTCTCCCCATTCGAATCCGCTCGCGGACGCGGACGCGGAAGCGGAAAGATGCAAGCTCGCCAAGGCGGGTTTGCTGGGAGAGGGGACAAGGGTGAGGGGGACTTCACCCGCAAAAGCCGGCTCAGGCCGGAGCGAAACTCGCGAGGACATGTCCATCGCGCGCATGCTGGCGCTCGCCTTCCCGGAGCGCATTGGCAAGGCGCGAGGGAGCCTCGGCCAGTTTCTCCTCGCCAACGGGCGTGGCGTCAGCCTCGATCCAGCGCATCCTTTGGCGCGGTCGCCCTTCCTGGTCGCGGCCGAGTTGTCGGGATCGGCGGCGTCGGCGCGCATCCTGCTCGCGGCCGCGACCGACGAAGCGGACATTCTTTCGGCCGCCGGTCCTCGTATCGCCGAAAAGGACGAGATCGAATTCGATGAAGGCGCGGGCGCACTGAGGGCGCGCCGTGTCCGCCGGCTCGACGCCATTGTGCTGGCAAGCGAGCCCCGGCCTGTGATCGCGAGCGAGGAAACCGCGCGTCTCTTGGCCCACTGGCTGTCGAAGTCCGGAGTGAGCCGCCTGCCATGGAGCAAAGCGCAAATCCAGCTCCGCGCCCGGGTGGGGTTCTTGCGCGCGGCTGGAGAGGAGGAGTGGCCGGACCTCTCCGATGAGGCGCTTGCCGGGACGGCCGGGGAGTGGCTTGCCCCGTACCTTGCCGGCAAGACGAAGCTCTCCGAAATCGGCGCCGGCGATTTGGGTGCCGCGCTCGACGCGCTGCTGCCGTGGACCTTGAAACGGCGCCTGGAGGAAGAGGCTCCGCCGCATTTCGAGGCGCCCACGGGCAACCGGCACGCCATCGATTATGAGACAGCCGGCGCGCCCGCGCTGCACATTCGCGTGCAGGAGTTGTTCGGGCTCAGGCAGCATCCTTCGATCGCCGGCGGCAAGCTACCGCTCACCCTGCATCTGCTGTCGCCCGCACACCGGCCGATCCAGGTTACGCGCGATCTTGCCGGTTTCTGGAAGGGATCGTGGGCGGCGGTCAAGGCGGAGATGAAAGGACGCTATCCCAGGCACCCTTGGCCCGACGATCCTGCCTCGGCTGTTCCCACGGCGCGAGCCAAGCCGCGCGGGACGTGATGCGGCGAACGTTCAGCCGCGCGCGCTCCATGGGCGGCTGTCCAACGTTCGGCTGCGCTGTCAGCAATGGTGAAACCGCGGAGGTACGGTCCTTCCTTCGCGGCAAGGGAAAGATTGCAAGGCGGAAATTGAGCCACCTAACGCGGGCCTAGGCCAGATCCCCCGCACGCAAGAGCAGGCGCAGCGCGGTCTCGACGGATTTAGCGCGCACCTCCGCCCGGCCGATATCGCCGAAGCGTTCCTCATGGTGGATCGCGGCGAAATCCACCGCATCGCCCTCCCGTGACAGCGCCTTGGCGGCGGCGAAGTGCACGAGCCCCACGGGCTTTTCCGCGGTTCCGCCGCTGGGACCCGCCACGCCGGTGACTGCCACGGAGAGCTGCGCGCGCGACTGCCGCAGCGCGCAGGCCGCCATGGCGATGGCGACCTCGGCCGAGACCGCGCCATGGCCTGCGATCAGCGCCGGGTCGATGCCGAGCATTTCCTCCTTGGCCTCGTTGGAATAGGTGACGAAGCCGCGCTCGAACACATCGGACGAGCCCGCGATGGAGGTCAGCGCCGCCGCCACAAGCCCGCCGGTGCAGGATTCGGCGGTGGCGATCGAGAGCCCGAGGCCGCGCGCGCGGTCCAGAACTTCGGCGGCGAGGGTGGTTAGGTCTTCTGTCATCGTGGGGCCTCAAGGCGGTGTGCCATGCAACCGAGGGCACAACCCCTCACCCCAGCCCTCTCCCCATGGGAGAGGGAGTCCGGCTGTGCCCGCTGAGAGGGCGTTCCCTCTCCCGTCCATATCCGCTTGCGGATATGGACGCTCTTGAGTGGCAAGCTCGCCAAGGCGAGCTTGCGTGGGAGAGGGACAGGGTGAGGAGAGATTCCCCCGGCGCCTGAGCAATCCCGGCTGCGGCGAGCGCTTGCGCGTCCATGGCCGGAGTTTGCAATGACAGTATGCCCCATATCGCGATCCCTACCGGCTGAAAACCACGGTGGCGGTGGCCGTCGCGGCGATGCCTTCCTTGCGGCCGGTGAAGCCCAGGCCTTCGCTGGTGGTTGCCATCACGCTCACGCGCTCCGGCTCGATGCCCAGCGTCTCCGCCACCTTGAGCCGCATCGCCTCGCGGTGCGGGCCGATCTTGGGCCGCTCGCAAACGATGGTGACGCCGGCATTGGTGACGCGCCCGCCACGCTCCGTCACGAGCTTCAGCGCGTGCTTCAGGAAAACGCCCGATTCCACGCCGCGCCATTGCGGATCGGTAGGCGGGAAGTGGTCGCCGATATCGCCAGCACCTATGGTGCCCAGCAGCGCGTCGGTCAGCGCGTGCAGGGCGGCGTCGCCGTCGGAATGCGCCAGGAAGCCGTGGGTGTGCGGAACCTCGATGCCGCAGAGCGTTACGTGATCGCCCTCGCCGAACGCGTGCACGTCGAACCCGCTGCCGCAGCGCACGTCCGGCATGCAGCCGCCGCCCGCGATCATATCCGCCATCGCCAAATCCCCGGCCGTGGTGATCTTCATATTCTCGGATGTATTCTCGACAAGGCCTACCGAAAGCCCCGCCCATTCCGCGATGACCGCATCGTCGGTGAAATCCGTGCGCCCAGCCTCGACAGCCGCGCGGTGTGCATCGAGAATTTTCCTATAATGGAATGTCTGGGGCGTTTGCGCGCGCCAGAGTCCCTCGCGCGAGACAGTGCCCGCGATGGCGCCGCCTTCGCCACGCTTCAGCGTATCGGTCACGGGGGCCGCGGCGATGGCGCCGTCGAATACCTCAAGCGCCGCGATGGTGCCCGCTATGCAATCCGCGCTAATGAATGGCCGCGCGGCATCGTGGATCAGCACGGCGTCAGGCGAAAGCGCCGAAAGCGCCTCAAGCCCCGCCGCGACCGAAAGCTGCCGCGTCGCCCCGCCCGGCACTGGCTTCAGGAGCTTGGGCGAGGAAAGGCCGGCCAGCGCCTCCTCGTAAAGCGCCTCGTCGCCCACGCGCAAGGCAACGATCACATGATCGATGCGCGGGTGCTCAATAAATGCGCGGATAGTCCGGCGCAAGACTGCTTGTCCACCAATGCTGCAATATTGCTTCGGGCGGCCTTGGGCGAGGCCCGCGCGCACGCCACTTCCGCCCGCCACGATCACGGCGGCATTAGCTTTGCGGTTTTGGTCCTGTTTTTGCATAGAGTTTTTGCAAGTGCCTTTGCATGGCTCAAGGCCGTTTCCGGGCACCGACCTTATAGGGCGCCCTGGCCACCGCCAAGCGCTTTTGCACAAGGCCTAATTCGTTTGCTGAGACGGGGATCGCTTTGATACAATGCCTCCGGATTGACCGCCCTGAATCGGTGCCTAGTTTTTGGGCAGAATGCGCTCCATATAGCTATTCCAAGGCTAGTACGCCCCGCGGGAAATCCCGCCCCGTTTGCCGCGAGCGCTCACGGGATTTCCCGCGAATCGGACGTACTAGCAACTTATTGAATCTAGTACAACTTATCCGAGGCAAGTTCGCTTGCGAACTCGCGGCTAATGGGGGCGAACTTGCCTCGGGTTGTACTAGAAGCCTGCCGCCGGTCGAGGTCATTTTGCTAAACCCGATGAATAAGAACGAAAAGGGCAAAAAATGCGCCGCCTCGGGCGCCGTGGTGCTTAATTTTGAGGCACTCGTCCAAGGCCTGCCCCATGCGCTGGTGGTGGTCGACAGCGAAAACCGCATCGCTTTCGCCAACTTGGCGGCCGAGGAATTTTTCGGCATGAGCGAGGCGGTGCTCAAAAAACGGGCACTGAACTCGGTGCTGGCCTTCGCGCATCCGCTGACCGGCCTGGCCGACCAGGTGCGCCAGACGCGCCAGACCGTGAACGAATACGAGCTTGAGCTGTCCATGCCGGACCGGCAGAACCAGGTGATCGACGTGTTCGCCTCGCTGCTGCCGGAGGACGGCAGTCTGGTCATGCTCATGCTGCAGCAACGCAGCATGGCCAACATGATCGAGCGGCAGCTCTCTCATCGCGGCGCCGCGCGCTCGGTGTCGGCGATGGCGGCCGTGCTCGCCCACGAAATCAAGAACCCGCTGTCCGGCATCCGGGGCGCGGCCCAGCTTCTCGAAGCGGGCGCCGCCGAGGAGGACCGCCCGCTCGCTCAGCTCATCGTCGACGAAACCGGCCGTATCCGCGATCTGGTGGACCGCATGGAGGTGTTCGGCGACGAGCGGCCCATGGGCAAGGAGCCGGTGAACATCCACACCGTTCTCGACCATGTGAGGCGGATCGCGCATGCGGGCTTCGGCCGGAACATCCAGATCGTGCAGGCCTACGACCCAAGCCTGCCTGAAGTGCCCGGCAATCGCGACAAGCTCATTCAGGCCTTCCTGAACCTGGTGAAGAATAGCGCGGAGGCCATCGGCGGCAGGCCGGACGGGCAGATCACGCTATCGACCGCCTTCCGGCCGGGCTTGCGCATGCGCCTTGCCAATTCCGACGCAACGCAAGGCCTGCCGCTCGAAATCTGCGTATCCGACAATGGGGATGGCGTGCCGCCCGACGTGAAACAGCATCTGTTCGAACCGTTCGTTACATCCAAGGCCAAGGGGGCTGGGCTTGGCCTTGCGCTCGTTGCCAAGATCATAGGGGATCACGGAGGAGTGATCGAATGCGAGTCGCGTCCACGCCATACGATCTTCCGGACGCTGCTGCCGATGTACCAGCCATCGGCGCGCAAGGGCGGGGAGGTCTGACATGGGACGCGGCAACATCCTCATAGCCGACGACGACGCGGCCATCCGCACGGTCGTCAATCAGGCGCTGGCCCGGGCCGGCTATAGCGCGCGCGCAACCAGCAACGCATCCACGCTGTGGAACTGGGTCGCGCAAGGCGAGGGCGACGTGGTCATCACCGACGTAATCATGCCCGACGAGAACGCCTTCGACCTGATACCGCGCATCAAGAAGATCCGGCCCGAGTTGCCCATCATCGTGATGAGCGCGCAGAACACGTTCATGACCGCGATCACGGCGGCCGAGCGTGGCGCCTACGAATACCTGCCCAAGCC
>PMBZ01000207.1 GCA_003153975.1 Hyphomicrobiales bacterium
CCACTTCCGGCGGGCTGTACTAGGCAAACGAAGAAGCGCCAAGCAGGATATTGCGGCGCGAGGTTTTGCGGGTGTGGAGTGGGATAGCGTTATGAAATCTGGATATGCGTGGACATTCGCGAACAGGCCGCGCGGCGAGACGCCGGCGCCGCCGGAAAAACGAACCTCGGCATTACCGTGCGCACCGGCTCGCTTGCTGGACCCGGATGGGGCCGCCTCACCCCAACGGGCTCGTTTCAGCTTGTTGGGGGGGCTTCAGAATTCGGATGTCTCGAACGGCGGGCTGCGCCCCATAGCAGGCGAATGGGGCGCTCGGGCTTGCCGGCCGGCACGACGCCGTCCATTCGTTGACGAAGCCATAAAAGCCCGCTTAGGGGAGCGTCTCTGGGCCATAAGCCGCGAGGATGCTGCCATCCCACAGCCTGAAAACGAAGGTTTGGCCTTTCTCTCTATACGGCGGGTCACCGCGCAGCGGCAGCTCAACCACACTGATATCCACCGCCACACCGTTCAGGATCATTACCTCAATTGCAGCCCTGCCGTTCAAGACGGTATCTACAAAGTCCTCCACGGCTTTTTCTTCCGGCAGGCCAATGGTCGCGAGGATGTCGCCATGCGTGTGCCAGTAATAGCCTTCGAAGCCAACCGTGATATCGTCTTCTTCCCGGATAACCATAAGCGTGAGGGCGCCGTCGGGGCTGACATATTTCGATATTTGCGGAGGCGGCTCGTCTCGCATGCGATCTCCGGAAAGGAATTTGCTGTGCTCGAGGTGGTTTGTTATTGGCCGGCATCGCCGCAGTCCAGCACAATCTTGCGGGGTGCATGACGCATTCTTTGGCGGCGAAATGCGCAGCGAGGCAGGTGCGCCGGACGCGAGGGCGATCGCAATGGCACGCTCTCTGAAAGGCGCACGGCACATTACTGTCAATGAAGTTGCTTATCGCTGGCGCGCAACCGGCATTGACGAGTGTACCTCGGCTGTGATCTGGCCTGCCGATCCCTACCGCCGCCCCTCAGGCGAAATAGTATGCAGATTTGGATACAATCAAGTTTGCACGCCCGCTGGACCGGGCCATTGGCGTCTTGAGCATCAGATTGTAATCACCAACCGTATCGTCAGGCGTATAATCCTGCATGCAATCGCTGCCCATCGCTATGAGCCCGCTGGTAGTTCGCGTCCGCTCGACCTGGGCGTGCTGGACCGCGTCATCGGCATCACAGATGCGCTACGCTCTTGACGAGGCTCCACGGGCAGGGGAGGCCGGGGGCGCCGGCACATTGCATCGGTGGAGATACGGCGCTTTGGCTGGCCGGAATCGGCCTGCGCGGGAACGATGCCGCTGGCTTGCGCCAACATTGTGCCATGCACAGCTACTAAGAAAATCCGCAGCTTAGGCATCGCCCGGAATGCCATGGCCCGCATCTTGCGTTTTCACTAGAGGATTCGATGAATCAGGACAGCCCAGTCGCAAACAGGCTCCAGCGGCGCGAATTGCTTCGCCCGGTCCTGGTGCTCGTGTTGATCGCGGGGCTCGCCTGGGTGGGCTGGCGGCTGGCGGCGCCGCAGACTGTAACCGTGGTGCAGCCGGCGCGCGCTCCCGCCGTTCAGGCCGTCTATGCCACGGGAACGGTGGAGGCCAGCATCACCATCCGCGTGGCGCCGCAGGTTGCAGGCCGGCTCTTCGAGTTGAAGGCCGACGAGGGGCAGGCAGTGAAGGCGGGCGAGGTGCTGGCCCGGCTCGACGACAGCGACTTGCGCGCCTCGGTCTCCGAGCTTGAGGCACGCGCGGTCTTTGCCACGCAGCAATTCGAGCGGGTCAACGCGCTGTTGGACAAGGGCTGGGTGGCGAAGGACAAATTCGACCAGGCGCGGACGGAGATGGATGCGGCGAAGCAGGCGCACCGCCGGGCGGGCGAGCTATTGCGGTTCCTGCAGCTCAAGACGCCCGCCGATGGCACGATCATCCGCCGCGACGGCGAGGTGGGCGACTTCATCCCCGTCAACCAGCCGGTGTTCTATCTCGCCAAGGCCGGCGTGCCTTTGCGCATTACCGCGGATGTGGACGAGGAGGATATCCCGCTGGTGAAGGCGGGGCAGAAGGTGCTGATCCGCTCGGATGCTTTCCCTGCGCAGGTGTTTGGCGGGCGGGTGAAAGAGATCACGCCCAAGGGCGATCCGGTGGCGCGCAGCTACCGCGTGCGCATCGAGCTGCCGGCGGATACGGCTTTGCTGATCGGCATGACCGCGGAAACCAACATCGTGACGGAGGAGAAGCGGGACGCGCTTATGATCCCGGCCTCGGCGGTTGCGGGCGGATCGGTGTGGGTGGTGCGCGGCGGAAAGCTTGAAAGCGTGCCTGTGCGGATTGGCATCAAGGGCCGCGAGCGTGTGGAAGCGCTCTCGGGGTTGAACGAGGGCGATAAGGTCGTGGCCGAGCCCGCGAAGGGATTGCGGGCAGGCGAGGCGGTGCGCGAGCGCTTGAACGACGGGGTGTCTGCGCAGGAAATCAAAAGATGAGCTGGGGGCTGGTTTTTGTGTCTGCGTGCTCGGTAATGAACGAGGGAATCTCCCCTCACCCTGCCCCTCTCCCCATGGGAGAGGGGACGTTGTGGCACGCTCCGAGGCCCATTCAGGCGTCCCTTCTCCATCCGCATCCGCTTGCGGATGCGGACACACCGAGATGCGAACTCGCCTCGGCGAGTTCGCGGGGAGAAGGACAGGATGAGGGGAGATTCCCTCCGGACATGGCACGGCCCCCCCTCTTGCCGCGAGCCCCAGCATTTCCAGCCTTCAGCCGGTTGCCGCCGCGGGTGCCCGGATGAATCTCGCGGTTTCCATAGCGCTGAGCCATCTTTCCTCGCACCGGCGCCAGACGCTCGTCTCGCTCCTGGGCATCACGCTGGGCGTGGCCTTTTTCATGGCCGTCACCTCGCTGATGCAGGGCTCCGACGCGGATTTCATCAGACGGCTGGTGGACGGTTCGCCCCATGTCACGGTGTACGACGAATACCGCGAGCCCCGCCCGCAGCCGGTCTTCGAAGCCTACGCGAACGCAACCGTCGAACTGCGCAGCCTCAAGCCGCGCACCGAGGTTCGCGGCATCCGGCAATATAAGGAAAAGCTCGAATTCATCGCCTCGCTTCCGCATGTGCGCGTGGCTCCCGCGCTCCAGGGACAGGCGATCGTGACCTTCGCGGGCAAGGACCTCGGTGCGACCATCAACGGCGTCGTGCCGGATTTGATGCGGCGCGTGAGCACCATCGACGAGCATTTCATCGAGGGCTCCCTGGAGTCGCTCGCGGCCAATCCGGACGGCATCGTGCTGGGCAGCGGGCTCGCCGAGAAATTCCGCGTTGGCATGGGCAAGAATGTCACAGTCGCCTCGCCCGTTGGCGTTGTGCGGACCATGAAAGTCGTGGGGCTGTTCAGGACCGGAAACGCGCCCATCGACGAAAGCCAGGCTTACGTGCTGCTCAAGCGCAGTCAGAACCTCTTGAACCGGCCGAACGCCGCCAACCGCTTCATCCTGCAACTCGACGATCCCTATGAAGCGCCCGAGGCCGCGAAGGTTGTCGAGGCGGCGGTGGGCTACAAGGCGCAATCCTGGCAGGAGGCGAGCCAGGATTTAATCAGCTTGCTGAAAGTACGTAGAATTATTATGAATTCCGTTGTATCGGCGATCCTGATCGTCGCCTCCTTCGGCATTTATAATGTGATCTCGACCGTCGTGCTGGAAAAAACCCGCGATATTGCCATCATGAAGTCCGTCGGTTTCCACGCTCGCGCCATATTACTTATCTTTCTGATTGAGGGCGCCATCGTCGGCGCGATTGGCAGCGTTTTTGGAGTGGCGCTTGGCCTCTCCATGATGGAGGCGCTTGCCAGCGTGCAGATCAAGACGCCCTTCAATACCGAGCCGACCTACATTCCCCTCGACTGGGGCTGGTCGCCAATCGTTATGGGTATTGGGTTCGCCATGGCTTCGGCGCTGGCGGCCGCCTATCTGCCGGCACGAAAGGGGGCTAGCGTGCATCCGGTCGATATCTTGAGGGGCGCGGCATGAGTGCCGTGCTTAGAGCCGAGGGGCTGACGCGCGTGCTGCCGGGCGATGTTCCCGTGACGCTCGTCGAGGACATCACGCTCGAAATCGAAGAGGGCGAGTTCGTAGCGATCATGGGGCCGTCGGGCTCCGGGAAATCGTCGCTGCTTTACTTGCTGGGCCTGCTGGACATGCCAACCGGCGGCAAAATCTTGCTGAACGGCAAGGATACGCAGGGCCTGAGCGAGGACGAGCTTGCCGATGTGCGCTTGCGCCAGCTCGGCTTCGTCTTCCAATTCCATTTCCTGCTGGGCGAGTTTTCCGCACTCGATAATGTGCTCTTGCCGGTGCGCAAGCTGGGCCTTCTGCCAGAGAAAGAGGCGGTGGACCGGGGGCTGGAGCTGTTGGGCGCGCTTGGGCTTGCCGATCAGGCGAAGAAGCTGCCGGGCCAGATGTCGGGCGGGCAGCGGCAGCGCGTGGCCGTGGCGCGGGCGCTGGCCAACGATCCGCTGATCCTGTTCGCCGACGAGCCGACCGGCGCGCTCGACACCAAATCGAGCGAGAACCTGCGCACGATTTTCGGGGATTTGTCGCGCAATCAGAAGCGCACCATCGTGACGGTGACGCACGACCCGAGCTTTGCCAAGGCCGCCGACCGTGTGCTCTTCCTGGTGGACGGCAAGCTGCAGCCGCCGGAACGCGCCGCCGATCTCTTCGCCGTCAGCGTGCGATAGGCAGACCGCCCCCCAGCAATTCTCGATGGCCATCCAAGGAGTCTTGTCAAGCCGATGCTCAGCCCGTGCCCGCGTCCCTTCGCCTTCGTGGCTCTATTCTTTGCCTTATGGCTTCTTCGAATGGGGACATATGCACATATCGACGCGGGCCTGCTGGACCATTTTGAGAAAAGGCTTCTCAGCGATGGCTGGCGGATCGCGATTTGGGTTCTGGTGCCATTGCTCTGGTTGAGATGGATCGAGCGGCGACCGCTTCGCATGGCTCTGTTCCCGATAGCCGCGCTCGCTCCGAAACGAGGCTGGCTGCTGGTTGTTATCGCAATTGTCTGCCTCCCTTTCCTCCAACGGTTGTTCAACGGCACCTGGACCGGCATTCCCAAAGACGCCGGCGCCATGCTGCTGATTGCCGGAACGCTGTCGACGGCGGTTGTCGCCATCGCGGAAGAATTCCTGTTCAGGGGGGTGTTCCTGTCCGGATTGCTTGCCCGCAATTGGGCGTTTGTTCCGGCGAATGCCGTAACGGCGGCATTCTTTTCGCTCAGCCATTGGCCTGGATGGCTTTACGGCGGCGGCGTTTCCCCGGCGAATCTGGCAATCATGAGCATCCACATGGTCTTGTACGGTCTTCTCTTTGGCGGGATCGTCCGCCTTCAAGGAACCCTCTGGGGCGCGATCCTGGTCCATTTTGCCAACAACATCGTCAGTGGAGGCTCCTTCCGGCCCTGACCTGTCCCGTGCGATATTCCGGACTCTTTCGAACGAACGCCGGCAAATGGCGCACGCGCCGCGCGCGGACTGGGAGGACAGCGTGAGGTTGATCGAGGAATGCGCAGGGCTGGAGGACGCGATCCAAGGCGTTCTTGCCGAAGCGTTCGGGCGCGATCTGGAAGCCAAACTCGTGGACGCGTTGCGCCGGGATGGCAGCCTCGCCGTATCCGTGGCGGCCGGATGCACTGGCGGCGTCTGCGGATATGTGGCCTTGTCCCGGCTGCAATCGCCACCATATGCGCTGGCACTTGCTCCGGTGGGAGTGCGTAAGGCGATGCAGGGGCAAGGCATCGGTTCGGCGCTTATCCGCCGTGCCATCGGCCGGGCGCGGGCGCTCGGCTACGGCAGTATATTTGTTTTGGGCGCACCTGCATATTATGGGCGGTTCGGCTTCTCGGCTGAGGCGGCGGCGGCATTTCCATCTCCCTACTCAGGGCCGCATTTCATGGGCCTGCACCTCACGCCACGCCAAGACGCTCCGGCCGCGGTCATCTACGCGGGCGCTTTCGATTTGTTGGGGTGACCGTTGCGGGACATCCGCCGGGTAGAGCCGATTTTGACGGAGGGTTTTATGAGGTATTTTTGGGCTGCTTTATCTGTAACCTGCTGCCTCGCCGCGGCGCCTGCCATGGGCGGCGATTGCCCCGCCAGCGGGCCAGAAGAGAGAATTGCGGCTGTAGCGAAGGCCGGGACTTGCCAGGAAGCCGTCGACCTTTGCAGACGCTGCTCGATCGGAGGGATGCTCGACGTCAGTCTTGCAAGTTCTGTAAATGACGTTTGCGAGAAAACGGCACTTTCCAAGCTGACCAAAGAAGAGCGTGAGGCCTATAAGGCTGCAACCGATGCGTGCTATGCCTCGCACAGCAAGAAGCGGGGCACATTGCACCGCTCGGCACCCGCACACTGCTGGGTGGATGTCATGGCGGATTACGCCAGCCACCATTAACCGGCTTGAGGGCGGTCCCGCCGCCGGGAGCGCACTGCCGGGCAGGATAAATACCTGTGCCGGCGTCATAGTTTTTGGGAACGTGGACCGCTCCCGTGCGAAGTTGCTTTACAGGCTGACATGGAGGAATTTGTGAAGCGTATCGGCAAACGCCGCGGCGGCATCGTGGACTTGCGGTAACAACGTGTCTGGCAGTGCTCGCCGCCAGCGCAACAAAGTCACAATTTGAGACTCATTTTCGTGTTTTAGCCACGCGATATTCAGGCTCGCACCAGCAAGGCCGGCCATAACCGTTAGCACACCGGGAAGAACGCTCGATGTCTCTTAACCTGATCATTATTCAACCCTCCTTTTACACCTCCAAAACAAACCCGAAGGTGTTCAAGACCAAGCGCCGGGCCGTTGTGCCGCTGGCGCTGCCCTACCTTGCGGCGCTGACGCCCCCGGAATGGAACGTCACGCTCATCGACGAGCAGGTGCAGGACATCGATTTCGACCGCCCCGCCGACGTTGTCGCCATCACCACCTGGACGCTGCACTCGCTGCGCGCCTACGACATCGCCGCCGGGTTCCGCCGCCGTGGCGTCAAGGTCATCATGGGCGGGCCGCATGTGTTCTTCTATCCCGAAGAGGCCGCGGAGAACTGCGACGCCATCGGCATCGGCGAGGCCGAACCGATCTGGGCGCAGATGCTGACCGACGCCGCCGCCGGGCGCCTCAAGAAGGAATACCGCGCGCAACCGCTGAGCCAGGAGCAGCTTTCAGGGCTTCCGAAGCCGCGCTACGACGCCGTCGATATGTCGCTTTACGGCCCCTTCCGCACCTACACGCTGCAATCCTCGCGCGGCTGCCCGCTCGTTTGCGATTTCTGCTCGGAGCGGCTCTATCTCAGCACGCGTTTCCGCTGGCGCCCGCATGAAGAGGTGGTGGAAGACGTGCTGCACACGGGAAGCAAGAACATTCTCTTCGGCGAGAGTAATTTCGGCGGCAAGCGCGGCCGCGCCATGGAACTGATGGAGGCGCTGATCCCGCTCAAGACCAACTGGTCGACCTTGTGGACATCCAATTTCTGCAATGACGACGAATTCCTGGACCTCGCCTGCAAGAGCGGCCTCCTGCACGTCAATATCGGCATCGAGAGCATCGACGCCGAAACCATCGGCAACATGCGCAAGGGCGTGAACAAGACCGACCAATATGCGGAGATGTTCCAGAAGATGCGCAAGCGAGGCATCAGCTTCTCGCTGAACTTCATCTTCGGCTGGGACAACGAGAACCCTACGGTGTTCGACTCCACGCTCAAGTTCCTGGAAAAGCACAAGGTGCCCGCGGCTTATTTCAACGTGCTGATGCCGACGCCGGGCACCTCGCTCCATGCCAAGTTCAAGACGGAGGACCGCATCATCAACGAGGAGGAGATGGGGCGTTGGCCCGGTCATCTCTGCCACGTCAAGCCAGCCTGGTGCACGCCGAAGGAACTTGAGCAGAACGTGCAGCGGATGTACCGGCAGTTCTACACCTTCCCCTCGATGGCGCGGCGGCTGCCCTTGCCAACCTCGAAGGCGGCTATTGCGAACTGGGTGGTCAACATCGGCGAGCGGCGGATGGCGCGCTCCGCCACCGGCAATAACGACTTCGACGCATATTGAGCCGCGCCCGGAGCCGCGGAATTAACGAAGCGAATTGCCCCTCGTCCTTCTCCCCCGCTAACTCGCCTTGGCAACAGGGAAAAAGTCCGGGCACCCGATTTCCTGGACTGCTCCGCAGGCTAGTGCATTGTTTGTACATGGATTCCCGCTTTCGCGGGAATGACGTTGAAACGGCCAATAGCTTCGGCGGCAGGCATCACTGCGGCGCGGTGTGCTGCGCCGCCCCGGCCGCGAGCGTCGCGGCGTCGTAGGGCCACTTCTGCATGGTGTAGCACCAGCGCGGCGGCTCGGGCGGAAGGTAGAAGCGCTTGCGCTGCTCCGGGGTGAGGCAGCGCGGCAGCTCGGCCTTCATGCGGTCGATAAGCTGCTGGGGGACCGGAAACGCTTCCCATAGCCGCGCCGTGCCGTCGTTCGAGGCGGTAAGGATGCGGCTACCGTCGTGCGAAAACACCGCGCTATTGACAGAACTCCTGTGGCCTTCGAGGGTGGCGAGCGGCTTGCCATCGCGGTCCCACAGCCGCGCCGTGTTGTCAGAGGAGGCGGTGAGGATGCGGTTGCCATCGTGCGAAAATACCGCGCTATTGACTACAGCTCCAGGGCCTTCGATGGTGGCGAGCGGCTTGCCCTCGCGGTCCCATAGCTGCGCCGTCTTATCAGCGTAGGTGGTGAGGATGCGACTGCCATCGGGCGAAAACACCGCGCTATAGACCTCGTCCCCATTGCCTTCAAGGGTGGCGAGCTGCTTGCCGTCGCGGTCCCAAAGCCGCGCCGTCTTGTCAGCGTAGGCGGTGAGAATGCGGCTGCCATCGGGCGAAAACACCGCACTTTTGACCATAGCCTTATGGCCTTTGAGGGCGGCGAGCAACTTGCCATCGCAGTCCCAGAGCCGCGCCGTGTTGTCAATGGAGGCGGTGAGGATGCGGCTGCCATCGGGCGAAAACACCGCGCGTATGACCGGATACTCATGGCCTTTGAGGGTGGCGAGCGGTTTGCCCTCGCGGTCCCACACCCGCGCCGTCTTGTCATAGGACGCGGTGAGGATGAGGCTGCCATCGGGCGAAAATACCGCGCTATAGACGACCTCGTCCCCATGGCCTTTGAGGGTGGTGAGCGGGTTGCCCTCCCTGTTGTTACCAGCGGCGTGAATTCCACCG
>PMBZ01000036.1 GCA_003153975.1 Hyphomicrobiales bacterium
GAGGATTTTCAAACCGCTGCTGACACGCAGCGGAGGCTCTTGCTGCGGCTCCAGATACTGCGCTTCGAGATACTGCGGTTCCAGGGATTGCTGTTCGAGATACGGCATGGGCGGAAGTGCCTCCTCCGGCTCCGACGCGAAGAATTCGCTATCGAGCTGCGCGAGAAAAGCCTCGCAAGCCGCACGCAGCTCGTAAAGCGCCGTATGGCCGCCAACGAGATAGAATGTCCCTGCGGGCTGGCCCATCATCGGCCTAACCTCGCTGGGCTCCAGCTTGCGTTGCGCCAGGAAGCGGACCATCGACATGCCGCCGTTGAACATGCGCTGCGCATCCCGCAGGAACCCGGACTGGATTTCCCCGCAAGCTGCGGTCGCCTCCAGGAAGGCGTCGATGTCGAACTGGAAGCCGGGTGCCTGTCCGCGAAGCTCCTGTGCCCAGTTCCGGGCTCTGAGAAGCTTCGTGACCATCAGGGCCTCGCGCTCCTCCAGATTTTTGCAGCTATCCCGGAAGCGGCCAAGCTTCGCCGCGATTTCATCATGGCCCGCGCCCTTGAGGTCAGTTTTCGGCAGCACGGTGCGCTCAAAATACCAAGCGTCGCTGAGCGCGGATTTCAGTGCATCCTTGAGAAGATAGACCACGGTATAGACATCGTGGTCCTGGCTGGGATTTATCGTCCAGAGCGTCATTCGAGCTCTAAGCCCCTTTTTGTGTCTGAGGCGTCGAACGTCCCGCGCCTATTGCGGCGCGGGCTCCAGCTAGCGGCATAATCTCATGAACACCCAGTCGTGCCACCGCAGGTATCGCACTTCAGACAGGTTCCGTTGCGAACGAGAGTGAAGTTGCCGCATGTGCCGCAGGCCTCGCCCTCGTAACCCTTCGCGCGCGCTTCAGCGAGAAGCTCAGCCTTGGGAGGCCGTGCCATACTCGAAACTGACAGATGGGTTGCAGAAAACGCGGCACTCGCCCCATCGCGCGCGTTTACATCGGACGGCCCCAGCGGAAGGCTTTCATCATCCGCACGCAGGGCATAAGCAAGGGCACCGTGTGTCTCGTAACTATTGGTGCCACCGACTCGCTCATTCTGAGTCTGGTCTTGAACTATGACAACTTTGTGGTGAAGCCCACGGGTGAGGCCCTTGCTCACCAGCCGGTCGGCCAGAAGAACTGGCGCCGAGGCCTTTCCGCCCGGCTTATCTTCCGCGACACCGCCGCCCATTACGGTCGAGCCGATGGCCGAAGGATCGACATGGGCGAGGTCGCTGCGGTCGAGATAGGAGACGGCCAGCTCCCGGAAGATGTAGTCGAGGATCGAGGTCGCGTTCTTGATGGCCTCGTTGCCTTGGACATAGCCCGCAGGCTCGAAGCGCGTGAAGGTGAACGCCTCCACATATTCGTCGAGCGGCACGCCATATTGCAGGCCAAGGCTGATCGCGATGGCGAAATTGTTCATCAAGCTGCGGAAAGCGGCGCCTTCCTTGTNNATTCGCCGGTGCGCAGGTAGACCTTGTGGCCGCCGACCACGGCCTTCTGGGTGTAACCTTTGCGCCGGTTCGGCAGTTTCTCGCGCTCGGCAGTGAGCCGTACGCGCTCGATGATGCGCTCGACAATACGCTCGGCAACGATGTTCACGCGCTTGGCTTGTGGCGCGGCGGCAATCGCGTCCGCATCCTCGCCATCCTCGGAGAGAAGCTGCGCGGAAAGCGGCTGCGAGAGCTTGGAGCCGTCGCGGTAGAGCGCATTCGCCTTAAGCCCGAGCTTCCAGGACAGGATATAGGCCTCGCGGCACTCGGCCACGGTCGCCACGTTCGGCATGTTGATGGTCTTGGAGATCGCGCCTGAGATGAAGGGCTGGGCGGCGGCGAGCATGTGGATGTGGCTCTGCCAGGACAGCGCCCGCTTGCCGCGCTTGCCGCAGGGGCTCGCGCAGTCGAACACNNTCCGGCTTCAGGCCCGGCGCGCCTTCGAGCGTCATCGACCCGCAAACATACTCGTTCGCGGCCTCGATCTCGGCCTTCGAGAAGCCGATGGCCGAGAGCAGGTCGAAGCCCTGCCCGTTCATGACTTCCGGCGTGAGCTTCAGGCTCTTGGTGCAGAACTCCTCGCCCAGCGTCCACTTGTTGAACACGAACTTGATATCGAAGGCGCTGGCAAGGCCCGCCTCGACGCTCGCGATCTTCTCGGGGCTGAAGCCCTTCGCGGCCAGCGTCTTGTGGTTGACGTGCGGCGCATCGGCCAGCGTGCCGCGGCCAACGGCATAGGTGGTGATGGCGGCAATCGCCTCGGCGCCATAGCCGAGCGTCTTGAGCGCTTCCGGCACCGCGCGGTTGATGATCTTGAAGTAACCGCCGCCGGCCAACTTTTTGAACTTCACCAGCGCAAAATCGGGCTCGATGCCGGTGGTGTCGCAGTCCATGACCAAGCCGATGGTGCCCGTGGGCGCGATCACGGAGACTTGCGCATTGCGGAAGCCGTGCGCCTGGCCTAGCGAGATCACCTCGTCCCAGGTCTCGCGCGCGGTTGTAACGAGGTCGTCCTGCGGGCAGGCGCCGTCCTTCAGCGGCACCGGCGCGGTCGAGAGCTGCTCATAGCCATTGTCGCGGCCATAAGCGGCGCGGCGGTGGTTGCGCATGACGCGCAGCATGTGCGTGGCGTTCGGGCCGTAGCCGGCGAAGGAGCCAAGCTCCTTGGCCATGGCCGCCGAGGTGGCGTAGGAGACGCCGGTCATCAATGCGGAGATGGCCGCCGTCAGCGCCCGGCCCTTATCCGAGTCGTAGCCGAGGCCGGAGACCATCAACAGGCCGCCCAAATTCGCGAAGCCCAGGCCCAGCGTGCGGTATTCGTAGGAGAGCTGCGCGATCTCTTTCGACGGGAACTGGGCCATCGTCACCGAGATTTCGAGGACAACGGTCCAAAGCCGGCAGGCATGGGCGAAAGCCTTTACGTCGAGGATGCCGCCATCGCCGCCGCGGAACGCCAGGAGGTTGAGCGAGGCCAGATTGCAGGCGGTGTCNNTCGAGGAACATGTACTCCGAGCAGGGGTTCGACGCCCGGATCGGTCCGCTGGCGGGACAGGTGTGCCAGTCGTTGATGGTGGTGTGGAACTGGATGCCCGGATCGGCGCTGGCCCAGGCCGCCTCGGAGATCTTTTCCATGAGGGCGCGCGCCTTCACGGTCCTCATCGCCTTGCCGCCCATGCGCGCCTTCAGCTCCCAATCGCCATCCTCTTCAACGGCTTGCAGGAAAACGTCGTTGACGCGGACGGTGTTGTTGGAGTTCTGGCCCGCGACGGTGCGATAGGCCTCGCCTTCCCAATCCGTGTCGAAGGCGGGGAAGGTCATGGTCTTGAAGCCCTGCCGCGCGAACTGGATGACGCGCTGGATGTAGTTGTCCGGAACGAAAGCGGCGCGGGCAGCCCTGATCTCGCGCTTGAGCGCCGGATTCGTTGCGGGGGCGAAGCAATCCTCGCCATGACCTTCGCAATTCACGCAGGCCTTCATGATCGCAGTCAGGTGCTTCTGGCAAGCCTTGGAGCCCGCGACCAGCGCCGCGACCTTCTGCTCCTCCAGCACCTTCCAGCTGATGAATTCCTCGATGTCGGGGTGGTCGGCGTCGACGATCACCATCTTGGCCGCGCGGCGTGTGGTGCCGCCAGACTTGATCGCGCCGGCCGCCCGGTCGCCGATCTTGAGGAAGCTCATGAGGCCCGACGATTTGCCGCCGCCCGAAAGCCGCTCGCCCTCGCCGCGAAGCCTGGAGAAGTTCGAGCCCGTGCCCGAACCGTATTTGAACAGGCGCGCCTCGCGGACCCACAAGTCCATGATTCCGTTCTCGTTTACGAGATCGTCCTGCACGGACTGGATGAAGCAGGCATGGGGCTGCGGATGCTCGTAGGCGCTGGCCGAGCGCACCAGCTCGCCCGTTTGGAAATCCACGTAGTAGTGGCCCTGGCCGGGGCCATCGATGCCATAGGCCCAATGCAGGCCGGTGTTGAACCATTGCGGGCTGTTCGGCGCGGCCATCTGCATGGCGAGCATGTAGCAAAGCTCGTCGTGGAAGGTCTGGGCGTCCTCCTCGGACGAGAAATAACCGCCCTTCCAACCCCAATAGGTCCAGGCGCCGGCCATGCGGCTGAACACCTGCCGCGCATCCTTCTCGGGGCCGAAGCGCTCAGCCTCGGGCAGATCGGCGAGAGCGCGGGCGTCGGGCACGGAACGCCACAGCCAGGACGGAACGCAATTCTCTTCGATGCGCTTCATCCGGGCCGGCACGCCCGCCTTGCGGAGGTATTTCTGGGCGAGGATGTCGGCGGCAACTTGGCTCCACTGCTCGGGCACGAGAAAGCCGTCGAGCCTGAAAATCAGCTTGCCATCGGGATTCTTGAGTTCGCTCGTGGCCTCGCGGAGTGCGATGTCCGCATAGGGAGACTGACCTTTTTTTGTGAAGCGCCGTTCGATCCGCATCGAAAATTCTCCTGCCCCCGGCGCACAGCTCGGTGCGCCTGCCCTAAAGCATTGTGATGATTGTGGAACGCAGAACTGACAGACGCAGAACAAGACATACGGCATCGCCCGCAGCCCGGCCTTGGAGGGGGACACGGCAGCGCAAATAACTGCGCTAGCTACCAGCGATGTAGAGCGTTTGTACGGAAGGGAGCCGCCTGGACGGCCAGCGAAGAAAGATGCCGCCGCACCCTCCTTGAAGGGTGCTCCCCGCTAGCGGCAAGTTTGGAGGTTAGGCGATTCGGGTGCCCGCTGCTGTCACACGGAAGCAACAACGCAGCCTCTATCTTTAGTGGTTAGCTACCCGAAACGGGACCACATCTTGTGGCAAAGGGGTGCAGGAAACAAGATAAGTTGTGAGCGGCGGGCGGGAAGTTGGGGAAAACTTGGGCGTCTGTCACAGGTATTTCACAGGGCATGCACAGCGGCGGTTGCGGAGGAGATACGGCAGGAATGCTAAGGCTGCACTCGATGTTCCGCGCAGGTGTAAAAGGCTGTGCTTGGTAGCGCTGGCTGGTGCAATGAACCAAGCGGATCTCCCCACATCCTGCCCTTCTCCCCATGGGAGAAGGGACCCTCGAACTGCCCGCAGCGGAATTTCTGGCGTTCCCTCTCCCAGGGGGAGAGGGACAGGGTGAGGGGTTGGAGCCTCGGAGTATGGCAAGAACCATGTATCTGATAATCCTCGGTTTTGCCCCGATTATACACAACGGCGGATTTTTCCCCCGCGCTTGCGGAAGCGGCGGCGCCGGCAGTGAAAAACTGTCCGCCCCCAGCCGCGCTCTAGCCCTTCTCGCAGGTGAAGGCGCCCGGCTTGCGGCCATATTCGCGGGAGCCGGCATAGTGATAGAAGTGGTCTTTATCCACCCAAACCACCTCGCCCTTGCAGTGGGCGCGGGCCTCTGCCTCGCTGGCGTAGCCAGCCGGCCCCGCGGGCTTGGCCGGCTTCTTGGCCGCTGCCCCTGACTTTTCCCCAGTCTTCGTGTCTCCGGTCTTCGCGGCGGCGCTGGGCTTTGCGGGAGCTGGCGCTTTTTCCTCCGTCTGCGCCATCGCGGCTGTCGCCGCCAGCGCCAGAACACTCGCAACTCCAAGCAGCCTCAAGCGCTGCAAGATGCGGTTATTCATGCGAACCTCCTTAAGAGTTGTTCCCCCGGCTCTTAACGGGCGTTCCGGGCTTTGAGATTTACCTCAGGCTCCGCTCTACTTAACGCATTTCGTTCGGCTTTTCCATGTTGAGCTAAGTTAGCATAGGTGCTTTGACGAACCGTTAACGCAGGAGATCTCCGCTAAGTCATTGATAGACAATGTCGATTTACTGCCGACGCGGCCGAAGTGCAAGCCGCTTACGGTTAATGTATAATCTGCAAATATATTTAACGGGATTCTTGAGATGCAGAAATTCTCCAAAAAGCGCGAAAAAATTCGCAAAAACGCGGTGAAAAAAGATGAGGAGCGACGCCGTTTACCATACGCGCGTTTACCATGACTGGGACTTACGCGAAACGAACGATCTGTTAATCTGGGACCGGCGCCGCGAAATCGGCGGGAGGCGGATCAGCGGATATCGAATCTCATGCCCTGGGCCAGCGCCGGCACCTTTCCATAATCGATGGTGCCGGTGGCGTGCCGCATATAGGCCTTCCAGCAATCCGAGCCCGATTCACACCAGCCGCCGGAGCCGCGCACCGGGAGGAACAGCTCCGCCTCCCTGAGATCGCGGGTGAAGATCACCGCGCCGCGTGCCGCTTCCCGTCGCAGCAGGCTGCGTCGATGAGCCCCATCAGGCCTTTGAGCAAATCCATCGGCTGGGGCGGGCAGCCCGGAATGTGCAGGTCCACGGGGATCACCGACGAGACCGGCCCCGCGCAGGCGTAGCTTCCGGCAAAAACGCCACAATCGCGGGCGCAATCGCCGGCAGCCACCACCCATTTCGGATCGGGTGTGGCGGCATAGGTGCGCTCCAGCGCCTCGCGCATGTTCCAGGTGACGGGGCCGGTGACGAGCAGCACATCGGCATGGCGCGGCGAGGCCACGAATTTGAGCCCGAAGCGCTCGATGTCGTAGACGGGATTGTTGAGCGCGTGGATTTCAAGCTCGCAGGCATTGCACGAGCCGGCATCGACCTCGCGGATGGAGAGCGAGCGGCCGAGCTTGCGCCGTGCGCGCTCGCCAAGCGCCCTGGCCAGTTCCTCCAGCGCCCAGGAGGCCGGCTCCGGCGCGGGCTTCACGGCCGGGCCTTTCAATAGCGCGTTGAGCAGAAGCATGTGCATGGGCGGCCCCTAAAGATCGTGCCCGGAATAGGAGCAGTTGAACGACTTATTGCAGAGCGGAAAATCCGCGACGATGTTGTCCTTGATCGCGGCCTCCAGAAGCGGCCACTGGAACCAGGAGGCATCGCGGGCGTGCAGGTGCGCGACATTGCCTTCCTCGCCGATCCGCACGCTCAGGAATACGTCGCCCCGGAACGCCTCGGTAACGGCGGCGCCATGTCCCCCGTGCAAGGGTGGCGGTGGCGCGGCGATGGGTCCGGGCTCCAGCATATCCAGGAACCGCCGGATCATCGCGACGCTCTGGGCGGTTTCCTCGATGCGGACCCAGAGCCGCGCGTCCACGTCGCCCGCGGTTCGCGACGGCACCTCGAATGTCACGAGGTTGTAAGGCGCATAGGCAAAGGCCTGGCGCGCATCGAAGGCGCGGCCCGAGGCGCGGCCTATGAAGCCGCCTGCGGCGAACTGCCGGACGTATTCGGGCCGCGATATGCCGGTCTTTTGAACGCGGTCCTGGAGCGAGGGCGATTGATCGTAGGCGTTGACCACGCGAGCGAACGCCGCTTCGAGCCGGCCCAGCAGGGCGCGGATGGCTTGTGCGCCCTCATCGTCCAGATCGCAGGCGGTGCCGCCTGGGACGATGCGGTCCATCATCATCCTGTGCCCGAAGCAGCCAGCTACCGTGGCGAGGATGTCCTCGCGGATCAGGGCGCATTGGGCCAGGATCGCGACGACGCTGGCATCGTTGCAGACCGCGCCCACATCGTTCACGTGGTGCGACAGGCGCTCAAGCTCGGCCATGATGCCACGCAGCAGTATGGCGCGCTCAGGTATCTCCCAGTCGAGCGCCGCCTCGACGGCCCGCGCGAATGCGAAGCTGTAGGCCACTGTGCTATCGCCCGAGATGCGTGCCGCGATCTTGCCGGCCTTGGCGATCGGCGCGCCCGCGCAAAGCGCCTCGACACCCTTGTGCTGGTAGCCCAGCCGTTCCTCAAGCCGTGCGACGATCTCGCCGTTGCAGGTGAAGCGGAAGTGGCCGGGCTCGATAATGCCGGCGTGCACGGGGCCGACCGGGATTTGGTGCAGGCCGCTGCCGTCCACGCGAAGGAACTGGTAGCCCTTGCCGGTTATCGAAGGCCTGGAAGGCCAGGCGCCGTGGTCGAGCCAGGAGCGGCTGTCGGGCAGGCCCAGCGGATTGATGCCGTAAAGATCGCGCATCGCCCGTTCGAGCCGCATCGCGGGCGCATGGTGCGCGCCAACCGAGGGGTAGACGCCGTGGCGCGCCTCCAGCGACACGATGGCCTTCCCCGCCGCGGCGTCGTCCGCCTGCCATAAGGCCATGTGCATGGTGCCGTCATCGTACCAAAGCGCGCCGAGATCGTGCCAGCCCGCGGCACAGCCCTTGGCAAGTCCAGTCCAGAGCGCGTCGCTTGCCCGGATGCGAACGAAACCGTCAGCCGGCGCGTCTTCCTCGCTGACGGCTTCTATCGCCGAAACCAGGGCGACGCCATGTTCCAGGGTTTTTGCATTGAAACCTTTCATCCCAAAAGCTCCGCCGCTTTCTGAAACCAGGCGATAACCGCCGCGGGAAGATAGAGGCCCGCAACGAGCACAAGCGATAAATGCACCATCCAGGGCAGCGAGGAGGCGCTCACCTTGTGATGCGGTCCGGTGGGAGTCCCGAACAGGATGTTCTGAAGGCGCAGCAGGAGCGCGCCCAGCGCCACGAGCAGCCCGAACGCGGCGGCAAGCGCCAACAGCGGCTCGCGCGCGAAGGTTGAGCTTAAGATCAGGAACTCGCTCATGAAGGCGCCGAACGGCGGCAGGCCCGAGATCGCGATCACGCCGAAGGCAAGCCCCACCGCGAGCCCAGGATTCGTCACGCTCAAGCCGCGGATGCCCGAGAGCTGCTGCGTGCCCTTGGCCTGCGCGACATGGCCCACCGCGAAGAAGATCGCCGACTTGGTGAGGCTGTGCATCACCATGTGCAGAAGGCCCGCGAAGTTTGCGAGCGGCCCGCCCATGCCGAAGGCGAAGGTGATGAGCCCCATATGCTCGATGGAGGAATAGGCGAACAGCCGCTTTATGTCGCGCCGCTGGTACAGCATGAACGCCGCGAAAATAAGCGAGAGCAGGCCGATGGTAATCATGATCGGGCCGGGCTTCAGCGCGCCGGGGTGGGCCGCGATCAGCATTTTGAAGCGCAACAGCGCGAATAGCGCGACATTCAAGAGCAGGCCGGACAGCACCGCCGAAATGGGCGTCGGCCCTTCGGCATGGGCGTCGGGCAGCCACGCATGCAGCGGGGCCAGCCCTACCTTGGTGCCATACCCAACCAGCAGGAAGATGAAGGCAAGGTTCAGAAGCGCCGCGTCGAGCTTGGGCGCCGAAGCGAGCAGCTTGCTCCAGGTCATGGCGGGCAGCCCCTCGCCCAGGACGCCCTGGCCCGCCAGATAGACCAGGATCGTCCCGAAAAAGGCGAGCGAAATGCCGACGATGCCCAGGATGAAGTATTTCCAGGCCGCTTCGAGCGCGTTCGGCGTGCGGTAGATGCCGACCATGACGACCGTAATGAGCGTCGCCAGCTCAAGGCCCACCCACATGACGCCGATATTGTTGGCCAGGAGGGCGATGTTCATCGCCGCCATCATGGCCTGGAACATCGCATGGTAGAAGCGCACGAAGAGCGGGGTAAGGCGCCCCGTCTCGATTTCGTGGCCGATGTAGCTGGCGCTGAACGCCGAGGTCGTGAAGCCGACCAATGTGTTGAGAACGACGAAGAAGGTATTGAGGCTGTCGAGAATAACGTAGTCCTCGACGACCGGAGGCATAGCAAGGAAGGAGAGGCTCGTTGCAAAGGTGAGCCCGGAGGCGAGCACGTTTCCGATGGCGCCTACCCGATAGCTCGGGATCAGCGCCAAAAGGATACCCGCCGCGATGGGGATGACGGCAATCGCCCAAACGCTTACGTTCATCGCCCGTCTCCCTGTACACGCCGGTCGCCCCGCACGCGGTCGAGATATTCGATCTCCACGCTGTCGAAGCGCTCGCGGATACGGAACACGAACACGGCGAACACGAACAGCGCGATGAGCACCGAGAAGGCCACGCTCACCTCGACGACCAGCGGCATGCCGCGCGCGCCTGTCGCGGCGAGGATGAGCCCGTTCTCGATGGACATGAAGCCCACGATCTGCGTCACCGCGTTGCGCCGCGTAATCATCATGAGGAAGCCCAGCAGGATGACCGCGAGTGCCAGCGCCAGCCCCTCGCGCGTGAAGGACGACGCGCCCGGCGTCACCTTCAAAACGAGCAGCAGCGCAAGGCTTGTGAGCCCGAGCCCAAGGAACATGGAGGAGGCCACGTTGACCGCCTGGTCCACGTCGCGGTGAATGCCGAGGCGCACGACCATGCGGTTGAGCGCCAGCGGGATGACGATGCCTTTGAGGCCGAAGGCCATCGCCGCCGTGATGAACAGGTCGGGATGGTGGTGAACGTAGCCCTGCCAGGCCACGGCGAGGGCAAGCAGCATGGCCTGCGCCGCGAAGGTGTTAAGCACCGCGAAAATGCGGTCCTGGTAGAGCAGCATGAAGCTTGCGACCAGCATCATGCCCGCCAGGAAGTGGGCAACGTCGTAGGCAACCATCACTGGAGCAACGTCTAGCGCGAGCGTCACCGCAGCACCTCCCTGGAAAGGAACGCCAGGAGAATGGCGAGGAAGGAGAAAATGAAGGCGCTGCCCAGGAACTCGCTAACCCGGAACACGCGCATCTTGGCGATGCTCACCTCCCACACGCCGAGCGCCATGGCCGCGAGCGTGAGCTTTGTCAGGTAGGCGGCGAGCCCGATCGCCCAGGCGATGGGTTCGCCATGAAGCGGCGCCATGCCGAAGGGCACGAACAGGCAAATGACGAGCGAGAAATAGAGGACGAGCTTCAAATAGCTCGCGGCCTCGATCATCGCGAGGTGCCGGCCGGAATATTCGAGCACCATCGCCTCGTGCACCATGGTCAGCTCAAGATGCGTGGCGGGGTTGTCGACGGGGATGCGGGCGTTCTCGGCGATGGCCACCATGACGAGCGCCACGAAGGCCAGCGCGAAGGAGACGCGGATTTCAAGCGGCTGGCTGATGAGGAACTGCGCCACCTCGGGCAGCCGCGTGGTGCCGGCGGCAAGCGCGACAGTCAGCATCACGAGCATGGAGGCAGGCTCGGCGAGCGAGGCGATCATCATTTCGCGCGAGGAGCCGATGCCGCCGAAGCTCGTACCCACGTCCATGGCGGCAAGCGCCAGCAGCGCCCGCGCCGCGCCGATCAGCGCGATCAGCGCCACCACATCCGCCGCCCAGTTGAACATCAGGCCCGATGCGAAGGTCGGCACAAGCGCCGCCGCGACCCAGGTGAACGCGAAGATAAGATAGGGAGCGGTGCGGAAGAACCAGGAGGCGTTGCCGGCCAGGACCGAGTCCTTGCGGATGAGCTTCAGGAGGTCCCGGTAGCATTGGACCACAGGGGGGCCTTGGCGGCGTGTCAGGCGTGCCTTGACCTTGCGGGTGATGCCAGCGACCGCCGGTGCCACCAGCAGCACCAGGAACATCTGGGCGCCTTGCGCCATGAAGGATTGAATCGGAGAGGCCATTACATCCACACCGCCATGATAATGAGAAGCGCGATGAGCGTGCTGAACATGAGAACGAGGTAGCGCCGGATGGTGAGGAACTGGAACGCATTGAAGCGTCCCGCCAGAAACAAGAGCGCCACCGCGGGTCTTCTATAGAGGTTGCGCCAAGCATGGTCCCTGTAGCGCACCGCAAACCGCCCCGGCCTCAAATCGCCCGGAGGCGGCATCTCCAGAACCTCCACCGATCCAAGCACGATGCCCCTGTAGACGCGGCGCAGCGGCTGGCTGAAGCTCGAAGCGGAATACTGCGTGGCGGGCGAGGCGTCGGGGAAGCCGCAGTCCCAGGCAGGGGACCGGCGGGTGCCGCGGTTCGAGATGAAATGCACCACCAGCATGGTCGCGATCGCGGAAAGGGCCACGAACAGCGCGATGGTCGGCGCGTCGTAGATGCTGCGGCCCTGGGTGAACGCGATCAGCGACAGCCTGGTCGGCCCGTTCGCGAGGCCCGCAAGCTCCGTGCCTGCCAGGGTCTTGAGCAGGGGGCCGATGGCCCAGGCGCTGAAGCCGCCGAACAATCCGCCCAGGATGCACAACACCGCGAGGATGCCCATCGCCGCGCGTTGCACTGCCGGCACCTCATGCGCTTCGGCAGCTTCCGTGCTGCGCGGACGCCCGAGGAACACCGTGCCGAACGCGCGCACGAAACAGGCCGCGGCAAGGCCGGCCGCGAGCGCCAGCATCGCGGCTACCACCGGCGACAGGAACCTCAGGATCGGCTCGGGGAATCCGGGGCCGGCCAGCACGGCTTGAAACAGCAGCCATTCCGACACGAAGCCGTTGAGCGGCGGCAGCGCGGAGATGGATAGCGCGCCGACAAGCCAGTAGAATGCGGTTTGCGGCATGTGATGGATAAGGCCGCCCAGGCTCTCCATGTCCCTCCGCCCGGTCGCATGCAGGACCGCGCCGGCGCCCAGGAACAGCAGCGATTTGAACCAGGAGTGGTTCAGCGAATGCAGGAGTGCGGCGGCCATCGCGACGGCGGCGGCGTTCACGATGCCGGTTGCCTTGAAGGCAATGGCCAGCCCCAGCCCCGCGAACACGATGCCGATATTCTCGATGGTGGAATAGGCGAGCACCCGCTTCAGATCGCGGTCCTGGACCGCGTAAAGCAACCCGCCAACCGCGGTTGCCGCCCCCAGGATGATGAACGGCAGCGACCACCACCATGCAGGGGTGCCGAGCAGGTCGAAGACGATGCGGATGATCCCGTAGATGGCGACCTTGGTCATGACGCCGCTCATGAGCGCGGAGACATGGCTTGGCGCGGCGGGGTGGGCGAGCGGTAGCCAGGCGTGCAGCGGCATGAGGCCGGCTTTCGATCCTGTGCCGAACAGGGCTGCCACCAGCACGAGCCCGGACACCAGCGGTGTCAGCTTGTGATCGCGGATGGCGTCGAAGGCGTAGCCGCCCGCCTGGCCAGCCAAGCCGCCAGCGGCGCCGGCCGGGCTTGCCATGCCGCCGAAGGCGAACAGCAGCGCAGTGGTGCCCATCGCGGCCATGATGAGATAGACATACGCGGCTTTGCGGTTTTCCTCGTCCTCATGGTTCGAAACCACAAGCGCCCAGGAGCTGAGGGACATGAGTTCCCAGAAGAAGAGGAAGCCGAATGCGTCGTCCGCCAGCAGCACGAGGTTCATGGCGGCGCAAAAGGCGGGATAGAAGGGCTCGATCCGTTTCGACAGTTCCGCCCGCCCGATGCCCGTCCCGTAAAGGCTGGAGGTTGCGATGCCCAGATTGACGATGAGCCCGAAAAAGGCGGAGAGCGAATCGAGCCGGAACCGGAGCCCGACGGTGGGCAGGCCGAGCGGCAGCGTGGCCTGGAAGGCGCCTTGGCCGGCCAGCACCCAGATATCGGCGGCGCAGGCGGCCAGGGCAGCCAGGATGCAGAGCGGGTAAACGGCCCCAAGCGCCGGACGCGGCAGGGAAACGGCAAGCAGCACGGCGCCAGCGTAAACGGCAAGCGCCGCGGCCAGAATAAACAGTGGCCACTCCATGCTCATTCCGCAGCCCCTTCCGCCGTCTTCTTCAGCCGCACGCCGCGGCCGCTGCCGTAGCTTTGCGCGCCTTCGCCGATCAACTCGATGCCGGCACGGTCCAGGGCTCTCACGATCTTCGTCAAGGTATCGACAACGCCGCGAACGATGCCCGGGCTCGACTCCATGCGCTGAACGGTCGGCAAGGACACACCCGCCTGATCCGCCAGCGTCTTCTGGTCAATGCCAAGGAGCGCCCGGGCGGCGCGAAGCTGTGCACCGGTTAACACGCGTACAATCCCTCTGAGTATCCGGTCGGAGCCCATACTCCTTTAACTCTGACACATCAAGCATCGCTTTCGATGTATGGTGCGTTATTTTCCCCGGAATTGCGCCGCTGCATCTTTGCCGGAAACCGCGGCGCGGCACCACATAAACGCGCAAATCGACGGAAGCGCAATCCCAAATTGCACGCGGTTCAGCGGCAGGTTTTGCACTGCAAAAGAGGCTTTGGGGCAGAACGTAACAGAGGGGCGAAAAGAAAAGGCGGACCCTTGGAATCACATCGGGATTCCTCGGCGCAACAAAAGAAATTCGATGGGTGGCAAGGCCGGTACATCGTCGAAACGGACCAAATTCTCTGCGTTTACTTCAACGCGGAAGGCAAAGTTGTCACCGTGTCCTGGGAGAGCTGAGGGCACTCATAACCCATGCGCAAACTTTTCTACCTTTCCAAGCGCGCCACCTCAGCGTAATTCCCAAAAGTTGGATATGGTTCCTTATTAGACTCCATCCTGCTTCGGACAAGGCGCGGCCACGGTTCCCGTCCAATTTGGCCGCGAAGTCACCGTAATAAGAAGTTTATACCTTTGTGGCAGTCACTGTCTGTCTGTGTCGCCACGTTGTAGCGGATGATGTCATGAAACGGATTGTTGCGATGGCTATATTGGCCGCTCTTCCAGGAGTATCCGAGGCAGCCGAGTTCCCTCTGAAACGCGTTGTGCTGTCCACCTCGGGCCTCGCGCAATTCACCCATTCGGGCAGCATCGGCGGCGCCGGCGCCATCGAGCTGCCGGTGCGGCTGGACCAGGTGGACGATGTCCTCAAGAGCCTGACGGTGTTCGACGGCGCGGGCGCCATCGGCGCGGTCAGCCTCCCCGGCAAGACGCCGCTGGTGGAGATATTCCGCGATCTCCCGTTCAGCCAGCAGGCGCTGGAATCGCAATCGGCGCTGTTGAACGCGCTCGTGGGCGCCGATGTCGAGATCGAAGGCAATGTGAAAGCGGCGGGCCGCGTCTTCCGCATCGAGGAAGAGCAGGTTCAGCTTCCCAACAATGGCGGGCAGACGGTCAAGCACCGGCTGACGCTGGTGACCGCCAACGGTTTCGTGCAGGCGATTCTTGAGGATGTGACGGCGCTGCGCTTCACCGATCCGCAATTGCGCGCGCAAATCGACCGCGCCCTGACCGCGATCGCGCAAAACCGCGCCAAGGACCAGCGCACGATCACCATCAATCTGGGCGGCCAGGGCGAGCGCCAGGCCGGCTTCAGCTATGTGGTCAGCGCGCCCGTCTGGAAGACGGCGTACCGGCTCGTGCTTCCCAAGGAGGGCGCCAGCGCGCGCCTGCAAGGCTGGGGCGTGCTGGAAAACCTCACCGGCGGCGAGTGGAAGGACGTGGAACTGACGCTCGTGTCCGGCAACCCGGTCGCCTTGAAGCAGGCGCTTTATTCGGCGGTCTTCGTGGACCGGCCCGAAATTCCGGTCGCGGCATCGGCGCGGATCGTTCCCCGCAAGGACGACGCCACCATTATGGAAGAGCGCGCTGACGTGGGAATGGCGCAGGCCATGCCCAGGGCAAAAAGTGCGGCCCGGGGATTCGCCATGAACGCACCCATGCCCGCGCCGATAGTAGGCGCCATCTACGAGCGGCTCGCCCCGGAGGAACAATTGGGCTCGCCGGCTGTGAAGGCCGAGGCCGAGGAAGCAGCGACGCAGGTGCTCTATCGCTTCCCCTCGAAGGTCACGCTGGCTTCCGGCGCGACCATGATGGTCCCATTCGTGGATCGCGAGATTGGGGCGTCGCGCACCTATCTCTACCAGCCCGAAACCAACGCCGTCAGGCCGCTTGCCGCCATCAAGCTGAAGAACGACGGCGACTCGGCGCTGCCCGCAGGCCTCGTCACGGCATTTGAAACCGGCGGCGATGGCACAATAAACTTCGCTGGCGACGCTCAGCTTCCGCTTCTGCCGAAAGGCACCACGAGACTTGTTACCTTCGCGCTCGATTCGAAGACGGCCATCCGCCGTTCGGACCGGGGCATCAAGCAGGTCCGGCTCGGCAAGGCGGTGCGCGGCGAGTTGTCGGTCACGGTCAAGTCGCTTTGGACGGTGGATTACGAGATCACGCCGCCGGCCGAGGAAGACCGCGAGGTCATCATCGAAGAGCCGCGCCAGGATGGCTGGAAGCCCGCCGGAGATAGCAAGAACGCCGAGGAGACGCCCACCCGCTTCCGCCTGACGGTCCAGGCCCCCAAAGGGAAAACCACCAAGGCGTCGCTCTACCGCGAGCATCTGGACCACGAGAGCGTGAGCCTCTCCTCGCTGGCGCCGGACCGCATCGCCGCCACGATTTCCGGGCTTGAGAACCAGACGCCCGCCCTCAAGGAGGCCATTGCCAAGCTTGGCGAACTCGCCACCGCCATCGGCANNCAGGAAGACCGCCTCGCCGCGATTGCCACCGAGGAAAAGGCCATCGAGCAGGATGTCGCGGGCAAGATGAAAGAGGCGGAAGGCGTGGCCCAGGCGCTCGTTCTGTGACCGCACTGTTTTTATATATACATCCACGTTACGGGCGGCGCGGCCGGAAGGCAGAGGCGCCGCCCTCTTTTTTCCAGCGACAAAGGGCAGCAACGCTAGCCGCCGCAAGCGCCTTGACCGCCGCGCGGCATTGCCCGTATTTTTGGCAGGGGGCTGATGAGGGTCATGGGCGTGACAGAAGAAGCGCTGGATTTTGAGGCACTTTCCGGCAAAGTGAACCAAATGCTGGGCGCTTTCGGCTCCGCGCGCTCCAGGCGCGGGCTCACCGCCGACGAGGTGCTGATCTTCCTCGCGGCCGGCCAGCTCAGCTTCATGCCCGAGGAACCCGCCCAGGCCGCGAAGCCGGTTACCTACATCGCGATCTCCTATCTTTTAAACATTCCCAAGGAGACGGTGCGGCGGAAGGCTCAGCACCTGATGGAGCTTGGCTTGGTCGAATCCACGCCGCTAGGGATCACGGTGGCCGATACAGGCAGCTGGCGCTCGTTCGCGGCGTCCCTTCTCGAGTGCTGAAACGCCGGCGCCAAGCCCGTGGCGGGCGATTCCCGAACTATGAGCGGATGCGGATTGCCGCACCATCGGCGCACTCCCACCGCGATCCGGCTCCATTGCTTGCGTAGGGCGCGCAAGCTCTAAATTCCTTAGTTAAAACAGTTTGCTAAATAGATTCCGGCCCGCCCGGAAGGGCGCTGCGCTTGTATTGAGCCGAGCGGCTGGCCTTGCCGGGAGGCATTCTTGGACCGGCAAGCCCCAGAATCAGCCATTGTGACCTTTCACCCGTTATTTCAATAACTTAGTCGGCATTTCCCGCTTCGCGCTCCAGTCCGCCTGTGGAGAGAATACCCGTCCTGCGTGCTACCGATGTGCGTTGTTCTACCTGCGGATGTTGTTTTCGAAGCATATATGTGGCGCAAAAACCGCAGCTTTTCCGAAACTAACTCCGAAACCCAATCTGGGTTCAGATCATCAACACACCGTGAAAAGTTCTGCTAAGGTCACCTCACACGGCCGATCTTTGGGCGCCGGCGAAGTTGGTTCCTAACCTGGGCAGGTTGGAGCAGAGCCGAAAGAAGCGCGGAGAGGCCGGATTAGGCACTTTGGAGGGGGTTTTATGAAAAACACCATTAAGCTTGCGGTTCTCGGCGCTGCCGCGCTCGCCGCTTCTTCGACTGCTACTCTCGCAGGCTCGACACTGCCGGCGGGCATCACCACTGGTATCGCTCTCGGCGCTCCTCTGCCGGAAGGCGTGTATGACATCAGCATCGGCAGCTATGGCTCTACCAGGGACGGCAACCTCGCTTATGCTCTCCCGGTTTGGCTGATCTGGTCGACCCCGTGGCAGATCGCTGGCGGCCGCATCGCGTTCGACACCACGACGGCTATTGCTGACGCGTGGGCTACTGGCGGCATCGGCAAAGACAGCTTCTTAAACACGCTGGTCGAGGGCTCGATCGCCTGGAACCTGCACAACGGCTTCAACGTGTCGCTGCGCGCTGGCGCTTGGCTGCCGAGCGAGCAGCTCCTTCCTCGGGCTCTGGGTCGCGACTATACAGCGTTCACGGGCGGTGGCTCGATCAGCTACGTTGCTAACGGCTGGAACCTGACGTCGACCGGCATTTGGGGCCAGGGCGGCAACGGTGGGCTGTACCATGAGCAAAATCCGTGGTTCAACCTCGACCTGACCGCCACCAAGAAGCTCGGCAAGATGGAAATCGGCGCCATTGCTTACGGTTCGTGGGACACGGGTTGCGCGGTTAAGGGCTGCCTCAAGGAAGATCAGTTCGCGGTTGGCGGCCTTGTTGGCTACGACTTCGGCTCCTTTATCACGCAGGCCAAGCTGGCTGGTGACGTTGAGCATCAGGTTGGCGGTCACGACGTAGCCAAGGAAGTCCGCGGCACGCTGACGATCATCAAGCCGCTCTGGAACCCGGCTTCCGACGGTCCGCTGAAGTAAGCTCAAGCTTATATCCAGCATTTCGAGCCAGCGGCGAAAGCCGCTGGCTTTTTTTATTGGTGCGCCGCTGTCGCTGGGCTGGTGAGCCTGCGATAGATCGAGATCGCAAATGCCTTGGAAGCTCTCCAGCGCCAGCTCTATGAAAATTGCGCCCTATCAAGACCTGATTACCCCGATGTTGCCGCCAGTATGGATTGCGTGGGTAAATTCCGCCGCAACCGTCGTCCCAGCGGAGGCGCTTGCGCTGTAACATAAGGCGCGATGGTGCCTTGAACGCAGCGAATCTCCCCTCACCCTGTCCTTCTCCCCCTGGGAGAGGGAACGCAGGAAATCTCGCTGCGGCTGATTCAGGGATCACTCTTGAGTAGCAAGCTCGCCTTGGCGAGCTTGCGTGGGAGAAGGACAGGATGAGGGGAGCGAGGTTCGAGAATGCCGGAACCTCGCATCTGGCAGCTCTTATGTTGGCGCCTATGCGCGAAGGCGGGGACCCGTCCTAACGTCCTGCGCTAACGGCAGAAATGGACTCGCGCGTTCGCGGGAATGACGGCCGCGCATCCTGCAAAGATGCCGGCATTCTCCCCCTGTCAGCCGAAACATGCTGGCGGTGCCGCGCTTTCGCAAGGCGGCAAATGCCACCCAACCGCGTGCGGTGGCCGGTGCAGGGAAGGCACATGTTGCTGAAGTGCCGCAGCTTTTGCGGAACTGACGTATGGGCCCGTTTTGGGTCTACTTTATCGCCACTCTTTCAATAGGTCTGCTAATCTCAGCCTGCATCGAGGTTACACGCGCAATTGATGCAGCTTCGCCGGGGGCACGGCGAGGCGGGTTCAGGGAATGCGCATAGATCGGTTTTTGTACAGTAGGACAGGGGCTATGAAAAACACCATTAAGCTTGCGGTTCTCGGCGCTGCCGCGCTCGCCGCTTCTTCGACTGCTACTCTCGCTGGCTCGACACTGCCGGCTGGCATCACCACAGGTATCGCTCTCGGCGCTCCTCTGCCGGAAGGCGTGTATGACATCAGCATCGGCAGCTACGGCTCTTCCAGGGACGGCAACCTCGCTTATGCTCTCCCGGTTTGGCTGATCTGGTCGACCCCGTGGCAGATCGCTGGCGGCCGCATCGCGCTCGACACCACGACGGCTATTGCTGACGCGTGGGCTACTGGCGGCATCGGCAAAGACAGCTTCTTAAACACGCTGGTCGAGGGCTCGATCGCCTGGAACCTGCACAACGGCTTCAACGTGTCGCTTCGCGCTGGCGCTTGGCTGCCGAGCGAGCAGCTCCTTCCTCGGGCTCTGGGTCGTGACTATACAGCGTTCACGGGCGGCGGCTCGATCAGCTACGTTGCTAACGGCTGGAACCTGACGTCGACGGGCATTTGGGGCCAGGGCGGCAACGGTGGGCTGTACCATGAGCAAAATCCGTGGTTCAACCTCGACCTGACAGCCACCAAGAAGCTCGGCAAGATGGAAATCGGCGCCATTGCTTACGGTTCGTGGGACACGGGTTGCGCAGTTTCCAATTGCCGCACCAAAGAGAACCAGTTCGCGGTCGGTGGCCTCGTTGGCTATGACTTCGGGTCCTTTATCGCCCAGGCTAAGCTTGCTGGCGATGTCGAACATCAGGTTAACAGCGTGGACACGGCCAAGGAAGTCCGCGGTACGCTGACGATCATCAAGCCGCTCTGGAACCCGGCTTCCGACGGTCCGCTGAAGTAAGCTCCAGCTTACATCCAGCATTTCGAGCCAGCGGCGAAAGCCGCTGGCTTTTTTGTGTGCGCCAGGCATGGCGCGATGTGGCCGGGGCGGTATCCGGCCGCTGACTTGCAGGTGCAAGTTCTCCACGGATCCTGGCGATGGGAACGGCTCGCCGGACAGCAAGGCGAACCCGAAGGATATCGCTCCGGCATTCAACCAGGAATTCCTCGGGACGACAGTTGATGCCGTGACGCTCGACGATCTGCTGGATGCACGAAACTGGATGGCCGTTGAGCTTCGCACGCATCTTGACGAAAAAGCGCGGAATTTCCCGATCCCGTTTCACGAACCCGATCCCGATTGGGAGGCTCTCGGGCTGTCGTCCGTGGACTTGCTTCCGGCGGTTCGCTGGAAACTTATGAATCTGGAGAGGCTGCGCAAGGAGTGACCGGACTCAGGGCTCTGGCTATCGGCAGGGAAATTCGAAATGAACCGAGTTCCCGCAGTTGGAGCCCCTGCAAGCACCTTCCGGTCAGGCGCGGCGCGGCCCCCGCGAAAGCGGGAACGCATGGTAAGCATATATGGGACATGCGCTTTTTGCCGGCATGGATTCCCGCTTTCCTGGGAATGGCGGTCCCCGGCGGTGTCTGCCGCCCTTCACCCGGCTGAAGGGCGAGAAACCGGCAACATGCCGTGTAGCCGGGAACTCTTCCGCCTGGGCCGGGCCGGACTGCGGGATTTAGGATAAATCCGGCTGGCCGGAGCGCCACGGCAGGGCGGCCTTTGCGCTCTTTCTTCGCCTTTTCCGGTTTGTTTGCTTTCTGCCCCTTCGATGGCGGCAGCGATGAGTTGCCGGGAGTTTTGGGCGGAATGTTGAGTTTGGCTTCCAGTTGCGCCACCCGCGCTGCCAATAACGGCCGGAACCATTACCTTTCCCAGGATGGGGGGCTGTCTTGGGGGCATGAGTGCCGATTTCGTCTGCGAGTTCAGCGAGGCGGCTACGTTTGTGAGGCCGGCGCGGCATGACGCCATGTCGCGATTACAACGATGGGTTCCTTTGCAAATACCTCCATTGAACGCGCCTAACTAATTGAATTTGATCGATTAACACTGGGACATTAGCGGTACTGGTACCCCCGCGGGAAAACCCGCCCCGTTTGCCGCGAGCGCTCACGGGATTTCCCGCGGATAAGGCGTACGAGCAAGCTATTGAATCTAGTACAACTTATCCGAGGCAAGTTCGCGTGGCGACGCGTGCGGCTAACGGGGTGCGAACTTGCCTCCGGCTGCACTAGCGGCCAGACGTTACTCTGACGTGATCGCAGGCCGTCCGCGGAGCCACGCCGCCCTTCTCCTGCGCCAACTTGCCGCGGAATAATCAGCTCAAGGATTGGTTCGGCGCTGGCGAATACAACTCAAGCTTGGTTGCCGTGTGGCTCGCCTGGAGTAAATATCGCCAGATCGGCACATATGTTTTTCTAAAAACATACTTAAAGCCGGGCGTAACGGGCAAATGGGGACCGATATGAGTGCATTCGATTTAAGAAACGCATTTTGCTGCGAAGACCTTTACGTCGATGCGACGGAGGATGAAGTTGCCGACTTTATCGAGACGATGCTCAACGAACTGTCGCTTCTGGCCGCCGAGCGGTTGACGTCGCTGGAAACGCAGGAGCGCATAAGTGCAAAGATAGTTCTTTTCGAAACCTATTTCACGCGCAAACGGGCCCGGATGCTCTGCTAGGGCGGCGTCTCCGGTGTGAGCCGGCACGCAAGTCTGCCGCCAGGGACAGCCAAGCTTGCCAAGGCTCATACCGGAGCGCAAGCCTGCCTGCGCAGGGCGCCATTACGGTAAATGCGCGCATGGGAAACGGCGGCCCGATTCCGCGCTTCCAGAATCCTTTAAATATAAAAGCAGATTTGAAATGAACCATGAAACGGCGCATCCGGGGCCGGCCGGCAGCTCCCGCGCACAAGAAGTTATTCTTCAAAATCGATGCACCGGAAGCCTGCTTAAGCCTTCCGTAAGAGGCTTTGCCTATAATGGTGCCTTAAAGGAAAGGGCCAATTTCGAGCTTTCCCGCCAGATCCCAGGGAGAATTGCGCTTAACAAGCCCCTAAGCCAGGCACACCCTGCTCCGTTTGCCCTCTTGTCTTGGCCGTGCCTTTCCGGCTTATAATAGCCCGCTTGAAGCTCAAGGAACCGCATGCAACCGGCATCGCTCAACTTCAGGGAAAACGCCGCGCGGGCGCTTGAGGATACGCAGCTTCAGCGCGCGCTCCTCAATGTGAAGACCGGCTTCATGGTCAAGCGGGCGCAGGCCCGCGCGGCACTGCCCGAGTTCGACGAACTGCGGAATGCGGCCGCCGCCATCAAGGACCATGTGCTGGCCCATCTCGACCTCTATCTGGAAGAATACGAGCGCCGGGTCTTCGAGGCGGGCGGCCATGTGCATTGGGCACGCGATGCCGCAGAAGCGCGCGCAATCGTCGTGGGGCTGTGCCGGGAGGCGGGCGCGAAATCCGTCACCAAGGGCAAGTCCATGGTGTCGGAGGAGATCGCGCTGAATGCCGCGCTGGAAGACGCGGGCATCGAGCCGGTCGAGACCGACCTTGGCGAATATATCATCCAGCTCCGCCACGAGACGCCGAGCCACATCGTGGCGCCGGCCTTGCACCTCACCCGCGATCAGATCGAGAGCGATTTCCGCGCCGCCCACACGAGCCTGCCGCCGGACCGCGACTTGACGCAGATCCCGGAGTTGGTCGCCGAGGCGCGGACCATGCTGCGGCAGAAGTTCCTGTCCGCGGATGTGGGCATTACCGGCGCGAATTTTCTGATTGCGGAGACCGGCAGCTCGGTGATCGTCACCAACGAGGGCAATGGCGATCTCACCCAGCTTCTGCCGCGCACGCATATCGTGATCGCCAGCATCGAGAAAGCCGTGCCCACGCTGGAGGATGCCTCCACGCTGATCCGGCTGCTCGCCCGCTCGGCCACCGGCCAGGAGATCACCACCTACACCACCTTCTCCACCGGCCCGCGCCGCGAGGGCGATCCGGACGGCCCGGACGCCTATCACGTGGTGCTGGTCGATAACGGGCGCTCGGAGATGCTGGGCGGCCCGTTCCGCGACATGCTACGCTGCATCCGCTGCGGCGCCTGTATCAACCACTGCCCGGTTTACGCGGCCATCGGCGGCCACGCTTACGCTTCGGTCTATCCCGGCCCCATGGGCTCGGTGCTTACGCCGCAGCTCATCGGCATTCACGAGTGCGCGCACCTGCCCAACGCCTCGACCTTTTGCGGGCGCTGCCAGTCCGTCTGCCCGGTGAACATCCCGCTGCCCAAGCTGATGCGGCACTGGCGCGAAGTGGATTTCCGGGCGAAACCGGCCACGTCGTTGCCGAAGCTCGCCTTGCGCGCCTGGGCCTTCGCCGCCAAGCACCCCCGGCTTTACCGGCTTCTGGCCGGCATTGGCACGAGGCTGCTGTCGATGCTGGCCGGCAGGCGGCGCCGCTTCCGCTATCTGCCGTTCGCCAGCGCCTGGACGCAAGCCCGCGACCTGGCCGCGCCCGCGCCGCGGAGCTTCCAGGCGCTTTGGCAGCGCCAGCAGCGCGAACTTGAGAGGGAGAGGCTACGCCATGCCCGGCGGTTTTAGGACAGACGCCCACCACGCCATCCTGAGCCGGATTCGCGGCCAGCTTGGCGTGCGCAGCGACGAGCCCGGCAGGCGCGGGCTGGTGCAATCGCGGCTGCGCGCCCCGCAAGCGAACCTGATCCCCGAACGGGCGCGCCGGCCCAAGGCCGAACTCATCAAGCTGTTTCAGGCCATGCTGGAAAAGGCGGGGGCGAAGGTTGCCCGGGTACGCACGCTCAAAGGATTGCCTGAGGCCATCATCGCCCTACTTCATGAGAACGGTCTGCCGCTCCGCGTGCGCGCCGGCGCCGATCCTCTTTTCGATGTTCTGCGGGCCGCCCCCCCCATTCTTGAGATTCTGCGGGGACCAGCCGAGGCAAGCGATCCGGTTGGCTTAAGCCATGCCATTGCCGGCGCAGCCGAAACGGGGACGCTATTTCTGGCTTCGGGGCCGGAAAATCCCTCGACCTTAAATTTCCTGCCCGGGAGCCACGCCGTCGTGATTCTCGCCAGCGACATCGTTGGTTCCTACGAGGACAGCTGGGCCAAACTGCGCTCGCTCCATGGCAGCGGCATCATGCCGCGCACGGTCAACCTCATCAGCGGCCCGTCCCGCACCGCCGATATCGAGCAAACAATCGTCATGGGAGCGCACGGCCCAAAGACCCTGCTGGTGCTAATCGCAGGTTCCTAACTCAATTTATTTTGTTTTTTATTTTACCGAAGCTTGTGGAATAATACCTAGTTGCCACACAATCGTCATCTTAAGGCGCGACTGTGGAACCCGGAGGCGAAGCTTATTACCTCCGGAGAAGGGTCACGGTAACCCCGCGCCGGACCTTTCTCCAAATTACCTTTTTAAGATGTGGGGCTTAATGCCGCCGCGCCAATCGCTTTTCATGAATCGGCACAAGGCGGACCACTTCTTCATCACCCTGCGAATACTGGAAGCTCAGCGGCAGCGCCGCATCGTAGCCCAGCACCCGCTCGACCGTGCCGGAACGGCCGCTTAGCGGTAGCCGCATCCAGATCAGAAGCAGATGATCCCGGCCCGAAACCGGCCCCTGCACGGCGCCCTGCATCGGCATGCCTTCAGCAATGACCTTGCGGTAGGCCGAGCACCAATACTCCCGCTTGTGCTGCAGACCGCTATCGAACACGGTGCGGCCCGTAATCTCGGTCCCGTAAATCTCGCGCACGCGCGTGCCGGCCAAACGGTATCTGAGCAAGTCCAGCTCCCCGCCGGCGTCGAGCAAGCTAAGCCCTGGCAACAGTTGAGGAATATCGACTGGATCGATATCGTAGCGGGATGGAATCGGCTTGCCCTGCGCGCAGGCACGCCAATAGCCATACAAGTCCCGCTGCTCGCGCAAAATGAGCTGCGCGCGTGAAGCGAAGTCCGATGGCATTTTCCCCCTCCGAATGTGCATCCGCCGATCCGCCTTCGGCAGCGATGAACTATCAGTGATTTGCATCCCTCAAGGCAAGCAATTCGAGCACACAAAGATATAAAAAGTTACACGCCAAATGAGCGGTAGGCGCATTTGCTCGCACCGCCGCCGAAATCGCGCTGCGATTCGGGCTTAAATTGCGGCAACCTTATTAGATACTGGAGCATTTAGCGCCGCGAAGCTTGCGCAGAGCTGCGGCTGACTTTCGGCTGAGAGGGGCGCTGTGTTTGGGGCGGCCGGGCGGGTTAGTTCCAGTTCGATGTGCTAGAAGGGTAGCAGGGTGTATTTGCAGGCACGCATGAAATGGTGAGTGAAATAGAACGTGAGTACGGGCGAGACCAGCAAAACGCCAGCCATGATGAATAGCATCGTATATGCTACCGGCGAGGGCCAATCCGCAAAAGGGCGATTCCGGCGTACCGTAAAGCGCATTATAAATAGGCCGGCCCAGATGAGACTTGGGGTCATCGAGTCGAAGATACCCCCCTTTAGCTCCGAATAAGCCTTCACCCCGGCAAATCTTGCCTGACACTGGGTCACCCGCTCGACATAAACCGTAAATGCCATGGCCAATATGCATAAAACGAACATTGCGATGGACATCCACAACCCGATTCGCTGAACGCGTTGCATCGTCATGACAACACCATCAAAATTGCGCCCACTCAAGGTTCCGCCGCGCAAATGCGCGCGTACCGGCTGGCTTAGAGCGCGATTGTGGATAATTGTCAATGGTTTCAGTGAATTGGCCCGAAGCCGGCGTTCTTGCTTGGAAGAGTGAGATGGCCGCGAACGCTTGTTACAGCGCCAGCTCGGATAACGGCTGGAGGGCCGGATTTTGTCCACTCATCTCCGGCAAACGGCCGAGCGCCTCCGGCAACTCTTCTTGCAGCTGAGCCAGTATGGCACGCAATTGCTGCCTGGCCGCCTCCACGCCGGGGCCATCGGCCGCTTCCGCCAGATCGTCCGCGCTGCAACGAAACAAATCGCCGATCTCCGCGCAATCCTGTTCTCCCAGCACAGGCCTTAGGGCAGGACCGAGCGAATTAGTGGCGAAATCGCTGAGATCCCCCGCAAAGCGGGCGAACAAGGCATCGTCAACCGCTGCTCTGCCGAGGGTATCGGTCAGTTCACCGGCTAGCGCTGTCCATGCATTGGCGATTCCGGTGGCAGGGTTGCCTGCGCCGATGGACCCAAGCGCCAGCCTCGCCACACCGCGCGCGGCCCGCGCGGCGGATTGCTGCCGGTTCGCTTGCACCACATCGAGTACGCCGCTCAGGCCCGCAAACAGCTCCTGAGCGCCGCTCGCTTTCCAAAGCTCATCGCGCCCGGCCCGCACGGAGGTGCGGTCTTTCTGCGTGGCAACGAGGCGGAACAGGTATCGCGGAAGCCCCTCCAGCAAAGGCTCATCCAGCTCTGTCTTGCATGCCTCCCTTGCCTGCACCGACGAAACCAGCATGACGCTTCCGAAATGGGGCGCCGCCTCGCGCCGGAGCCGTGCGAGAACCTTTTCCTCGTCGGATTCGCTGCGCAGGCTATCCTTGCTGGTCGCGGCGAGCACGCTGACCGCCCGCAGCCGGCTTGGCATGCTAAGCCACAAACGCTGCTCGCTTCCTTTCCAGGCTTGAGTTGCCATCGTGCACCAGATGGCGAGGTTCGCGCATCGCGCCGCGGCGCTCAAGAGCTGGCTTCCGTCCCGGGCAGGGTCGGCCATGCCTGGAACGTCAAGGATCTCGTAATGGCGCAGGCAGTCCAAAGGCAGGTGCGCTTCGATATAGCGAAGCGGGTGGGCGGGAGCCTGGCCCGGCTTCAGCGCGAACCGCACGCCGCCCGTGCCAACGCCGCAAGCGGCCTGACGTTCCCCGTAGCGGAACAGGATGGGAGCCAGGTAAAGGCAGCTCAGCTTATTCAGCGAAGTAGCCTGCGGGCTGTTCCTCAAAAGGAGACCGGCGAGGGAGGATTTGCCGGTTCTGGATTCGCCCAGAACCGCTATGACTGGCGGCCGCAGAAGCCGGGTCTCTATGCGCCGCAGAGCCCGCGCCACGGGACTTGCCGGGGCAAGTCTATCCCGCGCGGAACGCAAGCGCGCGAGCAGCAGGCCCGAGGCGGACGGCGGTTCTGCTTGAGGCCATTCCCAGGAAATAGGAGCGGGATCTGGGGGCTTACCTGGCATCGGCGCGCATTCCATGACGTTTGAGGCTGGCGCCGAGCGCTAGCCCAAGCCTTTCGCTTTCCTTCAGCCTTGCAAACACTTCCTTTGTTCGCTCCTCCATCTCCCATGCCTTGAGGCTATCCCCGGCCCGCTCGGTCAAAAGACGCTGCTGCCGTTCGCGGACGACGTTCACGACGCTTTGGCAGCGGATCAAGAAGGGCTGCAATGCGGAGGAGATATAGGTCCGCAGCTCGTTTTGCGCCGCCATTGCCAGTTCGTCCGCGACCGGGAAGAACTCTGTCAGGATCATTTCTTCGATTTTGCGGGCTTTCTCATCCGCCGCCTGGCGGCGCCACCAGACCTGCCACCATTTCTCTTCGAGATCGAAGGTCAATGGCCTGCTCAGGGCCGAGAGCGGAGGCGTCAGGTTGAAGCTCAAGAGCGAGGCCGGCTGCAGCTCGATATCGAGGTCCGGCGCGGCCTCCCGCAGCAAATGCCGCAGCCCGCCACCGATCTGGCGCTGCGTTTCCACAAACCGCCTGCCCGCTTCCCAGAACGCTTGCAGCACCTTTTCTTCGATCCGGTTGCGCAGGCTCACGACATCGCAGCGCCACACGCGTGCGCTCTGGCCTTGCAGCAAGCTGGCGCGCAGGTTTGCGGCCTGTTCGTTGGCGAAGGTGGAGATTTCACGCTCAAGCGCGTCACGCAAAGGGCTAAGGCCCTCCAGCGCCTGCCGTTGCACCTCCTTGTCCATGCCTTGGAGATAGCGGCTCGCCTCAGCCTCCAGCCGGTGCAGCCGCTCCACATCCTCCGAGACGCTCAAACGCGTATTCGAAAGGCTCTCGTCCATGATTGCGATGGTGGAGAGGGTGCTTGCCCCAAGCAGTTCGTCCCTTGCCGAGGCAGCACTGCTCTCGGCGGCCGCAATCAGCGTCGAGCCCAGCTCGCCCAGGACTTGGCCGCTCAAGCCCCTGAACATCAGCTTCGAGATTTGCGCCATCATCTCCGGCAGGCCGGAGCAGGCGAAAAGTATCTGGCTCACGCGTTCCGGCGGCAGAGCGCGAGGCCCGGAGATATAGGGAGGCTCTTCGGGCCGCATGACGCCGGTGTTGCGAGCGTAGCCGATGAGATCCGGGCACCAAAGCATGTCGAGACCGGCGTGCTCCATGCCGAGCGCGGCGTTAGCCCAAAGCGCGCTTCCCGCGACGATAGGGATGTGCGCGGACGGAAATTCGCGCCTCAGCAACTCGTCGACGCCGGTCAGGATCGCTCGATGCGCGAAGGCGGGGTCAGAGACGTCGTCGAGCCGGTTTATGAAGATAATCACGCGTTCTTTGCGCAAGCCGTGCAGAATTCTTAGGAGTGCGAGGTCGGCAGCCGTTAGCGGCTGCTGGGCTGTCAAGACGATGACGAAGACGTCGGCATCCTCGATCGCCGAGAGTGTAACCTCGTCGCGAACCAGAAGCGGATCGTTGGTGCCGGGAGTGTCGATGACGGTGGCCGGGAAAGCGAAAGGCCCGTTACCGAAAAACAGGTCCGCGGTTTTGACGATGTCCGCGAATCTGCCCGGCGCGTGCTCAAGCAGCGGTTCGTCGAGAGGCAGTCCCAGGCAGACGTAACGCTCGATTATTTCCGGCGTGATTTCGGCATACCAACGCGTTTGCCCGAAGAGATGATGAAAAAACGGTCCAAGGCGCAGCTCCGCGCGGCGGCGCATTTCATCGAGCTGAGAGCGCACCGCCCCCTCGTCGTAGCCGGGCACGAGGCGTTCGATAAGTTCCTTGAAGCGGCCTCCGCCTCCGGCCAGATGCTGCCATTCGTCGCGTTCGAAAAACGTGAACAGCGCACCCTGTTGGGGCTTGGCGGGACTACCGAAATGCAGGCGCGTGACCGCGGCCGTCCATGGATTGACGTCGGTTGGCAAGAGGCCGGGCATCTGTGTCAGGGCGTTCACAAACGAGCTTTTGCCTGCCTTGATCTGGCCGATGACCGCTATTTGGGTTTGCTGTTTGTTGAGGGCGGACAGGCTTTCGCTCACGACCTCCTCGACAGAGCCTTCGAGGATGGTTTGCAATTGTTTGCCCAAGCCTTCGATTTCGTCGCAAAATGCCCGCAAACCGGCGCCAATCCGCAAATCCCGGTCATCCGCGGCGGCCCGTTCCCAATCGCCCAATGTTTTTTCTCCAATCACGGCAGGTCCCCACTCAGAGCGGCTTTCTTAAGACGTTGCGCTTCACCGGAATTCATTCGCTTCCCCGCGCTTGCCGCCAGCTCCGGAGGAGCCAGCCGAGTTCGAGGGGCTCTCTGCTTATGAGGGCAATATGCGTTGTATCCGTCGCGACGCACTGCACGTTTTCGTTGGGCGAGCCCAGGAACACCGCGAACAGCGGGCCTTCGAACGTGGCAAGGCCTTCCCGCCAGGCTTCAGCCGATTGCGCCAGCTCTGTCATCGTCCCGGCACTGCCGGACGGACCAAGAGCGGGAGCGCGTAGTAACCGCGCCGGGCGCTGGAAAAGCCAAGCATCGGACGTGCCAGGACCAATTTGCTCAAAGAAGGCAGAAACGCAGCCATGCGCTTCCGTTTTCGCTTCCGGAGGCGGAACGGCAGCGCTCGACAGCTCCGAAGCGCTGAAAGAAGGCAGGGCACTCAATTTGCCATGAAGGACGGTTGGCGCCCGCACACCGACCCGGACGGGGCCGGAACTTGCAGCGAAATTCGCAAGCGCCCTCCCAAAGTGCCGCAGAAGCGCGTCCCTGAACGCCGCGGTTTCATCCGCCCTGGCGGAGGCACCTGCCGGTCCTTCGAGTAAAATGCTGCAAAGGCGGGGTGCCTCCCGCCGTAACGTATCGTCCACCGCATAGGCATTCCCTGCCCTGGGACAGAGAAGGGCGCCTTGGCGGAACACGTCGAATTCCAGCCTGGCAGCACCAGACTGGCAGACAACGGAACGCGGCAAGACACTGCGTTCTATGACGCGGAATATCTCCTGCAGAGCATCTGTACTGGAGCCGTTCACTTGCGATCACCCAACAGCAGCAAGAATACATTCACCTGCCGCTTGCCCAGTTCTCCGGCTCAAGACAATCAAAGCGCGTTTTCGAGCGGTTCAACGGACGCGCGGGACTTCGCTATCACCATGCCGATATTCGCGCTCTTGCGGCAAATAAACACGATAGCGTGATTGGTATGACGCTTGCCTCGCATGAACATATGAAGCTGATTATCGCTTAGGATGATGATCTCTTGGAAGAAGTGATGATCGTCCGCCGGTTGCTTCCGGTATTTTTTCCACGTTTCTTCAATCCCAGCGATGCTCGGCCCCTGGAAGATGTCGGCAGTCTTGGCCGCTACAAACTCCAAGTGCCCATGGTCGTAATGGCCGACATGAGTGACGGAGAGAAGCAGGCCGGTGCTCATATCCACGTATGCCGCGGCAATGCAGTCAGGCACACTTAACATATGCTGTTCCAACACTTTATCTAGCGACAATTTTGCCTCCTCAATATCCATGCCAGCCTTAACGGCTGCGCAATACACCAGCCAAGGTGCGGCTTCATAAGGCAAATCTATATCAGTTCAAGCCAAGCAATGCAAGTAGTTAACGTTCACAATTTATTTATAATTCCACGCTGCTTCGTTACTATATTTTGTTAGCGCAAGTAGTGCGGAACCAGCAATCGCCATACATCCAAGATGGCGCACTAGTTATACAGAATTACATTGCCAGCATTTGCGCAAGAGGCCCGTATACAACCAGTTAATAGGCTTAATTCCAGGTGTGTTTCCCTTGGTAACTAGCGCAATGCGCAGCACCTCCCACGTGCACCCCGGAAAAAGCATGCCGTCAGCTTGCTCCGCACTCGCCCTTCGGTTGAATGAATTCAAAATGACATTTCCGCCTGGCAGGCTAGGCGTCCGGTTTGGGAGCAGTTCTCTGACGCCGGCGCGCATTTTTTGCCGGATCGCGTGACGATTGAGCCGGAATCCGTTCCGGTTTCACGGGAGGTGACAGACACGGCGAGTCATAAATTGCCGCCTGCCATTGCAGATCGGCCCAGACGCACGTACATATCCCGGCTAGAGTTGGGCCCGAATTCTCCGGCCTTTCTGGGCGCTGGACGCAACAATGCTTCCGCAACACGTTTTGCCTTAAACTGTAGGCCCCAATTGGAAGTGTTTTGTCCCAACCGGCCTGCCCAGGAAGCGAGGTTGAACGGGAGTTAATGCAAAATGCCGCCAGCGATGCTAGATTGCCAGGGTGGCCGGCACTTTGGGCGAATTCATGAGATGGGTTGACGACGGCATTTTCCTAAGCGGGCGTCCCCACGGCGAAACCAGTGTCATCGCCAACGTCTTCACGCACGCCAATGGCCGCACACACGGGCTTGTCAAAGGGGGGCGGTCGCGGCGCATCCGGCCCATCCTGCAAACCGGCAACGGACTTAGGGTCGAGTGGCGGGCACGCCTGGACAGCCAGCTAGGCGTGTACACCGTCGAGCTTACCGAGCCCACCGCCGCACGCATCCTCGACGACAACATCGCGCTTGCGGGCGTGAATGCCATGGTGGCGCTGCTCCAGGTGCTGCCCGAGCGCGATCCGCACCCCAAGCTGTTCGGTGCCTTTAGCGGCTGTTTGGCGCTGGCCGGAAGTGCCGCGTTTCCGGGAGCGGTCACCCGCTTCGAGCTTACATTGCTGGACGAGCTTGGTTTCGGCCTCGATCTGTCCAAATGCGCCGCCACTGGGAGCAGCGATGGCCTCATTTACGTTTCGCCAAGGTCGGGACAGGCCGTGAGCCAGGCGGCGGGCGAACCGTACCGGGACAAACTTTTGCCACTGCCGGCCTTCTTATTGGAAGGCTCCGCGTCCGGCCCGCCGGCTGGGCGCGATGTTGTGCGGGGGCTTGCCATGACCGGCTATTTCCTGAATGCGCACGTCTTCGCCGAAACCGGCAAGGCGATGCCCAAGGCGCGGGAGGAATTTGCGCGGCTTATCGAAAAGAGCGCCGGCGAGCAGGCGCAGACCGCTGGTGGGATTTTGGCAACAGGTAGATAAAATTTTACAACACACGTTTCGGTTGGCAAAAGCGCACAATTTGGCCATTTAGGTGAGCTGTTTGGAACAAGGGTCCGCAGGGCGGCAGGGCGAGGGCGCAGCGCTGGCGTATTGGCCGGTGCGCTGGCCAAGTGGAGGCTTTGCCTCCCGGGTAGTAGGGAAAGGGTTGCAGTGACACTATTGGAAGCAATTGGATCGCTCGATCCGCAAACATTGAAGACTTATGTGTTGCACCATAAGGATTTGGCCGGCCCCATATTGGGCATCATGGCCTTCGGCGAGTCGCTGGTTCTCGTCGGCCTGTTTTTTCCCGCAACCTTCATCATGGTCTTTGCCGGCCTCGCGATCCAGCAAGGCCAGCTCGATGGCGGTACGGTCATTGGCTGGTCCATCGCGGGGGCCGTGGTTGGCGACGCCGTAACCTATTGGATCGGCCGCTGGATCGGCCCCAGCATCGTGCACAGGTGGCCGCTCAACCGCGAGAAAGCGGCTGTCGCCAAGGCGAAACTTTTCTTCCGCACATACGGTTTCCTGGCCATCTTCATCGGCCGCTTCCTGGGGCCGGTGCGCCCGACAATCCCGCTTGTGGGCGGCATCATGCGCATGGGCCACATCCCCTTCCAGGCCGCGAACATCGCCTCCGCGGTCATGTGGGTGCCATTCATGCTGTTCTGGGGCTATATCTTCTCGAAACTCGCCGGCGACCTCAACACGCTAACCACGGCACATTGGGTTGCCCTGGCGGCGCTCGTGCTGGCGATGATGGTGGGCGCCGGTGTGGCAGCCACCAGAGTGCAGGGCAAGGACGCCGGCAAGCGGAAAGAGGAACAGCTGCGCCGCAAGGAGTGGCGTGCCAATAACCTGACGCTTGCCGCCGCTCCGGTAAGGGCGCATGACCGGCAAGACCACGAAAGACTTGCCGATCGATATGAGGGGGCTTAGACGCCCTCTTCTCCGGCCCGAAGCCGCCAAGCTCGTGAGGAAGGACGGCGCTGCGGACAGAAGAGGTGACGGTACCTGCCGCCGATCCAGGCACGGAGCACGGTTTCAGAGGCTGCCGCGCCTCCTTTTCCATCGGCCGTCTCAAGGCGGCGTGCTTCGCGCCGTCATCCGCAAAAACTTATGTCCCTCGGCAGGCGCGCGATCAGCTCCGCTCTCGCCCGCGCAAGAAGCGCCGTGTCCGCCGACGTCAGCACAAGGTTGGTGCCATAACGTCCGTCCTCAAAAAAGGGATAGCTGCCCATCGCCACCTCGGGGAACACTCGCTGGGCCTCGGCGAGAGGAAAGGCGATTTTGCTTTCGGGCGCGTTGACGTGGATGCTCTCGGAAAAATGCTTCGCCCCGGTCTTCAGACTGGGCGTCACCGCAAGCAGCATGGCCTGCATGATGGCGGGCACACCGGCCATGACAACCACATTGCCGATCATGAAACCCGGCACCTTGGAAACCGGGTTCTCGATCAGCACCGCCCCAGCCGGGATACGCGCCATGCGCAGGCGGGCCGGAGTGAGGTCGGCCTCGGCATAGCGCTCACGCATGAGAGCCACCGCGCGCGGATCGATATCGATGGAAACGCCGAAAGCACGCGCGATGCTGTCCGCGGTGATGTCGTCGTGGGTCGGCCCGATGCCGCCAGTTGTAAAGACGTAGGTGTAGGCCTCCCGCAGGATATTTACGGCGGAAATTATTGCCGTTTCGTCGTCGGCGACGACACGCACTTCCTTGAGCCGGATGCCGATTCCGGTGCAGTGGCTAGCGATGAAGCCGATATTCTTGTCCTTCGTGCGGCCGGAAAGGATCTCGTCGCCGATCACGAGGAGGCCTGCTGTCACTTCATCGCGGGAGGTGTTGAGACTTTCCATTATAACTGCCATATACGAGTTCTAGAACATCGCCGCGCCGCTCGAAAACATCAGGGAAAGCCGCGCACAACCCAACCGGCAACATTAGCGGCCCCAGCGCCGGACACAATATCATGAATGTATCGAATTATGGCACGCCGCTCAGGCTTGCGAACGAGGGCAAGATCACGCTTTACGGGCCGGAAGGCTTCGAGGGCATGCGCCGGGCAGGGCATCTTGCGGCCGAGGCGCTCGATCTCGTCGCTGAGCATATCCGACCGGGCGTCACCACGGAGTTCATCGACCAGTTCGTATTCAGCTTCGCGATGCAGCATGGGGTGGTGCCTGCGACCCTCAACTACCGCGGCTATCCAAAATCCTGCTGCATCTCGCTCAACCATGTGGTTTGCCACGGAATCCCAGGCTCTCGCACGCTTATCGACGGCGACATCCTCAATGTGGACGTGACCTTCATCGTCGATGGCTGGCACGGCGATTCGAGCCGCATGTACACGGCAGGCCACATTTCCCGCAAGGCCGAGCGCCTTATCGAGGTCACGTACGAAGCCATGATGCGGGGAATCGACATCATCAAGCCCGGCGCTACCGTGGGCGATATCGGCTATGCGATTCAAAAATATGCCGAGAGCGAGCGTTGCAGCGTCGTCCGCGATTTCTGCGGGCATGGCGTAGGCCTCGTTTTCCACGACAAGCCGAACATCCTGCACTACGGCACGCCAGGGGAAGGCCCCGTGCTTGAGGCGGGGATGATTTTCACCGTCGAGCCCATGATCAATCTCGGCAAGGCGCATGTGAAAATGCTTTCGGACGGCTGGACGGCGGTTACGCGGGACCGCTCGCTGTCTGCGCAATTCGAGCACACCGTGGGCGTCACGCCCACCGGCGTCGAGGTATTCACACTTAGTCCACGGGGGTGGCACAAACCGCCCTATCCGCCGCAATTGTAGCTTTTCTTTTTAAAGATATTATCGTAAATATTGAATATGCCGGCCAGCCGGGCTGGGGGTTGTTTTGCGTAAATTCCGGTATTGCCATGGCGAATAGCTTTGAAGAGAGCCCATTGGGCGAACTGCTGGCGCTTGAGGCGGGCGCCGTTAACGTTCCGCTTCCGCAGCCGCCAAGACCCATTCCACACTATTGGGGGCATCGCGACCGGCTCCGCATCCGCTTCCGCGAGGGCGGGGCGGATGCGCTTCCCGACTACGAGTTGCTGGAGTTGATCCTGTTCAGGGCGATCCCCCGCCGCGATGTGAAACCGCTGGCCAAGGATATGCTGGCGCGGTTCGGCTCGTTCGCCGAGACCGTGGCCGCGAGCCCCGAGCGTTTGGCGGAAATAGAAGGTGTTACCGGCGCGGTTATTACCGAAATCAAGATTGTGCAGGCGGCGGCCTTGCGAACCTCGCAGGGCGAAGTGAAAAAACGCCCCGTTCTGGCCGCCATGTCGACGGTGCTGTCCTACCTGCGCTCGGCGATGGCCTTCGAGGATCGGGAGCAGTTTCGCATCCTGTTCCTCGACCGGCGCAACAAGCTGATCTCGGACGAGGTGCAGACGCGCGGCACCATCGACCACACGCCGGTCTATACGCGCGAGGTCGTGAAGCGCGCGCTGGACCTTTCGGCCTCGGCGATCATCCTCGCCCATAATCATCCCTCCGGCGATCCGACGCCGTCCAAGGCCGATGTCGACATGACGAGGCAGATCATGGACGTGGCAACGAAGCTCGGCGTAACCGTGCACGACCACATCGTGCTCGGCCGTGACGGCCACCTCAGCATGCGGACCGCCGGGATTATTTGAGCGCGGCGTGGATGGCGGCGGCAAAGTGGCTTCTCACCCCCGTCCCCTTCTCCCGCAAAGGGGAGAGGGGGGCGCTCTCTCAACGGGTACAGCCAGGCGCCCCTCTCCACATCCGCTCGCGCATGCGGAAGCAGAAACGGAAGCGAAAAGAAGCAAGCTCGTCAAGGCGTGCTTGCAGGGAGAGGGCTGGGGGTGAGGGAGGACTTAACCGTGCCTTAACTCTATTCTTTTGCGTCTGGCCGGGTTTTCTGCGTTGCTCCCGCGTAATTCTTTAATGCGCAAATGCAGCCGAATGCGCCTTTCCGAAGCGCTAATAGTAACAGGGGCACTGTGTCACGAGCGTCGTCGTAGGTATGGCGGCGCGTAACTGTATGAGAGATGGAGGATGGCCCTCCGCGATCGGCGATAAGCTTGCCGCCGTCGAGGCCGCCATCCAGAGCGAGCGATTTTCTCATCGGGCCGCGCCACTGTGGCTAAACGCGCGAATAGACATCCTCCAGGCGCACGATGTCGTCCTCGCCGAGATAGGGGCCGGACTGAACCTCGATGAGTGTGAGCGGGATGAGGCCCGGATTTTCCAAGCGGTGCACCGCGCCGAGCGGCACATAAATCGACTGGTTTTCCGAGAGCAGCTTGACCTCTTCGCCGATGGTAACCCGCGCCGTTCCCTTCACCACGATCCAGTGCTCCGCGCGGTGGTGATGCTTCTGCAGCGAAAGGCTGCCACCGGGCTCCACGACGATCTGCTTGACCTGGTAGCGCTCGCTCAAATGCAGCGTCTCGTAGCTGCCCCATGGCCGGTGCACGGTGAGGTGCTGCTCCGCCTCGGCACGGCCGGCCGCGGTAAGCTGCTGCACCACCTCCTTGACCGAGCCGCTTTCGCCGCGCCTGGCAACCAGGGTTGCGTCCTTGGTACTGATGACGATGATATCGTCGAGGCCGGCCACCGCCACCATGCCGCTCTCGGCGCGCACATAGCAGCCCCGTGTATTTTGCAGGAGGATGTCGCCGCGCGCGACGTTGCCGGCCTCATCCTTTTTGCCCGCTTCAAAAAGCGCGTCCCAGGTGCCGACATCGCTCCAGCCCGCATCCAGCGGCACGAGCACGGCCTTCTCCGTCTTCTCCATGACCGCGTAGTCGATGGAATCGGAGCGGCATTCCTTGAAGCAAGGGGCAAGGCGGATGAAGTTGAGGTCGTAGGTGGCGTTCTTGACGGCATCGTGCGTCAGGCGGACCATATCCGGCTCGGAGCGGCCAAGCTCTTCAAGGAAGCACTTCGCGCCGTACAGGAAGATGCCGGCGTTCCAGAAATAGCCGGGCTCCGCGCAGAAGCTGGCCGCCGTTTCCTTGTCTGGCTTCTCCACGAAACGCTCGACCTTGAACACGCCGCCTTGGCCTGGCTTGCCATGCGTCTTGACATAGCCGTAGCCCGTTTCCGGCGCGGCGGGCTTGACGCCGAAAATAACGAGTGCGCCGTCCTTGGCGGCAAGGGCACCGGCCTCCACGGCGTCGAGGAAGGAGCGCGGATCGCCGATATGGTGGTCCGAAGGCATGAGGAGCACGATCGCATCCGGCCCGTACCTGTCGATGGCCAGATGCGCGGCGACAGCGGCGGCGGGCGCGGTGGACCGGCCTTTGGGCTCAAGCACGATGCCTTCGAGCGGCAGCCCGGCCTTCTTGAAGGCGGCGGCGACGCCGAAGCGGTTCTGCTCGTTGGCGATCACGAATGGCGGCGTATAGGGCGGCGTGGAAGGCAAACGGCGCGCGGTGTCGGCCAGAAGCGGTTCGCCACTCACCAGGGCGTGAAACTGCTTCGGATGCTGCGCCCGGGACAGGGGCCAAAGCCTCGACCCCGATCCCCCCGCAAGGATCACAGGAATTATCATCGCCAGCTCCAATACAATTATCTAAGCCTGTGGCATGACCGGAAACCGGCGCGAATTCAAGCGTAAGTTTCAGGCTCGCGCCGCCGCCCCCTGTTTCCACCTGCCGGTGCAGCCGAGGGGTTGAGGCATAATCGCAGGGCGTTCCGCCCCTCACCCTGTCTCTCCCCATGGGAGAGGGGACGCCAGAAATCACGCTGCGGGGCGTTCAGGGGTCCCTTCTCCCATGGGGNNGGGAGAAGGACAGGATGAGGGGCGATTCCGCTGTGTAGACCACCCCCCCCAGACCTCAGCCGCCGGTCAGGCTCATATGCCGTGCCACGGCGGGCTTCTTTGCGCCCCGGCCGATGACGAAGTCGTGGCCTTTGGGTTTGCGGCCGATGGCCTCGTCAATCGCGCCGTTCAACAGCTCGTCGGACGGGCTGGCCCTGAGCGGCGCGCGCAGGTCCGCGGCGTCGTTCTGGCCGAGGCACATATAGAGGGTGCCGGTGCACGTTATGCGCACCCGGTTGCAGCTTTCGCAGAAATTATGGGTGAGCGGCGTAATCAAGCCAAGCCGCCCGCCGGTTTCACGTACCTGTACGTAGCGCGCGGGGCCGCCGGTGCGATAGGGGATGTCCTCAAGCGTGAGGTTGTCCATGAGGCGCGCACGCACGGCCGAAAGCGGCAGATACTGGTCCGTGCGGTCGCCTTCGACATCGCCCAGCGGCATGGTCTCGATCAGCGTCATGTCCATGCCTTCGCCGTGGCACCAGCGGAGCATGTCCTCGATCTCGCCCTCGTTGAAGCCCTTGAGCGCGACCATGTTGATCTTGATCTTGAGGCCTGCGGCTTGCGCGGTGCGGATACCGTCCATAACCCTGCCCAAGTCGCCCCAGCGCGTGACCTTCCGGAACTTGTCCGGATCGCGGGTGTCGAGCGAGACGTTGATCCGGCGCACGCCGCAGGCCGCAAGCTCGCCGGCATATTTCGCAAGCTGGCTCGCGTTGGTGGTGACGGTAATCTCCTCCAGCGCACCGCTCTCGATGTGCCGCGACAGCGCCCGGAACAGCCACATGATGTTCTTGCGCACCAGGGGCTCGCCGCCGGTCAGCCGCAGCCTGCGCACGCCCTTGGCGACGAAGGCGCTGCACAGCCGGTCCAACTCCTCCAGCGTGAGCAAATCGGCGCGGGGCAAAAACGTCATGTTCTCGGCCATGCAGTAGACGCAGCGGAAATCGCAGCGGTCCGTCACCGAGACGCGCAAATAGCTTACCTGCCTGCCGAAGGGGTCCAGCATGGCGCCGCTCGCGGCGGCCAGCGTGGAGGGGGGAGCTTGAAGGGTCATGGACGCGGCCCGGAACTCTGGTTCGGTTGTTTTCCCAAATATGGGGGGAGCCTAGCACACTTGTAGCAATCCGAAAGGAGGAGGCTTGCAAGAACAGTCATCCGGGAAACGCCAACGGCGTTATCCGGGATCTTGGCGAATGCCGGCGTGCGAAACGCTCCCGGATAACGCGCGAGCGCATTTCCGGGATGACGGCAACGGTGGTGAATTATACAGTGGCGGCGGAACGGGAACGGGAGCGGAAGCATGGATGCCTATGAAGCGCTGGTGACGCGAGTCAGCCCGAAGGAGCTTGGTGAGCCCGCGCCGGATGACGCCACCTTGTGCAAGATCGTGGCGGCGGCATTGCGCGCGCCCGATCATGGCCGCCTGCGGCCGTGGCGTTTCATCGCGATCCGGGGCGAGGGGCGCAAGCGCCTGGGCGGCGTGCTGGCCGCCGCGCTGAACCGCCGCGATCCAAATGCCGGCGCGGAGCTGGAGCGGGAGCGGCAGAAACCCCTGCGCGCGCCGCTGGTGCTGGTGGCCGCCGTGCATATCACGCCAAGCCCAAAGATTCCGCGGGTGGAGCAGATTCTTGCGGCTGGCGCCGCCGCGCAGAACATCCTGCTGGCTTGCCATGCCTTGGGCTACGGCGCCGTGTGGAAGACCGGCGCGGCGGCATACGATGCCAGCGTGAAAGAGGCGCTTGGCCTGGAGGCCGCGGACGAGATCGCGGGCTTCCTCTATATCGGCACTCCCGCAGCCGCGCCGAAGGCGCCCGCCCCGCTCGACCTGGCCGGTTTCCTGAAGGTGTGGCCTGATGAATAAGCCCGCTGAAGCAGTGCGCCGGCCCGTGGCAACGAATGAGACTGGGGATGGCATCGTCCCCAGCAAGCCGCTGAGTGCGGAGGAAGCGGAAGGCTGACCTTGGCAGCGAAAAACGGGCGGCCTAATTGTCCCGCTTTCTCCACCACCACTTTCGCGTGCGTGGCCGCTGTGCGCCGCCGAGCCGGGCATAGAGCTTAAGGGCGTCCCTCGCCACATCCGTGGCCTTCGCGGCGACTTGCGCTGCCTTCGCCATCACAGCGGGCGCCATCTCGCCGCCAATCGCGTTTCCGCCAGGGGACTGAGACCCGGTGGCTTGTTCAATCGATTTTAGGGTCTTCGCGGCTTCTTCAAGCTGCCGAAGCGCGTTCCCGAAAAGCGTCAATGCGTTATCTGTGGCCATTAGCCTTCCCCGTGAGGGCGGTACAGCGGGTAAAAATCCAGCGGAACGAGCGTTATTCACTAAGTTGTTAACGGGTCCATGCAGGGGTTTCCATAGAAAAAACAGCACTAAGAGTCTGAAACAACACGAAAAACTGCTTTTAAAGTTAATTTTTGACTTTTTAACAGATTATGTAAAAAATGTAAATTCTCCCCTGCTTAAGGGGCAATTTAGTAGCGCGTAGGAGAGGTTAGCATGTCGGTATACGATCACCGGTTGATAGCAGTGGCTTTGCTTGGTGACTTCCAAGACGGAAATGCCCCTCCCGCTTTGATCGACGAGTTCAAGAGCGCTCTGATTGTCGCCTATGAGCAGGCGCTGGAAAGCGGAATAAGCCCCGCCTACGCTCTGGGGGCCATACTGGACTGGGCGTCGGCGGAGTTCAAAAGGTGTGCGGGCTTGCCATACGTGGATGGCTGATTGAAATGGCGCCTTCGGGCGCCATTCGCTCTTTAAGCACAGCGTTTCGCCTTTGCATTACCGCTTCGCACGGTGAGCCGCGAGCGGGATGCTATCGATCTGTCATTTCGCCGGGTATTTCGGTCCTTCGAAGCGCTCGCGGGGCATCGGATCGGGCATCGGCGGCTCCCGGCGTGGCGGCGGAGGCGGGTAATCCCGCACCGGCGGCCGGCTGTAGTAGTAGGGTGGCGGAGGTTGCGGAGGCGGAGCGTCGTAATCCGGCGCACAATCCGGCGGCGCGCATTCGGCCCTCTTTTCGTACATCCACTCCTGCTTATGCTTCTTCCAAGCCTCTTCTTCCTTCCACTCGGCCTTTTCCTCGGCTTCGATCCGCGCCTGCTCGCGGTAGGCCTCGCAGCCATGGCCGCAATAGCCCTGCCTGAGACGCCGTATCCAGCAAAGCGTCCCGCATTTCTCGGTGCAAGGATAGCCGCCGCAGCCATACCGGCACGGCTCGTCTTGGCAATAGGGAGGCAGTTCCTGGGGCGGGAAAGCCTCGGGACGGCGCGAAACGCCGGAATAGATGTTCACCGGCCCATAGTTGTTGTGAATGGTGACCTGGCCCGGGCGACGAGCCGGGCGCGCGAACTCTGGCTCTGGCGGACAGGGATAGTCCCAGCCGCAGCCGCCGGTCCTTTGCAGCAAGGAGTGGCTGGGCACGTGCTCCGCGAAGCCCTGCAAACCTGCCTGGACGCCTCCGGCGGCTGCGGGTTGCGTGCCAGGGACAGCGGAGACCCCGCAAACTAACAGCATGTAAACAAAGCGACGTTTCATCCGTAACCTCCGGTTACGACCCTGCTCCAAAAGTTATTCGATTTTTCTTAAATCCGAGCGTCACGCGCGCTGCTTCTTCAGTTTTGGTTAATTTTTTCCTGTGCGTGCCGCCTCCCGCGCCGGCTGCCCTACCAAGAGACATCTTTGCCGCAGCGCACAAATTCGCTAAGAGAAGGCACGTTTTCGCCAAGGACCCGCCCATGTCACAGCACGTAGCAATGCGCCGGCTCACCGCGCCCGATATCCGCGCGCGCAAGGGCCGCGAGAAGATCGTCTCGCTGACCTCCTATCACGCCCACACGGCGCGGCTGCTCGACGCGCATTGCGATTTCCTTCTGGTGGGGGATTCGCTCGGCATGGTCATGCACGGCTATGAAACCACCGTGCCGGTGCCGCTGGAGCTGATGATCATGCACGGCGCGGCCGTCGTGCGCGGCGCCAGCCATGCGCTCGTGGTCGTGGATTTGCCATTCGGCTCCTATGAGGAATCTCCCTCCGTGGCCTTCCGGAACGCCGCGCGTGTCATGAAAGAGACCGGCTGCGGCGCGGTGAAGCTCGAAGGCGGGCGGCGCATGGCCGAAACCATCGCTTTCCTTACCGAGCGCGGCATTCCCGTGATGGGGCATATAGGGCTTACGCCGCAATCGGTGAATACGATGGGTGGATTCAAGACTCAGGGCCGCCGCCTGGAGGAATGGGCCGCCATCGAGGCCGACGCCAAGGCCGTTGCCGAAGCCGGAGCCTTCGCCGCCGTGCTTGAAGGCATGGCCGAGGCGCTTGCCGCCAAAATCACGCACGCCATACCGATTCCAACCATCGGAATCGGCGCCTCCGCCGAATGCGATGGCCAAATACTGGTTCTTGAGGATATGCTGGGGCTGTCGCCGTCGCCGCCGAAATTCGTGAAAAAGTTCGCGGAACTGGCGCGCGCCATCGAAGAGGCGGTGAAGGACTATGCAACCGAGGTCCGCGCCGGCCAGTTCCCCGGCCCGGACAATGTCTATGCCATGCACAAAGGCGGGCATGCCGGAGAGCGAGTCACGAAAATGTCTAAAACGAAGGCCAGTTGACATCCTGGCTTGAAGCGGGAAAAAGCCTGCCATCTAGGCGAGCCGGAAAACGGTCTTCCTAAACTTGCAACAGCCAGCGTTCCCTCTGTTGCGGAAGCGTCATTGAATCTAAGGCACCAGCGCTATGAGCCAATCGAATCACGACGACGAAAGCTTTTTCCGCGAGGTCGATGAAGACTACCGCCGCGAGCAAACCGTCAAGTTCTTCCAGGACTATGGCGCCTATCTTGTCGCGGGCGCTTTTATAATCCTGGCTGTGGTCGCGGGCTACACCTTCCAGCAAAACCGGCGCGCCCATCAGGCGGCGGCCGGCGGCGATACGCTTTCGAGCGCGTTGATCCTTGCGGATGCCGGCAAGCAGGATGAGGCGCGGAAGGTTCTGACTTCGCTCGCGGAAAACGGCCCCGGCTCCTACCGCGTGCTGGCGCGCTTGCACGCGGCGGGCGAATCGATTGCTAAGAGCGATCTGGAAACGGCTCGCGCCGGGTATAAGGGTGTTGCCCTGGACGAGACGGCGCCCGAAGAGCTACGTGAGTTCGCGAAGGTTCAGCTTGCCGCCCTGTCGCTCGGCGGCACAAGCTACGACGAGTTGTCGCGCGAGCTGGAAAGCTTCCGCTCCGGCACGAGCCGCTGGCGGTTTGCCGCGAAAGAAATTCTTGGCCTTTCTGCCTTCAAGGAGGGTAAGGTGGCCGATGCCGAGCGGTTGTTTGGGGAACTCGCTAGCGACGGCGAAGCGCCGCAGGGAATGCGGCAACGGGCGGAAGTCGTGCTTACACTGCTGCTTGAAAAGCAGAAGTCCGCGCAGGCAGGACTAACGGGGAAAAAGGACGCGGCAAATGACGCCAAAACGCAGTAACTGGGGGCCTTCGGCCTCCGTCGTGCTGTTTCGATCCGTGCCGTTCATTGCTGTTCTAGCCGCCGGTCTTGGCGGTTGCGAGTCCATGGGGCTGGGGGAGCCCAGCATGCCGAACGTCTCCTCCGTGACGTCGATGTTCGACAAGAAGCAGGAGCCGCTGCCGGGCCGGCGTATTTCCGTTTTGAAGGCCGACGAGAAGGGCGGCGTCTCCGGACCCGAGGCCACCGGGCCGATCATGCTGCCGCCGGCCATGGCCAATGCCTCTTGGAGCCAGCCCGGCGGCGTGGCGTCCAACGCGCCTGGCCATCTCGCCATCGGCGAGGCCTTGCACACGCTTTGGACCGCGGATGCGGGCGAAGGCTCCTCCAAGCGCCAGCGGCTGACGGCTGTGCCGATCGTATACGGCAACAAGATTTACACGATGGACTCGGAAGGCACGGTCCGGGCCATCTCGGGCAGCGACGGTTCCAAGCTTTGGTCCGTCAAGACGGTGCCCGATCAGAAGTCCGGCTTCGATTTCATGCACCCGTTCAATTCCAATAACCTGTCCAGAAACGGTTTTGGCGGCGGGCTTGCCGCCGATGGCGGGAAAATCTACGCCGCGACCGGCTTCGGCTCGGTGCTGGCGCTCGATGCAGGCTCGGGTCAGGTGCTCTGGTCGAAAATGCTTGCCATCCCGATCCGCGAAGCGCCGACCGCCGCCGAGGGCCGGGTCTTCGTCGTGAACGCTGAGAGCGAGCTTTTATGCCTCAACGGCGGCGACGGGGCGCAGCTCTGGGGCCAAAAGGGCCTCCCGGAGAACGCGGCCCTGATGACGAGCGCAAGCCCGGCGGTGGCAGGCAACCTCGTGTTCGCGCCTTATACATCGGGCGAAATCACCGCAGTCGACATCAAGACCGGCCAGCAAAAATGGACGGATTCGCTGACGAAGGGCTCGGTCAACTCGTCCGCGACCGCGATTGGCGAGGCGGCCCGGCCGGTGGTGGACCGCGACGCGGTTTTCGCCATGAGCCGTGGCGGCCAGTTGATCGCCACCTCGCGCGACAAGGGCCAGCGGCTCTGGACGCGCGAAATCCAAGGGTCGCAAACGCCCTGGGTCGCGGGCGATACCGTCTTTGTCGTGGACGCCGTGGGAAAGCTGATCGCGCTGACCCGCAAGGATGGCAAAGTGCGCTGGGTGACGGCTTTGGCAGGCGAAGGCCGCTGGAGCGGTCCCGTGCTTGCGGGTAGCCGGCTCTGGCTTGCCTCCTCGACTGGGCAGCTCGTGTCGGTGGATGCGCTCACAGGCAATATTTCGGCGCAATCCGATCTCGGCAGCCCTGTGATGATCACGCCGGTCGTGGCCGAGGGCAGGCTTTACGTCTTGACCGACAAGGCCAAGCTGATAGCGATGAACTGATCCGCTGCCAGTTTTGGTGGAATAGAGTTTCGTCATGCCGGAGCCCGTATTCGGGGCATCCGGCATTTTGCATCTGGCGTGGCGGTCATCCCGGCGCGCCACGGCGCTTCACCCTCGCAGCGATGCGCAAGCATTAGAATTTGAGCAATGGCATACACAGTCGCCATCATAGGCCGCCCCAACGTCGGCAAGTCGACCCTGTTCAACAGGTTCGCGGGCAGGAAGCTCGCGCTCGTGGACGACATGCCGGGCCTTACCCGCGACCGCAAGGAGACGCGCATCCGCATCGGCCGGCACGCCGTCATCCTGACCGACACCGCCGGCTTTGAGGATGCCGAGCCCGGCAGCATTGCCGCGCGGATGGCGGAGCAAACCGCGCAAGCCATCGCCGAAGCCGATCTCATTCTGTTCATGATCGACGCGCGGAGCGGCCCGACCGCCGCCGACACCGGCATCGCGCAGCTCGTCCGCTCCTCCAGCAAGCCCTTCGTGCTCGTGGCCAACAAGGCCGAAAGCCGCGCGTCCGATGCAGGCTACTACAGTTCTTACGAGCTGGGCCTCGGCGAACCGCTCGCGGTTTCGGCCGAGCACGCGCTTGGCTTTAACGACCTGCTATCGGAAGCAGCGGAGCGGCTGGATGCGCTGAGCGCGCGGGAGCTGCCCAGCGGAGAGGGCGACGAAGAGGGACTGCCGGAAGGCGCACCGGACCGGCCGCTCAAGCTCGCCATCGCCGGCCGGCCGAACGCGGGCAAATCCACGCTTGCGAATGCACTCCTAGGCGAGGAGCGGATGATTACCGGCCCGGAAGCGGGCCTCACCCGCGACGCCATCGCCGCCGATTTCTCCTGGCAAGGAAGGCGGGTGCGGCTGTTCGATACCGCCGGCCTGCGCCGCAAGGCGCGCATTACCGCCCGGCCAGAGACGCTGGCCGTGGGCGACGCGCTGCGCGCCATCCGCTTCGCCGAGGTCGTGGTGCTTCTGCTCGACGCGGAGACGCCCTTCGAAAAGCAGGATCTCACCATCGCCGACTTGGTGGAGCGCGAAGGCCGCGGCCTCGTCTTCGCGGTTAACAAGTGGGACCTCGTGGCCGACCCGCAGGGCCGTCTGGCGCAGCTTAAGAAAGACGCCGAGGCAATGCTTCCGCAGCTTGCCGGTGCGCTGCTGGTGCCGGTGAGCGCGCTTTCGGGCCGGGGGCTCGACAAGGTGATGAAGGCCGCCTTCACCGTCTACGAGGCCTGGAACAAGCGCATCGGCACCGCCGAGCTGAACCGCTGGTTCGCCGGGGCACTGGAGCGGCATCAGCCGCCCGCCGTCTCAGGCCGGCGCATCAAGCTTCGCTACATCACCCAGGCCAACGCGCGCCCCCCCTCCTTCGTGGTCTTCTGCTCGCGGCCTGAGGCCTTGCCGGAATCCTATCTGCGCTATCTCGTCAACGACCTGAAGAAAACCTTCGGCCTCGGCCCTTCGCCCGTCCGGCTGCATATCCGCAAGAGCAAGAACCCTTACGTCGATGAGGAGCGCGGCAGGCGATGACGGCGCCGGAGTTCTGGTTCTATCATTTGGAGAGCCAGCCGCTGCATGTGGTCCTGCCAGTGCTGGTGGAGAAGACGCTGGGGCGGGGGTGGCGGGCGATCTTGCGGTTCTCGACGCAGGCGCGGCTTGAGACCATCGACGGGGCACTTTGGACCTATCGCGAGGAGTCCTTCCTGCCGCACGGCACCACCCGCGACGGCCCCCCGGAACGGCAGCCCGTGCTGCTCACGCTGGATGGCGGCAATCCCAACGGCGCGCATGCACTGTTTCTGCTGGAGACCGCGACGGAAGGTGAGCCGCAGCGCTTCGCGCGCATCATCCGCCTGTTCGACGGTGCGGACGGCGAAGCCAGGGCGCTCGCCCGCCAGGAATGGAAGGATGCGAAGGCGGCCGGCCTCGCGGTGAGCTACTGGAAGCAGGATGCAGGCGGGGCTTGGAAGAAATCCGGGTGAACCGTGCGTGTCCCCGCCTTGACAGCGCTCCCGCCATGGGCCTAAATGTTGGCGCATGGGGCCATAGCTCAGTTGGGAGAGCGCTGCAATCGCACTGCAGAGGTCGTGAGTTCGAATCTCATTGGCTCCACCAAAATTCCCAAAGAAAACAGCGACTTGCAAAACAGCAACTCGAAGCCGCGAAAAGCTGGCTACCACATAGCTACCAGCGAGATGGATCTGGCTTCCGGCGCCGGGGGCCGCGAAGCGGTAGAGGTGTGGCTTTCTGTCCCACAAAAAGGCCGGGAAGACCCGCGGAGCGTGATTTATCGCAGAGGAGATCTTGTACCGCCCGAGCGCTGATTTGGCGCCAAGTTCTCGCAGCTGGCGGATAAGGAGTAACGCCGCTTTTGTCGGTCGCGCTGAAAATACTAAGTTATCCAACTGAACTCTCGGCGCCCCAGAAAGCTGGCATCCTGCCCACGCAAGCGAGCCCAACATCCGGCCTTCAGGCCGTTTCCGCTTTACGCTTGGTTTTCATTCTACGCGTAGTTCTTGGGGCCCCCTCGGGGACCATTGACATCAGCTCGGGCAGCCGGTCGAGTATGCGCAGCAGGATAGCGGTCGGGCCGGGGATCTTGACGCTTCCGTCAGCGTAACGTTGCGCCTGGTTTGGCCCGGTACCAAAGCGCCGGCCGAATTCGCGGCGCGATAAGCCGAGCCGTGTGCAAATTCCTTCGAATTCTTCCGGTGTCATCGGCTCCATCGGGGTGACGTAACCTCACCCGACACGAGATAGCAACAGGAAAGCTTGCGCAGATATTGCTATGTGTACCCTAATAGGTTACGCACAGCCTAGCAAAGGCGCGCCATCGTGCACATTGGGATGGCGAGCGATGAAGGCGAGACTGCCGTGGCCTTCCTCGCGCATCCAGCGGCATATGGTACACATCGTCATGATTTAATTGCAGCAAAAGGAAACGGAAAGGCAGTGCCATGCGCACCATTGCAAAGCTCTTTGGATACGTCGGCGGTGCCGTGGTTGTCGTCCTCGCGGCGTAATATGCCTACGTGATGAGCGATGGCCCGCTATCCGGTGCTATATCCGCATTCGTTTACGGCCTCATCTCAATTGGCGCGCTTTTCGGCCCGGCGCTTGGCGCGCGGTTGTGGCGCTACCACAAAGCGCTCGCCGCGTTCATTTGGGCGGTTGCCCTTGCAGCGCTGGCAATCGCAATCACCAATGAGGTTGGCGCGCTCGCCGGCCGCGGCAGCGAGCAGACAGCCCGGCGCACCAGCGTCGCCGATGCTGTAGGCGATGCCTGGGGAAGCTTGGAACTCGCCCTCGCCGAACGCAAGTCGCTGAAGTTCGCCCCGGCTGATGTCGCCGCCGTGGAGGCTGCGAAGGCCAAGGCGAGCGCCGCGACATTCGCCAAGAACGCGGAATGCACGATTCGCGGTTCGAAGTGCCAGGCGAAGGAAACGGTCGAAGGCCAAGCCCTCGCGGACCTCGCCGCAGTGACGCGCGACAAGGCGCTGACCGATCAAGCCGCGAAGCTCGATACCAACATCGCGGCGCTTCGTGAGAAGATCGCGCGGGCAGGTCCGGTGCGCGAGACAAACACCCAAGGCAAGGCGCTTGCCCGGCTGTTTGGCTTGGACGATGCAGAAGCCGCCCAGCTGATTACGCGGCAAAACACAGCGATGATGATCGTGGTGGAGCTGCCTATCGTGGTGTTCATCCTTGCGGCTGAAGAGATCGGGCGACATGAGCCCGCACCGTCTCCCGAGCGGCTCAATGGCCGCCGTGAAGACGATGGCGGGCAGGTGCGTGCCCGGAGCGGGCAGGTGGACGGGCACCCCTGCCCATCTCAACAAAATCAGGGATTCGACGCCGAAATTATCCCTTTCAAGCCCAAGGGCGCGCACCCTCCCGCGCAGGAGGAAGCGCAGGGTGATGCAGTGAGCGGGCAGGTGCGTACGCTCGCTGCCCAAGGACTAAGTCAGGTAGCTATCGCAAAGCAGCTTGGCATCGGCCGGGCGACGGTGCAGAGGCATTTGAAGAAGGCGGCTTCTGCCGATGCTTGATAGGGTCCATCGTGCGTCCATGACACTATCCACTCGGGGGCCAAAAGCGCTTGGCCCCCATTGGACACGCAGGAAAGATCTGGAAACATCGGGGTTCCGGAGAGACACACGCGCGCCGTGGATCGGGCAAAGGGTCGAAGGACGGTTATGTGCGGGTGCGCGGGGCAGCCAGGCGAGCGCGCGTTAACGAGTTGAACGGCACTCGTGCCAAGAACCTTGAGGCGCAAGGCTTCAAGGTAACGAGAGACGATGCGGCGGACGAGGCTACATTCGCCGGCAGGGCCGGGCAGATGGACGCTGTAATTGCCAATCCGCCCTTCGGGGCTGTGCGTGAAGGCGGCAAATCGAAGGTGTTCACGATAGGCGATTACAACACGACACAGATCGACCACGCCATCGCCTTGAACGCCTTGAGGACCATGAAAGCGGACGGCCGCGCGGTACTCATCATCGGCGGCGTCACGGCCGAAACCCCCAAGGAGCGCGCCGAAGGCTACACCGCAAAGACGAAAAGGCGCTTCTTCTACCAGCTTTTCAGCAATTATAACGTTTCGGATATATTCACGGTTGACGGTAGCCTCTACGCCAAGCAAGGCGCGGGCTGGCCGGTCGATGTGATCGTAATCGATGGCAAGGGTAAGACGGAACGCGCACCCCTGACCAAAGAGCCGCCAGTGCTCTTGAAATCATGGGACGAAGTAGGAGCGAAACTGAATGAAGCAAAGCAAAGAGAAGACTCTGGAGCGGCAGCCCCAGACACTCCTGGACAAGATAGCGAGACGGGCGGTGCTCCTGTTGAAGGAGAGCGAAGACCCGCGGGCGGAAATGCGCTGGGCGGAGAGCAGGCTTCTGGAAGCAAACCTACTCAACTGGAGCCAGCAGGGGGAGAGCCCGCAGGTATGGGCAGAACGGGTGATAGCCCAGAACCTGGACCTGGAGGATCAGAGCGGGCCGTGGCTGAAGGAGCGGGATTCGCACCCGGAGGAGGCGGAAACGTTCGAAAGCCTAATCTTGAGCCTAATCCCAAGCGAAGGAGGCCTGTAAGAGAGACGCCTACGAGCGCGAATACGCCGGGGCACTTAACTTGCAAGAACTGATGGACCAGGAGGCCGTTGCCCACGCCATCGAACTGTACCATCATCTGCAAACTTGACCAAGGATCACGCGCATCTGGCGAAGGCTCGCACAACTTCGTGCCCGAGTGGCAGCGCCCGCCGTCTCATGCCAATAGTTTTGCAAGTGGCTCCTCGTTCACGCTGACTGAAAGCGTTGGCGTTTCGGCCGCACGCCATGGCTCAACTGCCTCGCGGCCAAGAACAAGCGGCATGCGGCCGTGCAGGCTGGGAGTTCGCTCAGCTCTGGCAAAATGGCCGGGCCGGCGATGCAGGTACGCTACTCTTCCTTGAATTCGAGGATGGCAGCCCGCAGCCTCATATCCATCAAGAATCCCGAATCTTGATTGCCGATGCAAACATGGCTTAGGTTAACCCACACTGGGTTTGTAAGATGGGTTTTCGACTCGACCTTTACGGCAGATATTGCTGAAGCACGCGCCGGGATGTCCGCCCGGCCAGCGCTTCCCCTAACATTGAGGGTTCACCGGCGCATGTTCGAACAGACATTCAAAAATATCGACGATGTTCTCTGGAAAGAGGCGGGCTGCACCACCGAACTCGATTACACCGAGCAATCGTCGTGGATGCTGTTCCTCAAATATCTCGACGACCTGGAGACGCAGAAGGCCAGCCGCGCCGAGCTTGAGGGCAAAGCCTACAGCCCCATCATCGAAAAGCCCTACCGCTGGCAGGACTGGGCCGCGCCGAAAAACGCGAAGGGCGAATTCGACCACGACACCGCGCTGACCGGCGACGACCTCATCGCCTTCGTGAACGTCAAGCTTTTCCCCTACCTCCACAGCTTCAAGGAGCGCGCCGCCAGCGCCGCCACCATCGAATACAAGATCGGCGAAA
>PMBZ01000154.1 GCA_003153975.1 Hyphomicrobiales bacterium
GCGCGTTTACCATGTCCGTATTAAGCATGACAGGCATCTACGCGAATCGAACTGTTTATTAAGGCGTGGCGGAGCCAAGAATATGCACTATGGCACGCCTGCGGGAAAAAAAAGGACGCGACCATGAGCAATACGCCAGATCGCGAGGCGGGGCAGGGTGGACAAGCCGCCGGCGAGCCCGCGAACGAAGAAATCCAGGCCGCGGCGATGGGCCGTCCCATGGGGCGCCCCCTGCCGCTTGTGGCCGTCATCTGCCGGGGGCTGGAGATCACGCCGGAGGAGTTCGCTGAGCGGTATCACATCCCGGCGGATAAGGTGCGCGATTGGGCGGAGGGGCTCTCCGAGCCGGATGCGGCGGTGCAGGCCTATCTGCATGTGATCGCCCGCGAGCCGGAGATTGTGCGCCGCGCGCTGGAGCCGCTTCCCTTGAAAGAGTAGGCTCCATCCGGCGCGGAAAGTGGCGTGACGGCCTCAGCCCTTCTCAGCTGGAAAAGCCCCGATGGCGGCGATGCCTTCGTCACCGATCTCGAACACCTCCGTCGTGAGCGGATAGGGGGCCGCGGAGAACTCTTTCACGACCGTGCCACCCACGCGATTTGCGAAGCCATCGTGCTTCGCCGCCCACAGGAAGATGAAGTCGCGGTCGGGTATGACAGCCAGCAGCGGCCAGCCAAGCACGGGGGCCACGATCTCCTTCAGGTTCGGCGCCAGGATCAATGCGGACTTGAAAGGAAGCGTGGTGCGGATAAAGCCGAGTGCCACGCCGTCGATGTCCGAATGCTCGATCATGGCATCCTTGAGCACGGCGGCAAGATTGCCGAGCGCCGCAGCCTCCACCTCCTCCGGTGTAACGCCCCAATCCGCGATCTGCGCCGGGGCAATCCAAGCGATGGTGCCTTCCTGCTCGTCGTAATAGACAGGAACGCGGTCCACGCGGCCGGAAATGGCGCTGCGGATCTCTGGCGGCTGCTGGTAATCGGAAGGTTCGAGGCAGAACAGGATAGACGGTCTTGCTTCCTCCCAGGATGGACGATCAGCCGGGGCGGCCAGAACCGCATCCACGAAGCCCGTAATGTGAGCGCTATCGCGATCGCGTTCGTAATTGCGGGTGAGGTTGTCCAGGGAGACGAAAAGCTCCAGGCCTCCGTGCTGTACCTTGTAGCGGCCCGTTTCCCGATCGAAAGAAAACGGTACCCCTCTGCGTGTCAGCTCCTGCTCGAAGAGCGATGCGGCTGTACCCGGCATTGCTTAGCCTCCCGCAGGGCACAACGCCTTGGTGCGCGGCCCGTATAGTAGCAGAACACGCGTCAACTCGCATTCGTCCGCATGGCGTGCCCGGCGAGCGTCTTGCCGAGCGACCACACCGAGCCCGGCACCTTATGCGCCTCGGCGATGGCGGCCTCGAACGAGTTCTCGATCCAGGCGCAATCCTCGTCCGTCAGCGTAAGCGCCGGCAAGAGCTTGATGGTATGGCTCGCATGCCCCGCCACCTGCACCAGGATTTTGTGATCCTTGAACAGCGGGATGACGATCATCTGGCAGAACAGGCCCTTATTGGCGGCCTCGACCGCGGTCCAGGCCATCTTGAGCCCCATGGACTTGGGCGCGCCGAACTCGACGCCGATCATCAGCCCCTTGCCGCGCACGTCCTTCACCAGCTCGTACTTGTCCTGCATGCGGTGGAAGGCGGCCATCAGGCGCTCGCCCTTGGCTGCGGCGTTCTCGACGATGTGCTCCTCGTCCAGCACATCGAGCGTGGCCAGCGCCGCCGCCATCGCCATATCGTTCTTGGCGAAGGTCGAGCCGTGCACCACGGCGCGGTCCATGCGGTTGAACAGCTTGTCGAAAATCCATTTGCGCGTGAGCACCGCGCCAACCGGGATATGCCCGCCCGAGAGCGCCTTGGCGAGCAGCACCACGTCGGGCTCCACGCCCCAGTGCTCGCAGGCGAGGAACTTGCCGGTGCGGCCCACGCCGGTCTGGATTTCGTCGGCGATGAACAGCGTGCCATATTTCTGGCAAAGCCCGGCCACGCCCTTGAGGTAGCCCTCATCCGGCACGTTGACGCCCTTGCCCTGGATGGGCTCGACGAAGAAGCCGGCGATCTTCTTGGTCTTGAGCACGTCTTCGAGCGCGCCCAGATCGTTGAACGGCACCTCCACGGTGTCGGTGAGGAAGCCGCCGAAGCCGTTGCGGAAGATCGTGTCGCCGTTCATCGACAGCGAGCCGTAGGTCAGGCCGTGGAACGCGTGGCTGCAATGCGCGAGGCCGGCGCGGCCCGTCGCGGCGCGCGCGAATTTGATCGCGGCCTCCACACTCTCGGTGCCGGAATTGGCGAAGAATGCCTTTTCGAGGTGCGGTACACGCGCGAGCAGGCGCTCGGCCAGCACGCCCGCCAGCGGCGAAACGTCCATCTGAATGAGGTTGGGGAACTCGCTGCCGAGCACTTGGCCCAGCGCTTCGTGCACGCGGGGATGGCTGCGTCCGATGGCGAACACGCCGAATCCGCTCAATAGGTCGAGATATTTGGCCCCCTGCCGGTCCCACAGATACTGGCCGGAGCCCCGCACGAAGCCTGTGTCGAAGCCGATGGTCTTGAGCATCCGCACCATCTGCTCGTTCAAATGGCGCGTGTGCAGCGCATAGCGCTCGGCTTCGCGCTCAGCGAACAAGGCTTTGATGTCAGTGCTCATTTTCAGTCTCCCTCCGGCGCAGCCTGGAACCCGCGCGCCGTCCAAGGCCTTTTAAACGCAGTTGCTGGAGATGTCACCTTCCTGAAAATGAGGGCGGCAATCGGGCCGGGGCACCTAAGAAATTCCACATTTGCAAGCATAAGAGGGTGCCAATAGGCGCAATACAAGCTGGAGTATGCAATGAAACGTCTGATAGCCGCGAGTATCGCGTGCATGATACCGGCGGGTGCCGCGCTGGCGCAATCGCCCACCGGGGAATGGCGGGTCAAGGATGGCACCGCCGATATCCGCGTCGTGGACTGCGGCGGCGCGATGTGGGGCGTCATCGCCTGGACGAAGGGCGGCCCCAACAATACCGATACGGATAAGAACAACCCCGATCCGGCCCTTCGCGACCGCCCGGTCATGGGCCTGCCGATCCTCATCAACATGCACGCTTCGGAAGGGCGCTGGGAAGGCTCGGTTTATAACGCCGAGAATGGCAAGACCTACGACGCCAATATCAGCCTCGTGAGCCCCGACGTGCTTCAGATCGAAGGCTGCGTGCTGGGTTTCCTCTGCGGCGGCGAGAACTGGACGCGCCAGCCCTTGCCGAAGGGCGCCCCCTCCGACAAGGCCGTATGCGCGAAGCTGGTGAAGTAATACCGGCTTCATCCGTTGCAAAAGGCCCCCTCACCCTGTCCCTCTCCCGCGGAGGGGTGAGGGAACGCCTGAATTACCCCCTATACGCTAGGGACGGGGCACTTCCCCTCTCCCCTCGCGGGAGAGGGGTAGGGGTGAGGGGGCTTTTCAACCCCCGGATCACTTCGGTCCCGTAAGGGCAGTCTCCTTCGCGGTTTCACCCTCATCTTCCGGCTTGCGTGGCGGACCCATGAGCAGCGGCTGGAACAGCACGGCGGCAGCCATTGTATTGATAAGCGACAGCGCGAGGAGCTGGCCCATGCTGGCCGTGCCTGGATGGTTCGAGGTCATCAGGCTGCCGAAGGCCACGGCGGTCGTCATGCCGCTGAAGAACACGGCTCGGGTGAGCGGCGAGGCCAGAAGCCCGCTCTTTCCTTCGCGCCACGCCACGATGTAGTAAATCTTGAACGCGACGCCCACGCCCAGCAGCAGCGGCAGGGCGATGATGTTGGCGTAGTTGAGCGGCATACCTATGATGACCGTGCATTCCAGCGTGACGATGCCCGCGAGGATCAGCGGAAACAGCGTGAGCAGGACATCGGTGAAGCGCCTGAACATCAGGTAAAGCAGGACCGCGATGGAGAGCAGCGCCCAGACGGCGGCTTCGATGAAGGCGCTGACGATGGTCTTGCCGGCCTCGTAAATGCCAACCGCCTGGCCGGTCGCGTTGGGCGCGATCCTGGTGACGGCCTTCACGAATTCCTCAAGGACCATGTTGTCGTTCACGTCGCCCCTAGGCAGAACCGACACGCGGGCGCTGCCATTGACGGAGAGCCAGCTCCCGGCAAAGGTCGGCGGCAGGCTCGCGGCCGTGACCTTTTGCGGGTGCATGCTGTCGCGGATGTCGCCAAGCGTGACCTTGAGCGGCTCCACGAGCGCGGTTTCAGCGCTGGCGCGCACCGCAAGGCTCGCCTTCGCCAAGCTTGCAAGCGCCTTCGACAGCCGTTCCGCAGCCTTGCCGCCAGCCGATTCCGGCGCCTTCGCGGCAACGGCGTGCAGGGCGGCGGACGTTGCCTCAAGGCTTTCCACCGTCTCCGCATCCGTGGGAGCCGGCTGGACCTCCTTCGGATTGAGAGCTGGGTCGAGGGTTGCGGCCGCATCCGCGATGGCGGCAAGTTTGGCGTCCTGGTCGCCGGGCACGAACGTGCTGAGCGTCATCGTCTTCGACACGGCCGGCAGGGTAGCGAGCTTGCTGGCCAGGGCGTTTGCCTCGTCCAGCGAAGGTGCAAGAACCTCGATGGTCTGCCCCGACATGTCGGGGTCCTTTTTCAGGTCGAGATAGGTGGACACCGACTCGACATGCGGGTTCCTCAAGCTCATCGGGTTGAAATCGAAGCGCAGCCAGAAGAGCAGGGGCGAAGCCGCAAGCACCACGCACAGGGTGCCTACGAGCACGGCCATGCGGTTGCGCTCAAGAAAGCGGTCCACGGGCGCCAGGAAGGCATAGCCGAGCGCGTGCGCCTCGGCGGGCGGATTGAGCAGCCGGAGCATCGCGGGCAGCACCGTAATGCTCATGATGAAGGCCACGATCATGCCAAGCCCCGCGATGAGGCCAAGCTCCGCAAGCCCCTCATACGATGTCGGCGTAAAGGCCATGAAGCCGGCCGCGGTCGCCGCGGCAGCCAGGGCCAGGCGCCCGCCGGTATTCGCGGCGGTTGAAACCAGCGCCCCCATCAGGTCGTCCCGCTCGAAGCGCTCGGCGCGGTAGGCGACGCTGAATTGCAGGCCGAAATCGACGCCGATGCCGACGAAAAGCACGAAGAAGGCAAGCGAGATCGGGTTGAAGGAACCGGCGAGGGCAAGGCCCGATGCGGCCGTGACGAACAGCCCCACGAACAGTGCGACGAAAACCGCCAGAATGATGCGTGCCGAGTGCAGCGCAAGCCAGAGGATGACGAGCACCGCGAGCACCGTTAGCGCGCCGTTCAGAGCCGCACCTTCCTTCAAGGTGGCGAACTCGTCGTCGGAGATGGGGATGGAGCCGGTAACCCTGACGGTCACGCCCTTATCCGCGAGCTTGAGGTCCCGCGCCGTCTGCCGGATCGCATCCGTGGCGTCCTCGCCCGGCTCCAGGGCGTTGAAGTCCAGAACCGGGTCGATCTCGACGAATTGCCTTCTCTCGCGCTCCGAGGGTGGCTCGCCGCTCAAAAGCTCCCGCCAGCTGAAGAAGGTGGGCTGGCCCGCGAGGGTCTTCTCGATGGGGGTGGCCAGGCCGTTGAATTGCGGAGCGAGGCTATCGAGCGAAACCCGGCGCAACTGGACGCCGCGAAGGGGCAGGGCGAAAGCGCCCATGATCCCCTTCAGGCTCGGATCGGCGGCAAGCGGCTCCAGGAAGGAACTCGACCGCTTGAGCTGCGACAAGGCCCCCTTGAGGTCGTCCTCGGGCAGAAACAGCATGCCGTTGCGCCGGAAGAAGGGGCCGCCGGTCAGCTCGTGCGCGCTCCGGATCAGGCTTGGCTGCTGGCTGAGCTTTTGAGTGAGCTGCTGGGCGGCTTCCTCGGCGAGTTCGGGCGTTGGGCCGTCGATGACGGCCAGGATCGTCGTCGCCTGCCCGGGGAAGGCCTTCAGGTAAGTGTCCTCGCGCTGCCGCCACTCAAGCTTGGGCGAGATCAGCGTGGTGATGTCGGTGTTGAGCGCGAATTGGTCCGCGACATAGTAGGCCGAGGTGGCGGACATAACGAGCGCCACCAGCAAGACCGGCCAGGGATGACCGGCGCTGAGCCGGACTGCCGTCACAATAAGTTTTTTGAGCATCGCCTACCGTTAAAGAGGATAATTGCCGGGCGGGTTGCAAATCGCGAGGAAGGTATCCAATCCCGGCCCCGATGCAAGGAAAACAACCGATGGTACACATCGATATCGCGGTACACGTATATGTTAAGGTTGGTGCCGGGCCGCAAGCCGAGCCCGCCGTTCACCCTGGCAGCGCAAACTCCTGGTCCATCGTAAGTGGCCCCGGTTTCAGCATGATGACGGCTCCTTTTTCGGCCATGAACTCAAGCTGGGCGAGCACCGCCAGGGCGGCGGCTCCCATCAGGCCGGGCTCGATCCCGGCATACATGCGCGGCACCATCCGGCCGGCGGAAGCGACCCCGGCCCGGATGCAGTCCACGATCTCGCCCTCGCGCCAGCGCCTGTGAAAGATCAACGCCTTAACGTAGCGTTGCGGCTCGTGGACGGGGCCGCCATGCGCGGGGAAGTAGACCGCCTCCTTCCGCTCCATCAACAGCTCCAGCGAACGCATATAGCTGCCCATATGCCCTTCTGGCGGTGCGATGACGCTCGTGTTCCAGCCCATGACATGGTCGCCCGAAAGCAAAATGTTAGTAGCCAAAATATAGAAACAAATATGGTCCGGAGCGTGGCCAGGCGTATGCACCGCCTCGATTTCGAAGCCCGGCCCGGCAAGCCTGCTGCCGTGCAGCAAGGGCACGCCGTAATCCACAGGAATGATGAACTTGTGCCCGGAAGGACCCGTGGCCCCGGCGCCTGGATGCTCCGCGCGCCGGGGCATGCCGCAAGTGAGCGCGCCCGTGCGCTCGCGAAGCGCGCCGGCCGCGCCGGAATGGTCGGCGTGAGAATGGGTTAGCAGGATGTGGGTGATTCGCTCGCCGGCCAGCGCCTGCATCAGCACATCGAGTTGATCGCCTTCCGCCGGCCCTGGATCGACCACAGCGACTTCGCCTTCGCCGATCACATAAAGGTTCGTGCCCTTGAAGGTGAGGGGGCCTGAATTGCGGCACACGATCCGCCGCAGGCCGGGCGCCACCTGTTCAAGCGCGCCATATTGGAAGGTCATCTCGCGGGAAAAGGACGGCGTTTTTCGATTTTCGCTGCTCAAGGCGGCCTCTTCGCTGACTGATCCGTGGCGGAAAGCTTTGGCCGGCCGGCCTCTTTGTCAACGCGAAATCGCTCTATTTCCTGGCCGCAACTGTGCGCTTCAATGCTGCACTCGCGAACTGCCCGGCGGTTGAAAGCACGATCCCGCAATGGACCGGCGTGAAGAGGCACGATGGCGTGGCTCTCGCAATCGTGAAGGAGCATAGCTGAGGCTTCTTCGCACGTGCGGCAAAAAACGGAATTGCCGTCGCGCGCTAGGCTTGACTTTGCTTCGGGCGGTGGCCTAGAAACAGGTCCGGAATTCAAACGCGCCCACGTTTTCGCGAACGGATTATCATGGCCTCCTCCGGGGATAACGAGCCGGACGAACGCAGGAAAAGCGATCGCCTGAAGGAGAGGCTTAAGCAACTCGAGCATAAGCTCGAAGTGCGGGAAAGCGAGCGCGCGGGCCTATCGGATGAAGAGAGCGCGAAGCGGAGTTCGGCGCTCGGCAAGGCTTTCCAGCTCTCGGTGGAGCTGGTGGCTGGGGTGTTCGTAGGGGGGCTAATCGGCTGGGCCTTGGATGGCTGGCTCGGAACGTCTCCATTGTTTTTGCTGGTTTTTCTTCTGCTCGGCATTGCCGCCGGGTTTCTTAACGTGATCCGCGCCGCGCGCGGAATGAGCGGGAACTGAGAAGGCCGGGCGGCTTGCCTGGCGAGGATTGCCATGATCGACTGGTTCATAAGCGCGGCGCACGCCGCGGCGGCGGAAGGCGGCAGCCATCATGATGCGGGCGGGTTCAACCCCATGCATCAGTTTACCATCGACCGCTACGTGCACATCAAGCTGTTCGGCTACGACGCATCCTTTACCAACTCCTCGCTCTGGATGGTGATGGGAACCGGGCTCGTCCTCGCTTTTCTCATCTACAGCATGCGCGAGGGCAGGCTCGTGCCGACCCGCATGCAATCGGTGAGCGAGCTGACCTACGAGTTCGTGGCGAACATGGTCCGCCAGAACGCCGGTAACGCCGGCATGGCGTATTTCCCGATCATCTTCACGATCTTCGTCTACGTGTTCGCGATGAACATGCTGGGCATGATCCCGCTGCCGGGCCTGGGCAATTTTACGGTGACGAGCCACATCATCATCACCTTCGCGCTCGCCATGTTCGTCTTCCTTGGCGTGACCCTGATCGGCTTCTACAAGCACGGCATTAAGTTCCTGAAGCTTTTCGTGCCGTCGGGCGTGCCTGCACTGCTGTTGCCGCTGATCAGCGTCATCGAGATAATCTCCTACTTCACCCGGCCCATCAGCCTCTCCGTCCGTCTCTTCGCCAACATGATGGCAGGCCACACCATGCTCGCCGTGTTCGGCAGCTTCGTGGTGGGGCTCGGCGCGGCCGGCTGGCTGTCTCCCGTCGCCTTTCTCCCCTTCATTTTCATGGTGGCGTTGATGGGCCTCGAAATCCTGATCGCCTTCCTTCAGGCCTATGTGTTCGCCGTTCTCACCTGCATCTACCTGAACGACGCGCTGCACGCGGGCTCGCACTAGCCTCTCACAACCTCTGAACCGAAAGATCAAATAGGAGAACTCGTCATGGATCCAGCAGCAGCAAAGCTCATCGGCGCTGGCCTCGCCTGCTCGGCCCTCATCGGCGCCGGTATCGGCATCGGCCTCATCTTCGGCAACTTCCTGCAGGGCGCGCTGCGCAATCCGTCTGCCGCTCCCGCTCAGTTCCCGAATCTTCTTCTCGGGTTCGCGCTGGCTGAAGCCACGGGCCTGTTCGGCCTCGTTATCGCGCTGATCCTGCTGTTCGTTAAGCTCTGATCTATCCGTTCGTAATCTGGCGGCGGGCTGGCGCCCCTGGCGGCGCCACCTTCCCGCGTAGGCGGTCTTTGCCATGCCTCAGCTAAACATCGACGATTTCGCACCCCAGCTGATCTGGCTTGCGATCATCTTCGCGGCTTTCTACTTCGCGCTCGCGAACCAGGCGCTTCCACGCATCCAGGGGATCCTGGCCAGCCGGAAGGCCCGGATGGAGGGCGACATCGAAAGCGCACGCGCGGCACAGCAGCGCGCGGACCGTGAAGCCGAGCGCTACGAAGCAGGCATCGCCGCGGCGAGGGCGAAGGGGCAGGCGGGCATCCGCGCCCATCGCCAGAAGCTCGAAGCCGAGCTTGGCCAGAAGCGCGAGGCGTTCGAGCGCGATCTGGCTGCGAAGGCCGCCGAAACGGACAAAAGCGTTCAGAAGCTGATCGAGCAGGCGGCCGGCGAGATGGAAGCCATGACCGCTGGGGCCGTGAGCGACATCGTCAAAGAGTTCGCTGGGCTTGAAGTGACTGGCGGCGAGGTTAGCGCCGCGCTGCGCCAAGGATCGAAGGAGTAGCCGCATGTTCGCAGATCCCGAAGTCTGGGTTGCCATCTCCTTCATTGTCTTCGCGGGCGCGGTCGTCTATCTGAAGGTGCCGGGTAAGGTTGTGGGGCTGTTGGACGCTCGCTCCGATGCTATCGCGCGCGAGCTTGCGGAGGCGCGCAAGTTGCGGGCGGAGGCCGAAGCGATCCTGGCCTCCTACAAGCGCCGGGCGGAGAATACCGAAGCCGAGGCTGCGGCCATCCTGGGGCAGGCCGAGCGCGAGGCGGCTGCCTATGCGCAGGAAGCGCGTACGGCGTTCGACGAGACGATTTCGCGCCGGCTGGCCGTTGCCGAGCAGAAGATCAAGCTTGAGGAAGAGAAGGCGCGCAAGCAGATCCGCGCGCAGGCCGCCGAGCTTGCCATTGCCGCGGCCGAGCAACTCATCGAGCAGAAGGTCACCGGCCAGGTCGCGGAGAAAATGATCGACGCGAGCCTCGACCGGATCAAGAAGCGCCTGCATTAGGAAGGCAGCATTGGCTGCCTCCTTTGGCTTAAAAGGAGGGGGCATGAATGCGTTGATTGCGGCTTCGGCTGCGTTCTTTTTTCTGCATATGCTGCCTGGGACGCCGTTCCGCGCCCGGTTCATGGCGCTGGCCGGCTGGCAGATCTATCAGGCGGTGTTTTCGCTGGCCTCCCTGGCCGCGATCTGGTGGATGGTGTCCTCGTTTAACGCAGCACCGTATGGTGACAAGCTTTGGGTTGCGCCCGCTGCGTGGCAGTGGCTGAAGGCGGCGCTGATCCTCTTCGCGTACATCCTCATCGTTGCCGGTTTTGCTACCCCCAATCCGTACACGCCCGGCGCCCCCATTCCGGAAAAGGGGCTCGCCGGGGAAGGCGTCTTCGCCATCACGCGCCATCCGGTCATGTGGGGGATCGCGATCTGGGCCATCGCGCATACGATCAGCCAGCCGAACCCGCGAGGCTTTGCGTTTTTCGGCGGCTTCGCGGCGACCGCGCTCATTGGAAGCTGGCTGCAGCAAAAGCGCAAGCGCGCGGAACTGGCTGGCTGGGCGGCGTTCGAGGCCAAGACCTCGTTCTGGCCTTTCGCCGCAATCATTCAAGGCCGGGCATCGGTGAACCTCAAGGCCATCGGCTGGTGGAAAATCGCGGTGGCCGCTGGGCTCTGGGCGTTGATCCTTTATTTCCATTTCAGCTGGTTCGGCGCGCAGCCCTTGCCCTTGTAAGGCACGCCCGATCCTCCGTGTTCATCCTGAAAGCGCCGTCTTTCCGGCCAAGAAGGGACCAGTTCGCCGGGTGCGCTGCCTATGCCGCGCAATCGCGGCGAAGGTTCCAAGCGCGGCATGGAGAGGGTAATGAGCACGCTAATGCCAGATATTTCAAATAACAGAGAGCGAGCCGCTGCATTCTGGAGCGAGCTTCGTCAGGTTGAAGCGTCACTGGCGCCCCTGGCTGTGCGCGACAAATTCGACGCCTTGAACAAGATCCTGGAGAAGCATTTCACCGGAATAGCCGTCGAGCTGCTCTCAAACAAGGATGGGAGCATCGACACGTTGTGCTTTTCCGCGCACGGCAAGGCGGAATACTTTCCCCCGGTCATGGAACTGGTTGCCCAAGCGCCCGCGTCCAGCAGCTACAAAGTGACCGCCCTGCGCTGGCGTTCGCAGGATGCTCGCTTCACCATGAGCATGAACGGTTTCGAGCTGAAGCCCTCGGACGTGTTGCTCCAACACTTCGCGGATGGCGCGCAGGTGGGCATGAAGATCGGCTTCGCGTGCGAAATTCCTAGCGGCCAGGAGGAGCTTGCCCGCCACATGGCGTTCATCATGCTCGACCATATGGTGGGCGAGTACGATTTCGCGGTGAAGGTTGGAGAGGTCATCTTTGCGGATGGCCCCTTGGACAATTCCCAGCAGCCAACGCCGCTCGACCAATTTCCTCCGGTGTTCGACAGCTTCTGGAAAAACGAATTAGGGCACAGCGCCGTGTATCCTCAAGGGGAGCACGAGATGGCCGGGCTCACGGTCACCTACAAGGGCAGCGGCGGGGAAGGCGAGGTGCCGGAGAAAGCGTTTGCGATCGTGAACGCAAGCGCCAAGGCGGTCGCCATGCGGGCCGATTTATCCTATGCGCTGACTTTGACCATGCCCGCGAGCGATGCCGGGGAACTGGATTACGCGCGGGAGAAGGAGGACCAGATTTCGCACATGCTGGGGCTCTCGTGCAGCGGCATATTCGCCTGCAGCATGCTCAGGTCCGGGCAGCGGCAGGCGGTTTTCTATGTCGGCGACCCAATCGCGGTGCGCGCATTCATCGAGAAAAACACCGCTCCCGGCACGTTCGAAGTCACCGGCGAATACGACTACAGGTGGTCGAAATATTGCCGCTTCGCCAACGCGCTGACATCAGAGCACTGATCTCGCCGAGTGCTTCGCATTGCGGCTGCGAAGGCCCCCTCATCCTGCCCTTCTCCCGAGGGGAGAAGGGACGTTCGAATTATCCGCAGCGTGAATTCTAGGGTCCTCTCTCCCCCTCGGGGAGAGAGACAGAGTGAGGGGGGGCTTCGCAAAACACTCAGCCGGATTTGGCATACCTCGGGCGCCGCCCCCCCGGCCGTACTAATGCCGGAAGTGGCGCACGCCCGTGACGACCATCGCCAGCCCGCGTTCGTCGGCGGCGGCGAGGACCTTGTCGTCGCGTATGGAGCCGCCGGGATGAATGACGGCGGTTGCGCCCGCATCGGCCGCCACGAGCATGGCGTCGGGGAAGGGGAAGAACGCATCCGAGGCAACGGCGGTGCCCGCCAGCAGCTCGCGGGGGGCCTTGCCCGCGGCCCTCGCCGACTCTTCGGCTTTCCACACCGCGATCCTGGCGCTATCCACGCGGCTCATCTGCCCCGCGCCAACGCCCACCGCCGCGCCGTCCTTCGCGAAAACGATGGCGTTCGACTTGACGTGCTTGGCCACGCGCCAGGCGAACAGCATATTGGCGCGCTCCTCAGGCGTAGGCTCGCGCTTGCTGACCGTGCGAAGCGAGGCCTCGTCGAGCGCCATCGCGTCCGCATCCTGCACCAGGAAACCGCCCGAAAGCGCGCGCACATAGGGTGCCCGGTTCTCGCGCGGCAGGAGCCCGCCGGTAAGCAGAAGCCGCACGTTCGGCTTGGCCGCGAAGGCGCGCTTGGCCTCCTCGCTCGCCGAAGGGGCGATCACCACCTCGGTGAAAATTTTGAGGAATTCGCGCGCCGCCTCCTCGTCCAAAGGCTGGTTCGAGGCCACGATGCCGCCGAAAGCGCTCACGGTGTCGCAGGCGAATGCCTTCCGGTAAGCCTCGATCACGGATGCCCCCGTGGCCGTGCCGCAAGGGTTGGCGTGCTTGATGATGGCGATGGCCGGCTGGCTTACGGGAAACTCCGAGATCAGCTCGAAGGCCGAGTCGGCATCGGTAAGGTTGTTGTAGCTAAGTTCCTTGCCCTGGACCAGCTCCGCCCGGACGAGGCTTGGCCCCTTCCTGGCCGGAGATTCGTAGACAGCGGCATTCTGGTGCGGGTTCTCGCCATAGCGGAGCGATTGCCGGAGCTTGCCGGTGAGGAAGAAAGTGGACGGCGGATTTTCGCCAGTGGCCGAGGAAAACCACGTCGCGATGGCCGAATCGTAGGCGGCGGTGCGCGCGAAGGCCTTGGCCGCCAGCCGGCGCCTGGTAGCAAGCGTGGTCGTCCGCGCTTCGCCCGACAGCTCCTCAAGCACCACGTCGTAGTCGCCTGGGTCCGTGACCACCGTCACGCAGGCATGGTTCTTCGCCGACGCGCGCAAGAGTGCGGAGCCCCCGATGTCGATCTCCTCGATCATCGCCTCCACATCGGCGGCCTTCTTCTCGACGGCCTCCTCGAACGGATAGAGATTGGCTACAACCAGTCCGATGGCTGCGATCTTGTGTGTGTCCAGCGTTTCGCGCGTGCCGGCAAGGCCCAGGTCCGCGAGGATGCCGCCATGGATCGCCGGGTGCAGCGTTTTCACGCGTCCATCCAGGATCTCGGGGAAGCCTGTCACGTCGGACACCGGCAGCACTTTGATGCCGTGGCTAAGCAAATGGGTTGCAGTCCCGCCGGTGGATACGATCTCAATACCCAGAAGCTCAAGCTTCTTCGCGAACTCAACCAGTTTCGATTTATCGGAAACCGAGATGAGCGCCCGGCGCACCGGGAAATCCTGATGTGTGGTCATGCCCCGTTAGTTGCGCGAAATGCGCTCCGGGTCAAGATCCGCGCCAGGAATTGGTGTCGACAAGCACGGGCTTCTGCTGCACCATCTTCTCGAACTTCCAGTGCACCGAGGCTGCCTTGTTGCATTGGCCTTTGAGTACGATCTGGAACGAGCGCCTGAGACAGATCGGGTCGGCGAAGAAAATGCTTTCCTCAAGGTCGAGGTCGGCGCCATCGGCGATGAAGCGCCAGTTCTGGCCGTTGGGCGTGGTCAGCCCGATGGCGTTGGTATTGCGCGCGAAGTTGGCGGTGATGCGCGGATGCAGATGGAAGCGGACGGTGAAACGCCCAATGGCCTCAAGATCGCTGCCGTTGCTGGCCGGCAGCAGATGGTCGTGGCCTTCCAGCGCCATGCCGTTCTTGAAAAGCGTCAGCCGGCGGCGGTGGATATAGCCGAAGCGGTCGCGATAGCCGTCATGGGCGATCCTGACGCTTACGAAATTGTCGTCTTCGGCGGCCTCCTGCTGAACGTGGGACGGGCCGGAGAGCCAGAACATCTCGCGGCCGGAGACATTGGACTGTGCCTTGATGAGCCGCGCCGAGGACAGATCCTCGATGGTGAGCGTCGAATGCGCGGCCGTGGAGCGCGAAACGACGTACCAGTCGCCGGTCTCGTCGGTCGGCGCGCCGCAATTGGTGACGATCGGCTCGTAGCCCGAACTCATCTCGAAGGAGCCGCAGCCGGCGTGGGCGCGGTCGCTCATGTGGATGGGCGGCGCGCCACCGGCATCGGCGAGCACAACGGTTTCGCCGGCTGTGAGGCGCGCGTAGCCGGAATGCTCAGCGAGCATGCCTTTGAAATTGTCCCCCACATCGTCATAGGCAAGTACGGT
>PMBZ01000052.1 GCA_003153975.1 Hyphomicrobiales bacterium
GGTTTTGGCGTGAACTGGGTATAGTAACAATCTTAACCATGGGAGGTGATGCGGCTCGAAGGTATCGTAGCCGCCTGATGAAACTTTAGGGACAAGCAAGGGTTGAAACGTTGTTACCTCGTCTCCGGCAGTGAAGCTGTTCCAGGAAGGTGATGTCATGACAGATGCTCTTCATGCGGCGGGGCCATTCGCCCAAGCGCCCGCTCTATCGGAAACCCCAGAAATACGGAAAGTGCCCTTGGACGCCGCCTATGCGTGGCTTGAGGCCGGCTGGAAGGACCTCTGGACTGCCCCACGGATAAGCCTTGCTTACGGCGCGGTGTTTGCGGCGTTCGCCTATGTGGCCGCGCTTCAATTGACCCGCTTAAACGCGCTCCCGTTTCTTTTGCCCGTTGCGTTCGGGTTTCTCCTGATGGGGCCGGTGCTTGCGGCTGGGCTTTATCAAATCAGCCGCCTCAGGGAGCGCGGCGAGCCCATCACTTTCCGCGGCGTCGCCCTGGCGGAATGGGCGGGCAGAGATCAACTCACGTCTTTCGGCGTGCTGCTCTTCCTTCTCTATTTCTTCTGGATGAACACGGCCCTTCTGCTGTTCATGCTCTTCTTTGGGGCAGCCAATTTCCCGACGGTTGACGAGTTCATCCCGGCACTCTTGTTTACGGATCACGGCCAGGGCCTGCTCTTGACCGGCACGGCGGTTGGTGCCCTCTTTGCGGCGGCGGCCTACACGATTTCGGCGATTGCGGTGCCGTTGATGTTCGACCGCAAGGTGGATGCCGTCACAGCCATGATTGCGAGCGCCCGGGCTGTCCGGACGAACCTGCCCGCGATGGCATTATGGGCGGCTCTTATTGTTCTGATGACGTTTATCGGGCTCGTGCTCCTGTTTGTGGGGCTTGTAATCGCCTTTCCGCTCATCGGACACGCGAGCTGGCATGCCTATAAGGAGCTGGCTCCGGCGTGACTGGGCAGGAGCATGGGCGCCCGGTAGTGCCTGGAACGGAGGGAATCTCCCCTCACCCTGTCCCTCTCCCTATGGGAGAGGGAACGCTGTTTCACCTGCAGCGGTCATTCAGGCATCCCTTCTCCCACGGGGAGAAGGACAGGATGAGGAGTTGAACGCTCGGAGCATGCCGGAACCCAGCATCGGGCAGCCCTTATGCGAACACCCATGTACCTGCGTGGCGCCGGTGCTGCGGAAGTGTCATTCGCGGGGCGCCGGCGGCGCGGCGTAGAAGGTGGGCGCCGGCTCGTGCGCCAGCTTTGCGGCGATGAAGATCGAGGCGTTGATAAGCCAGGCGTCCGGCATCTTCTTGCAGAAGTCCCACAACTCCTGGGCAACGAGCCGGTCGTTCAGCTCGGGCGTGTTCTGCTGGATCGAGTAAACGCTGCGGGCTGAAACAAATCCGTTCACCCAGAAGATGAGTTGAACTTGCCGGGTTGTTGGGGCGTAAGTGAATTCCCGGCACGGTGTATCGGCTTCACCGCTTACACGAATGGCGTGTGCTGGGAAGGCACTCGCAATTATGAACAAAAATGCAATACAGTGTTTCATGAAAACACAGTAACGCTGCATTGCCTGACGGGCAAGAGACTTTTTGCTCATGCGGCATAATGTTCTTCTGTGAGAGTGCCGCAGGTAGTCTTGGCCGTGGCATACAATTTCCAGGAAGTGTTGCGCAACCCTGAGCCAAACCGGCCGCAAAGCTTCATGCGCCGGGCTGAACCATGTGCCGGGCTAACCATTTGTGGATGAACGAGAAAAACGGCCCGGCGGCGGCCCTCTCCGCCCACGGATCGTGACCGCATTGCTCAAGCTCAAGATATTCGAGCTGCGGAAGATGCGGGCGCAGGCTCTCCATGATAAGGCGGCCCGGATGCGGATCGAACGCGCCGTGCACCATCAGCACGGGCGCCTCGATCGCCGCGAACGCCGCCGGATAAACGCCTTCCCCTTGCAGGCGCATCATGTCGTCCCACGTCTCATGGTGCCCCGGAGCGTCGATTTCGGCCTCTTCCTCCGGCAAATCCAGCGGGTCGTACGAATAAATCGGCGTCAAAGCCTTTGCCATCGCCCGCAACCCCTCGCCGCCGCCGAGCCGTCCGGCTTGTTCGAACTGGGTGCGGATTTCGTCAGTCGTCCGTTCGGCGACGAGCCTGCGGAATTCGGCGCGTGCGGTAAGATCGAAGGTGCCGCAGCCAACCAGGATCAGCGGGCCGGCCGCATCGGGGTGCGCGGCGGCATAAGCCAGCGCCAGCATCGCGCCCCAGGATGCACCCAAGAGTGCCGGCCGGCATCCGGCCGCATGCCGCTCGCAGACTTCATGCAGGTCCGCGACATGGCGCGCGACCGTAAGCGGCTCTCCACCGGCCTTGCGCTGGAACGGCTCGAACACGCGGTACGCATCCGCCAGCCCGCGCGCCACCGGCGCCATATGCCCCGCAGCCCCCGGCCCGCCATGCAGGACGAAGACCGGCGGGTTTCCCGCATCTCCATATTCGCGCACTTTGAGCATCGCGGAAGCCTCCAGCTATTGGCGGCTTCGCTAGCCTTTAGTACAGCCGGAGGCAAGCTCGCATCCGCCACTCTCATGGCGAGTGACAGGCATCACTTTCCGGTCTGTCTCGCCCCGATGAGTGCCTCGGGCCGTTGCTCATGATTGAGCTTGGCTGCAATCGCGATCGCGGCGTTGATCAGCCACGCATCCGGCACCAGCCTGCAAAATTCGGCCAGCTCCTGCGCGACCCTGGCGTCGTTGAATGCGGGCATCCTGCCTTGGACGGAATAGAGGTTCCGGCCGGAGAGGAAGCCATTGATCCAGGCGCTGTAAATGCGCTTGCCGTCTCCCGCATCTTCGTTGAACTGGCGGCAGGTGACGAGTGCATCGCCGCTGGTCGTGAGCGCGCGCGCCGGCAGGACGCTCGCGATTATAAATAAGAACGCAATACAGTTTTTCATCAGTGCAGGGTAGCGTGGCGTTCCGCGCCGGGCAAGAGCTGTTCAAGTACTTTAGGGCCGGTGCGGCACTGTGTCAGTGCGGACCCTGGAACCTGGCCGGATCTGCTCTTGCCTTCAAAAGTCATGTGGAACGGATTGGCGGCCACTGCCGGGCGGTATGGACAACGGCAAGCACCCAGACGGCATCGCCTTCGATTTCATACACGAGGCGGTAATTTTCGTGCGGAATCAGCTCGCGCGTGCCGGGTATTTTTCCGGGGCGGCCCAGCTTGGGGTGACTGGCGAGTCTGGCGGCTGCGGCGCTGAAGAGTGCATCCATTCGTGCCGCCGCGCGCGGGTTGTCAGCAGCGATGTAGTCCCATATGCCAGCGCGATCTTGTTGGGCTTCCGGCGTCCAAACGACCCTCACCTTTCAGTCGCGGTACCCGCACGCCGTGCGGAGAATTCGGCTTCGACCTCGTCATTGGTCCGGCCCTGACCTGCGTGCATCGAGACACGGGCAGCCTCGACCTTTTGGCGAAGGAACGCATCGTAGTCCCGCGCGTCGTGCTGGCGCTGGATGAATTCGCGCATCAGCTCGCGCAGAATTTGCGACGCGGGGCGATGGACGGCCTCGGCCTCGGCGATGAACGCGGCGCGTAGCTCGGGTTCGAGCTTCATTGTGAAGACGGCTTCTTTCGGCATGCGTAGGCCCTCCGCAAGGAGATACTAACGGTGTATATACGTTGTTAGTATGGAGCGTGCGCCGGGACGTTGCAAGAGGTCTGGCATCTTGCCTACGCGCCGACAGAGTCTTGCGGAGCGCCCGCCACCGGCTCGGTGCGGAGCCGCTCCCAGTCCAGCAGCGTGCCGGCGGGGATATGAAACTTGGCGGCGAATTCGGCCTAGCTCAGGCCAAGCTTCCAGCGGACATGCCGCACATAGGCTACGCGGCGCATCTGCCCAAGCTGCTCCGCGGTCAAAGGCTGCGCGTCCGGATCGGAGAGCGCCGCCAGCTCCACTTCTTCATTGGACATCGGCGGGTCCCAATCCGCTGGAGTGCCAGGGATCGGCCTATTATCGTCGTGCCAGCGGTCATCTTTAATGAAGCGCTTGCCGGTGGTAGCGACTTTGCTCATGGCGTGTGGCCCTTCTGGCCGAAATGATACGGATGACGCCGCTGTTCGGCGCTGTACGCCCAAAACAACGGCTAGTAGGTTCCAAAAATGTCCGCCGTGGTTGATATTTGCAATTATTGCAACCTTACCGATTGACCGGAAAGTAGAACTATCTTCTAATGACCAAACGGCAGTGAGGGACGGAGAGGCACGTATGCAAGGCTTTTTCAAAAAGAGTAAAAAGGTCACCGCCGATACAGCACGCCGGATTACAGGTATAAGCTCACCCCTCGGTGGCATTCAGTGGAGCGATCCCGGTCCAGGCGAAGGAGAAATCGTCCGGCAGTTTTTACTGTTCCTGGAGGATCGCCGTGTTCTTTACAATGGAATGGAACTGGAGGTAGTTAGCCCGGTCGAGCGTTCTATTCACGAAATTCGGGATCAATGCACCCGGACTCTTCAAGCGCTCTCGCCAAAGGCTTTTGCGGTTGCACCGATACGTTCCATCCGCGAAGCAAGCCGACGTTTTCAAAACGACCAAAACGAGGAGTTTCGATTCTTCGATGAGAGAGGTCCTTATCGCAATGCAAAACCTGGTTTTTTCGTAGCACTTGGTGCGTATCGAGCGACGGCCGGACAGCAGGTCACGCTACTTGCAGCACACTATGACATAGACATCGAGGGCGACCTTGCCTCGATACTTCCGGCGTTAGAAGATGAAAATCCGTGAATTTGAGTGGTCATTTCACCCGCCGTCCGAAGACGCGCGTCCCCGGAATCGCCGCTGATAATCCACGCTATAGAGCGCGCTTTCGCGGAACTCCTCCTCCCCCAAGACCTCGCCCACAAAAATGATGGCGGTGCGCTCGATAGGCGCCCGCGTCATGGCCTCCGCGATTGTCCCCAGCGTGCCGCGCACGATACGCTCGTCCGGCCAGCTCGCGCGGAACACGACCGCCGCCGGGCACTCCGCGCCGTAGAACGGCACAAGCCGCGCCGCCGCATCCGCAAGCACATGCACCGACAGATGGATCGCGAGCGTTGCCCGCGTGGCGGCGAAGGCTTCGAGCGTTTCGCCGGCCGGCATGGCCGAGGCGCGGCCCGAGGTGCGCGTCAGCACCAGCGATTGCCCCACCTCCGGCAGGGTCAGCTCCTGCCCGAGCGCGGCGGCAGCGGCGGCGAAGGACGGCACGCCGGGCGTAATGGTGTAAGGGATGCCGAGGCGGCGCAGGCGGCGGAGCTGCTCGCCCATCGCGCTCCACACCGAGAGGTCGCCGGAATGCAGCCGCGCCACGTCGACGCCCTCCGCGTGTGCCTTCACGAATTCCGCCTCGATCTCGTCCAGGCTCATGGGCGCGGTGTCCACGATGCGCGCGCTCGCCGGGCAGTGCTGGAGCAGCGCTTGCGGCACCAGCGAGCCGGCATAGAGGCAGACGGCTGCGCGGGAGAGCAGCTCCAGCCCGCGCAGCGTGATGAGGTCGGCCGCACCGGGGCCGGCGCCGATGAAATGCACCGTCATGGCCGCCCCGCCACGCTTGCGGTTGCGTGCACGCCCACGATGCGAAGGATCAGCAGCCGCGCGTCCGGCCCGGCGCCCGCCAGCGCCGCCGCCTCCGCCACCGATGGGATTCCGTATTGTTTCATCGAATGCTCCGAATGCGTCACGCACAGATGCGCCGCCGCCCGCAATTGGTCCAGCGTCAGCAGGATGAGGTCAAGCCCCGCCCGCCGCGCCGCCTCTTGCAGCACGGCATTGAGCGCGGGGCGGTTTAGGGCGGCGAGGGCTGCGATGAGTCCCCCCTCACCCTGTCCCTCTCCCCGCTGGGGCGAGGGGACGCCAGCAGCGCCGTCTTCGCGTGCTACCAGGGCCGCAGCCTTCTCCCTCTCCCCTTGGGGAGAGGGCTGGGGTGAGGGGGTCTTCGAGACGTCCTCAACCATCTTCGCTTTGGCCGCCGCGACGATTGCCAGCACATCCTCCACGCTGGCGTGGCTGGTGGTGCCGATCCCGATCACGGCCATAACTTAACCGCCGCCCATTGCACCACCGGCAGCGCGGGCTGCCATGCCGTGAAGCCGCCCACCGCATGCTCGCGCTCGATATTGATCCGCGTGACCGCCCCGCCCCACCTGGCGCGGCAGTCCATCAGCGCGGCCTGCCCCTCGAAGCTCACCGCGTTGCAGACCATGCGCCCGCCTGGCTTGAGCGCGTCCCACGCCGCCGCCAGCAGCCGCGGCTCGCTCACGCCGCCGCCCACGAAAATCGCATCCGGCGCGGCGGCACCTCGCAGGCACGCGGGCGCCTTGCCCTCGCGGATTTCCAGATACGGTACGCCGAGCGCCGCCGCGTTCCGGGCCGCCCGCACGGCGCGCTCGCGGGATTTTTCGAAGCCCAAGGCGCGCGCCGAGGCGTGGCAGAGCAGCCATTCGATGGCGACCGAGCCGCTGCCGAGCCCGATGTCCCACAACAGCTCGCCTGGCGCGGGGCGCAGCGCCGAAAGCGTGATGCTGCGGATCTCGCGCTTGGTGATTTGGCCGTCGTGCTCGAAATAGCTGTCGGGCAGGCCGGGCGCGAATGGGATCGGCCTGGCACCCGGCTCGGCCTTCACCTCGATGGCCAGGACATTCAGCGGGCCGAACGGCTCGCCGATCACGTCCTTGGCAAGCCGCCGGTGCACGCGCTCGCGCGGGCCGCCCAGCGCCTCCATGACATGCAGCACCGAGCCGCCGAAACCATGATGCACGAGCAGGTCCGCGACCTGTGCCGGCGTCGAGCCGTCGAGCGACAGTGCCAGAATGCGCTGACCGGCGTGCAGATAGCGCAGTATAGTCTCCACGCGGCGCGTGTGCAGGGCGAGCGTCACGGTGGCTTGCAGCGGCCAGCCGAGCCGGGCGGCGGCGAGTGAGAAAGACGAGGGTGCGGGCAGCGCAATCGTCTCGGCCGGGTCCACATATTCGCCGAGCACCGCGCCCGCGCCGAACCAGTACGGATCGCCGGAGGCCAGCACGCAAACCGGCTGGCCGCGCCGCTCCAGAATGCGCCCGGCCGTATCGCGGAAGGGCTTCTTCCATTCGAGCGTTTCGCAAGCCGCCGCGCCGATCAGCGCGAGGTGCCGCGCGCCGCCCACCAGCAGCACCGCGCCGTCGATCAGCTTGTTCGCGGCCGGCGAAAGCCCTTCGCGCCCGCTCTCGCCGAGCCCGACGATGGACAGCCACCGCGTGGTTGTGTCATTGCTGGCCGCCATGGGACCCGTCTCTCCATCGTCAGCGCAAGCCATGCGCGTTCTTCTCCTCGGAGGCTCCACGGAAGCGAGCGCGCTTGCCAAGCTGCTCGCCCAGGACGGCCGCTTCGAAGCCACGCTCTCCCTGGCCGGCCGCACGGCCTCGCCCCGCGCCCAGCCCGTCGCCACCAGAACCGGCGGCTTCGGCGGCGTGGAAGGCCTCGCCCGCTACCTGCGGCGGGAGCGCATCGACGTTCTGGTGGATGCCACGCATCCTTTCGCCGCGCAAATGAGCCGCAACGCCATCGAGGCGGCTGCTGCCGCCCGCACGCCGCTTCTCGCGGTCGAACGGCCGGCTTGGCAGCCGCAACCCGGCGACAACTGGACGCTCGCGCCGGACATGGCCGCCGCCGTGCAGGCAATCGGTTCCGCGCCGCGAAAAGTCTTCAGCGGCATCGGTAGCCTGGCACTTGCCGAGCTGCAAGCCGCGCCGCAGCACACCTACGTCGTCCGCCTGATCGACCTGCCCAAGGTCCCCCTCGCCCTGCCAGATATCGTCTTCGTCCAGGCGTGCGGCCCCTTCACGGTGGAGGACGATATTCGCCTGTTCCGCGAGCACGGCGTCGAGGTCGTGCTGGCCAAAAACGCCGGCGGCGATGCAACGGTCTCCAAGATCGAAGCCGCCCGCGCGCTCGGCCTGCCGGTGACGATGGTGCAGCGGCCGTTCATCCCGCCACGGCCTACTGTGGCTACGGCGGAAGAGGCGATGGCTTGGCTCGCAAAGTGCTGGAATTCGACGCTGGAGAGCCGATAGGAGTGCGCAATATTCGAGGGTACAACCCCTCACCCTGTCCCTCTCCCTCTGGGAGAGGGGACGTTGCTGCACACTCCGAGGACTATTCAGGCGTCCCTTCTCCCATGG
>PMBZ01000120.1 GCA_003153975.1 Hyphomicrobiales bacterium
GACCTACGGTTTGGAAAAAGTCTGCATCTGGCCCGAGGCAAGATTTGGCAGACAGGCGGCTTACGGGCAAAGGCGGCCACCGGCACGTCTGGGAACGCCGGCCGAAGTTGCTCGGGGCCGCCGCGGCTTGCAACGCTGCCTGGCGCGGTAGCAAATTCGTATCCTCCAGCGTTTGGTCACTCCGCCGCCCCTGCGGCAGGGTATGACGCAGCTGCGAACGGCCGCATATCAACTTATTGTCTTTCGCCGCGCTTGCCTCTATAGAGGTGGTTTGAAACACCCCGAGTGCCGAAGGTTCGCAGCGCATGTTCGCCGCACAGTCGCGCTCACCTAGCAAACCAAGAGAAGAACATGGCGGAGCTAATTGAATTGAAGGCAACCGCGCGCGAGGGTACTGGCAAGATGGCCAACCGCGTGCTCCGGGCGCAAAAGATGGTCCCGGCGGTCATCTACGGCGGCGAGGCGGCCCCAGAGAATGTGGCGCTCGAATACAAGACCGTGTCGCAGCATTATCAGACCGGGCACTTCCTCTCCACGGTCTATCTGCTCGACGTGAACGGCAAGAAAGAGCGCGTCATCCCGCGCGACGTTCAGGTCGATCCGGTGCGCGATTTCCCCATCCATGTGGATTTTATGCGCGTGAGCAAATCGTCGCGGATCGACGTGGCCATCCCTGTGCACTTCATCAACGAGGAAGCCTCCCCCGGCCTGAAGCGCGGCGGCGTGCTGAACATCGTGCGGCACGAGATCGAGTGCTCCTGCCCGGCGGATGCGATCCCCGAGAGCATCACTGTGGACCTCACCGGCCTTGGCATCGGCGACAGCGTTCACATCCACTCTATCAAGCTGCCCGCTGGCGTCGTGCCTGTGGTGCACGAGCGCGACTTCACAATCGCCTCGGTCGCCGGCGCCGCTTCCATGAAGCCCGAGGGCGCATCGGAAGCCGCCGAGGAAGCCAAGGAAGAGTAGCGTCCGTCACGTTTTTTGCATCTATTCCGGCATCGGTGATGGAAGAGACGGGTTACAATCATGAAGCTGATCGTCGGACTGGGCAATCCAGGGGACAAATACGCGGGCAACCGGCATAACATTGGCTTTATGGCGGTTGACGAGATCGCGCGGGGCTATACGTTCGGGCCGTGGAAGAAGCGTTTCCAGGGCTTGGTTGCGGACGGGCAGATCGGCACGGAGAAGTGCATTCTGCTCAAGCCCGCGACCTATATGAACGAGAGCGGACGCGCGGCCGGCGAAGCCATGCGCTTCTACAAGCTCTCGCCCGCGGACGTGATCGTCATCCACGACGAACTCGACCTTGAGCCCGGCAAGGTGCGTGTGAAAACCGGCGGCGGCAATGCCGGCCATAACGGCTTGAAGTCGCTCTCCGCCCATATCGGCAACGACTACAAGCGTGTCCGCCTTGGAATTGGGCATCCGGGCGACAGGGCGCTCGTCGTCCATTACGTGCTCGCGGATTTCGCCAAGGCCGACAAGGAATGGCTTGAGCCCTTCCTGGAAGGCATCGCGCGCGGCATGGACCGGCTTGTCGAAGGAGGGGATGCCGTTTTTTTGAGTGAAGCCGCCCGTGGGCGCGTGGCGGCGAAACTGAACGGCGCATCCGCTCCCGCCGGAAAATTGGGCAAGATCGCGCCCAAAATTGAGGCAGCCACCAAACCTGAGCCGAAAGCCGCAAAGACCCTTGAAGCCGAGGTGGCGGCTGCGGTCGCCGCTTCGACCCCTGGGAAAGCCGCCGCTATTTCCGCGGCCACGCACGGAGGCACCGCCAGCGGCGCGGTTGGTAGAGTGGTCGTTTTGCCCGAGCCGGAGCAAGCTCCCGAGAAACCCGCCGAGCCCGCCAAGGCACCTGTTGCCGAAGCCGTGCTTGCGGCGCCCCCGGTGAAGCAAGCTTCAGCGCCGGCCGCTGCTCCAGCAGCAGCCCAGGCGAAGGAAACTGCCCCGCAGCCGGTCAAAGGGGTTTTGCAGCCGCCACCCGCACCCGAGAAGAAGCGCGGATTTTTCAGTTGGCTGTTTCATAGGCGCATCCGTGGCGGCGTAGGCCAGCATTAGGACATCAGATAGAATAGCATGGGCTTCAAGTGTGGCATCGTTGGTTTGCCAAACGTCGGCAAATCCACTCTCTTCAACGCGCTCACGCAAACCGCGTCGGCGCAGGCTGCGAACTATCCATTCTGCACCATCGAGCCGAATGTCGGCGAGGTGCCGGTGCCCGACGGCCGGTTGGACAAAATCGCGCTCATCGGCAAGTCTCAGGCGATCGTCCCGACGCGGCTCACCTTCGTCGATATCGCGGGGCTTGTGCGCGGCGCGTCCAAGGGCGAGGGCCTCGGCAATCAGTTCCTCGCCAATATCCGCGAGTGCGACGCCATCGCCTATGTGCTGCGCTGTTTCGAGGATGACGACGTGACCCATGTCGAGGGCCGCGTCGACCCGATCGCGGACGCGGAGACGGTTGAGACCGAGCTGATGCTCGCGGACCTCGAAAGCCTGGAGCGCCGTCGCGCCGCCGCCGAGAAAAAGGCGAAAGGGCAGGACAAGGAAGCCAAGGCCCAGCTCGCGCTGATCGACATCGCGCTCAAATATGTCTCCGAGGGCAAGCCCGCGCGGCTGGCCTTCGCGGAGCTGCCGGAAGCCGAGCACCGGATGTTCCAGCAGTTGCAGCTTTTGACCTCCAAGCCCGCGCTTTACGTTTGCAACGTGGATGAAGCGCACGCCGCCACGGGCAACGCTCATTCGAAGGCGGTGCACGAGCATTTCCACGGCGAGGGGATGGAAGTGGTCGTGATTTCCGCCCAGATCGAAGCCGAGCTTGCGCAGCTCGACGCCGGGGAGCGCAAGCTTTATCTCGACGATCTCGGCTTGGCCGAGCCGGGCCTCAACCGCTTGATCGCGGCAGGCTACCATCTCCTGGGCCTCATCACCTATTTCACGGTAGGCCCGAAGGAAGCGCGCGCCTGGACCATCACCAGGGGCACGGCGGCACCCGGAGCAGCCGGCGTGATCCACACCGACTTCGANNTCATCCGCGCCGAGACCATCGCCTATAGCGACTTCGTGTCGCTTGGCGGCGAGGCGGGCGCGAAAGAGGCTGGCAGAATGCGGCTGGAAGGCAAGGAGTACACGGTGCAGGATGGCGACATCTTGCACTTCCGCTTCGCGAATTAGAGCCGTGCGCCGATTGTCGTTCCCGCGAACGCGGGAATCCATATTCGCAAGGCAGAGCAAGCTGTTACATGGATACCCGCTTGCGCGGGTATGACAGGTTGCGGCCCGGCTTCAATCGAAATCGCCCGAGCCTTTGCACCATGACAAAGGGCGGGGTATCGACCGTTGGAGCATATCGCATGAGGCTTGCTCTTTTTCTCGCTACGTTGTGTGCGCTTTTCGCGGGCCTTGCCACTCAGGCGGCCGCCACCTCGAACTACGATTACGCCCCAAACGAATACGCCATTGTCCAAGACGGTTTATCGCCAGATGGCAAATATTCCATCGCAGCCCATGGCAATGACCAGGGCGGCAACGAAGATTTTCGCCTCTATTTGATGGCCGAGCCCCTCCACAGCAAACTAGGCCCTCTTGAAGGGGCGGTGCCGTGGCTGGATACCAGACCCAAAGCCTTTGACGCCGTGTGGTCACAAGATTCGCAGTTCGTCGCGCTCGGTTACCGGCTCGACCGCCACCTCTACACAATCAACCATGTTTACAGGATCGGCGATGGGCGCGCTTATCCCGTCGGCGGTCCGAATCTGGTCGAGGCGATGGGTATCAAGGCGGAATACAGAGAGGGGGTCGATTTCCAGAGCGTGATGGAGCAGCTCGTCTGGCTTGGGCCGGGGCGTTTCCGTTTGATGGGGCATGGCACGATAGTGATGCCGCCGGAACTCGCGCAGACGCTTGACAAATATGGAAAACAGGTGAAGGCGCCGGAACCCTGGCGGGGCGACCTCGTGTTCTTCGAATACAATATCGAGGCCGAATGCGAAATTGAGGGCGATAAGTACAAGGTCCTCAGCCTAAAGCCTTGAGGGCCGCGCTAGTACGCCCATGCCGGAACGGGCCTGCGCTGTGTTCGGTAAGGAAATGAAAAGCAGATAATCCCGCGCGGGCGTTTTTTGCGGAAAACGTGTTTCCGGACACTTGCGGCGGGGCCGGCTCCGGCTGAAGCTTCCAGGCCATGAGGGATGATTCGAAGCCGATGCTGGACGCTGGAGACGATTTGCTGTGCGCAATCGAGGAGCGGCGCTTCGGCGCGATCCTCGCGGACCCGCCCTGGCAGTTCCAGAACCGGACGGGCAAGATGGCGCCCGAGCACGGGCGGCTGAACCGCTACACCACGCTCACGCTCGACGAGATCAAGGCGCTGCCGGTGGCCGAGGCCGCGGCGGATATGTGCCACCTCTATCTGTGGGTGCCGAACGCGCTTCTGCCCGACGGGCTCGGGGTGATGGAGGCCTGGGGCTTCCAATACAAGTCGAACATCGTCTGGCACAAAATCCGTAAAGATGGCGGGCCGGATGGGCGCGGCGTGGGCTTCTATTTCCGCAATGTGACGGAGATTTTGCTGTTCGGCGTGCGCGGCAAGAATGCACGGACGCTGGCGCCAGGCCGCCGCCAGGTCAATTATCTCGCCACCCGCAAGCGCGAGCACAGCCGCAAGCCCGATGAGCAGTATGGGCTGATCGAGGCATGCTCGCCGGGGCCGTTCCTGGAGCTGTTCGCGCGCGGCATCCGCAAGGGCTGGGAATGCTGGGGCAGCGAGGCAAACGGCGAGTACGAGCCGCATTGGACGACTTATAAACATGCGACGGCGAAGGTTGAGGCGGGTGAGGTCAAGACCCCCTCACCCTGTCCCTCTCCCCAAGGGGAGAGGGGACGCCTGAAGCAGCCTCTACATCTAGGAGGGTCCGCAGCCTGCTCCCTCTCCCCTCGGGGAGAGGGCTGGGGTGAGGGGGGACTTGCGCCTTGCGCCTCCGCGCCTGTCCAAGACAGGCTAACCGTTCTTGAACTCTGCGCGGGCGCGGGCGGGCAGGCGCTTGGCCTGGAGCAGGCCGGCTTCGGGCACACGGCACTGATCGAAATCGACGCGGACGCCTGCCGCACGCTTCGGCACAACCGGCCGGACTGGAACGTCGTCAAGGGCGACGTCACCGCGTTCGACGCGAAACCGTTCAGGGGCGTGGATCTGGTGGCGGGCGGGTTGCCCTGCCCGCCCTTCTCCGTCGCCGGCAAGCAGCGCGGCGAGGCCGACGAGCGCAACCTTTTCCCGTCCGCCTTCCGCATCATCCAGGAAGCGCAGCCCAAGGCGGTCATGATCGAGAACGTGCGCGGCCTGCTCGACGCGCGTTTCGGCTATTACCGCGAGCTGATCGCGGACCGGCTCAAAAGCCTCGGCTACATCACGCGCTTCGAGCTTTTGAACGCCTCGAACTTCGGCGTGCCGCAGAACCGGCCCCGCGTTTTCATCATCGGCTTGCGGCCGGAATACGCGGCGGCGTTCAAGGCGCCGGAAAAGAAGCCGCTGGAGATTTCCGCCGGCGATGCCCTGTACAAGCTCATGAAAAGCGAGGGTTGGAGAGGCGCAAAAGGCTGGCGGGATGCGGCCACGGGCATCGCGCCCACGCTTGTCGGCGGCTCGAAAAAGCATGGCGGCCCCGATCTCGGTCCCACGCGCGCCCGCGCCGCCTGGGCCAAGCTCCACGTCGACGGCAGAGGCATCGCGCTCAATCCGCCGGCGAAGGATTTCGTAGGCTTTCCGCGGCTGACCGTGCCCATGGCCGCAAAAATCCAGGGCTTCCCGGACGGCTGGCTGTTCACCGGCGGTAAGACCGCCGCCTACCGGCAGGCCGGCAACGCGCTGCCTCCGCCTCTGGCGTTCGCGGTCGCGCAGGCTATACATTGCGCGCTTCAAAGTGGCGCGGCGGCACAGAAGAACCTAGCCGCCGGCAATGGCCGATAAGCTCACACCGGCCGAGCGAAGCCGCAACATGGCTTCGATCCGGGCCAAGGACATGAAGCCCGAGCTTGCCGTGCGCAAGGCGGCGCATGCGCTGGGCTTCCGCTTCCGGCTGCATCGCAAGGACCTGCCGGGCAAGCCGGACTTGGTTTTTCCGAAATACCGCGCGGTGATCTTCGTGCACGGCTGCTTCTGGCATCAGCATCCCGAGCCGCGCTGCCTCGATGGCCGCCCGCCGAAATCGAACCTCGGCTATTGGGGGCCGAAGCTCGCCCGCAACGTGGAGCGGGATGCCACAAGCAGGGCGGCGCTTGAGGCCCAGGGCTGGCGCACCCTCATCATCTGGGAATGCGAAACCAAGGACCGGCAAGGGCTCGCCGCCAAGATCGTGGGGTTTCTGAAACCTACGTTGTGCTAGCCTTTGCAATTGTGCGAAGAGGCGCAGGACGCCGCCGTTAATGGACATCGCAAAATGAGCAAACATTCCACAGCCGATCCCGCCGCCGTGAGCGATCCATTTGAATTGTTCGGCCGCTGGATGTCGGACGCGGAAGCAAGCGAAGCCAACGACCCTAATGCCATGGCGATCGCAACGACCGATGCCGCTGGCCTGCCTGACGTGCGCATGGTGCTTCTCAAGCACGCCGATGCAAACGGCTTCGTTTTTTACACCAATACCCAATCGCAGAAAGGATGCCAGCTGGCGGAGAACATGCAGGCGGCTGGCGTTTTGCACTGGAAATCGCTGCGCCGCCAGGTTCGCTTCCGGGGGCCGGTGGAATTTGTTTCCGGCGCGGAAGCAGACGCGTATTTCGCCTCCCGGCCGCGCGACAGCCGTATTGGCGCATGGGCAAGCAAGCAGTCCCGCCCTCTCGAAAGCCCATATGCCTTGGAAAAAGCTGTCGCCCGGGAAGCCATCCGTTTCCACATCGGAGCAGTGCCCCGGCCTCCGCATTGGACAGGTTACCGCATCCGCCCGGTTTATATGGAGTTCTGGAGCGATAAGCCCTTCCGCTTGCACGACCGTCTCGTGTATCGGCGTGACACGCCAAATGGCGAGTGGCGAACGGAGAGGCTATATCCGTAACCCCGAAGCACTACGCCCTCGTCTATCGTAAGGTGCGGAGTTACCTTGACATTTAGGCTCCGCCCATCAGAATGGCACCCGGTGGTTCCGGCCAAGCAAGGGGCGCATCCTCAAAGGTTTCTCTGCCGCAAGGGCGGCTGAGCAGATTGCCAATCTGACAATGCGTTCTCCACATCGGTGTGGCTGCGGGACCACCAGCTCTCTCGCTGCCGGGCAAGAAAACGATGACACTGCCGATTATCATCAAGGATACGCATCGCGGCCTTTGGTACGAAGACGGCGTGCTGAAGAAGGTGCTGGAGGCCGGGCGCTACAAGCTGCCGTTGCTCCAGGGCTGGCTGGGGCGTCCCGTGGTCCAGCTCCAGCTTGTCGATGTCCGCGAGCGCGAGCTGACCATCAAGGGCCAGGAAATCCTCACCGCCGACAAGGTCGCGATCCGCGTCAGCATTATCGTGCAGTTCCGCGTCACCGACCCCCGCGCGGCCATCCACGAGGTGGAGAAATACGAGGAGCGGCTTTATAGCGATGTGCAACTCGCGGCCAGGCGCTCGCTCGCCTCGATGACGCTCGATGAAATTCTCACCAACCGGAACCGGCTTAGCGAGGATATCCTGCGCGATGTGAAGGAGACCGCCGCGCGCTATGGCGTCTCGATCCTGCGCGCCGACGTTAAGGATCTGGTTTTCCCCGGCAATCTTCAGGAGATCATGAACAAGGTGCTGGCCGCCGAGCGCACCGCGCAGGCCCAGCTCGTGGAAGCCCGCACCCGCGCGCAAACGCAGCAGATCGCGGCGGAGGCGCAAGCCGGGACCTCGCGCATCGAGGCCGAAGCCCAGGCGCAAGCCCTGCGCCTGCAATCGGAAGCGGAGGCGGCTGCCCGGAAAATCCGCAACGAGGCCGAGCTTGCGGCCCTTCGCGATACCGAGCAATCCGCCAAGGCTTACGCCGCGCACCCTGCGCTTCTGCGCCTGCGCGAGCTTGAGACGCTGAAAGAGCTTTCCGGCTCGGCAAACGTCAAAATCTACGTCGGGTTCGACAGGCCAGGGAAGGCGGAGGAGAAGGATTGATACGCCCGTTCATTACTCCGTCTGGCGCTGCAGTGAGGTGCCCAATTCGCGCAAATTGAGGGGGTTGATTGTCTAATCTGAAGTGGACATTCCTTTTCGCCGCGGCGGTCTGGGGTGTTTTTTTGCGGCTGATTTCCAACTTCTCTGCAAGCTTTTCTAAGTGCGCGGCAGGGTCCCGCAACTACCGCCCACGTTGGTGAACCGCGCGTGGATAAGGGGGATGCTGGCCGCATCTGCTTGCTTTCGGAGCGTATTCGTCTATATCAGGCGCAGAGCGGGCTTACCCAAAATCCAAGCGATCTGGCATCCGGACGCTTGCGTCAGCCTTTGTCTTCACCGCGAGCGCGGCCGCGCGAGGCGGGGTCTTCCAGCAAACCGGACCGGGAATAATGAGTGTGAACAGCGGCGTGAAAGAGAATAAAGAGGAAAGCAGCATTTTCGATCTGGCGGTCGTGCTGCTGGAGGCGGTCGCCATCGCGATCGTCATCCGGATTTTCTTGTTCCAGCCGTTCAACATCCCTTCCGGGTCCATGATCCCCACGCTGCTCGTCGGCGACTATCTGTTCGTCTCCAAATACAGCTATGGCTATAGCAAATACTCGTTCCCCTGGGGCATGGCGCCCATCAGCGGGCGCATCCTGTCTTCGAGCCCGCACCGCGGCGACGTGATCGTCTTCAAGACGCCCTCGGACAATTCGACCGACTTCATCAAGCGGCTCGTCGGCATGCCCGGCGACAAGGTTCAGATGATCGGCGGCGTGCTCAACGTCAACGGTTCGCCGATCAAGCGCGAGCGGGTTGAGGACAAGATCGAGGATACCAAGTGCGGCGTGCAGGCCGTGCACGTCTACCGGGAGACCCTTCCCACCGGCCGCTCGTATCTGACGCAGAAGCTTTCCGAGACCTGCAAGCGCTATGCGCTGGGCGCGAAAGACGACACCGACGTTTTCGTGGTGCCGCCCAGGCACTATTTCATGATGGGCGACAACCGGGACGACTCGGCCGATAGCCGCTTTCCTGTTGGCGAAGGGGTGGGCTATGTGCCGGAGGAGAACCTGGTCGGCAGGGCACGCGTGCTGTTCTTCTCCCTCGACGAAAGCAACGCAAGCTGGTTTGCGCCCTGGGGCTGGCCGTTCGACATCCGCTGGTCCAGGTTCGCAAACGTGATCCAGTAGCTATGAAGCATCGGTGCGAGCCGGGCCTTCAAGCTGGCGCGCACGGCATCGGTGGAAGCAGTTTCCGTGTTGACGGGATTGCGGACGCAAGCGATCTTCTATTTGAATAACACCGCGGGACCGGCCGCAAGGCCCAAGCGGGGACACTATGGCATCCATACCGAAAGACAAATTGAACCGTCTGGTCAGCCGCTGGGAGACCGTGCAAGCCCAGCTTGCGACAGGGACGGACCAGGAAACCTTCAAGAAGCTCTCCAAGGAATTTGCGGAGCTTGATCCGCTCGTGGCTTCGATCAGGGCGCTTCAGGCGGCGGAAGAGGAGCGCGACAGCCTTCGGCAAATGTCCGAAGACCCGGCCACCGAGTCCGAAATGGCGGAACTCGCCCGCGAGGAACTGGCGGCCGCCGAGCCGCGCGTGGCCGAGCTTGAGCATGAGCTGCAAATCCAGCTCCTGCCGAAGGATGCGGCCGACGACAAGAGCGCCATCCTTGAGGTGCGCGCCGGCACGGGCGGCGAGGAAGCGGCGCTATTTGCCGCCGATCTTTTCCGCATGTACGAGCGCTACGCCAGCTCCAAGGGCTGGAAGGTACAGGTGCTCTCGGCAAGCGACGCCGACGCGGGCGGCTACAAGGAAATCGTGGCGAGCATTACCGGCAAGGGCGTGTTCGCGCGGATGAAGTTCGAATCCGGCGTGCACCGGGTGCAGCG
>PMBZ01000048.1:0-14970 GCA_003153975.1 Hyphomicrobiales bacterium
GTGATGTTCTTGACGACGCCGTCGACAACCTGACCCTCTTCGAGCTTGGCCACGATCTCGGAGCGCTGCTCGGCGCGGGTCTCTTCAAGCACGGAGCGGCGCGAGACGACGATATTGCCGCGCCTGCGATCCATTTTCAGGATCTGGAAGGGCTGCGGCACGTTCATCAGCGGGGTTACGTCCTTGATCGGACGGATGTCGACCTGACTGCCTGGCAGGAATGCCACGGCGCCGTCGAGATCGACCGTGAAGCCGCCCTTGACGCGGTTGAAGATTATGCCCTCGACCTTTTCGCCGGCGTTGAACTTCTGCTCAAGCTTGGTCCAGCTATCCTCGCGGCGTGCTTTCTCGCGGCTGAGCACCGCTTCGCCCGCGGCATTCTCGATGCGCTCGACGTAGACTTCCACCTCGTCGCCGACCCCGACAGTGGACGCCTGCCCAGGCATTGCGAATTCTTTAAGCGGGACGCGGCCTTCAGTCTTGAGGCCCACGTCGATAACCGCGAGATCCTTTTCGATGGCGACGATCTTGCCCTTTACGACCGCGCCTTCGGAGGGCGCCGATCCGGATAAGGACTCGTCGAGAAGAGCGGCGAAGTCTTCGGCTGTTGGATTGTATTCCTTGGCCTTCGGCTCTATTGTTTGCGTTGCGATCATTAAAATCCCGAATTGGCCTAAGCCAAGCCTGCGTTAGAGTTGAACTGACGGCTCACTGGCCTTGCGGTATCCAGCGCCACTATCATGCGTATCCCGGCCACCATTTTGGGAGCGAAGATTCTTGAATGAGCCGCGCATGCCTGAAATCATGGCAGACCGGCCCATAAGGGTCATGAGAGCAATGATTTATCTGAGGCCCGCGGCTTTATCAATAAGTTCAAGGGCGGCGGCCAGGGCTTTTTCTATATCTAACTCTGTCGTGTCGAGCAAGAGTGCGTCTTTCGCCGGTATCAGGGGCGAAACGGCCCGCTCGCGGTCGCGCCGGTCACGATCCTCGATTTCCTTGAGCACCGTCTCTTCCGTAATGTCGACGCCATACCCCCTAAGCTCCACGTAGCGGCGTGCGGCACGGGCTTTGGCACTCGCGCTAACGAAGATTTTCGCATCCGCATCGGGACAGACCACGGTACCGATGTCGCGGCCTTCGAGCACGGCGCCCCCGGGTGTTGCCGCGAAGCTTCTCTGAAAATCCAGAAGTGCGGCGCGGACCTCCGGATAGGCGGCAACCACGGAGGCCGCCTCGCCAGCACCTTTAAGCCTCAGCTCCGGATCGGAAAGCGTCGCCGCGTCCAGATTACGCGCCGCCCCGGCCGCGGCGTTGACCTCGGTCAGGGCGTGCCCGGCCTTCTGAACGTCGCGGGCCACCGCCCGGTAGATCGAGCCCGTGTCCAAGTGCGGCAGCCCGTAATGCGCCGCGATCTTCCTGGCGAGCGTGCTTTTTCCAGCGGCCGCCGTCCCGTCAATCGCAATAATCATCCCAATTACCCAAGTGTTTGCGCCGAGTATAGAACGAAGGGAATCTCCCCTCACCCTGTCCCTCTCCCTTGGGGAGAGGGTTGGGGTGAGGGGAGATTCTTTCCGATCGAGGCGCCATCCAGCTCAATCATTATCCTCTCGCCCCATCCTCGAAAGAAGCGCCCAACGTTTCCATAAGCCCCTGGAACTCCGGGAAGCTCGTCGCGATCATGGAAGCGTCGTCCACGGTTACAGGGGCCTCGGCGGCGAGGCCCAGAACCAGGAACGACATCGCGATCCTGTGATCCATATGCGTGGCGATTACCGCGCCACCCGGCACTGAGCCCGCGCCGGTGACGCTCAGCGTATCGCCGCTTGCCTCGGCATTTACGCCGCACGCCTTAAGGCCCGCCACCATGACCGCGAGCCTGTCGCTTTCCTTGACCCGCAGTTCGGCCAACCCATCCATGAAGGTGGGGCCCCTGGCAAAAGCGGCCAGCGCGGCGAGGATTGGGTATTCGTCGATCATCGAAGGCGCGCGGGCCGCCGGAACGTGCACGCCCTTAAGGCTCCCGGCCCTGGCGCGAAGATCCGCGACTGGCTCTCCGTTCAGCTCGCGCTCATTCTCGAAAGCGATATTCGCCCCCATCTCCCTGAGCGTCTGGTAGAAGCCCGCCCGCGTCGGATTTATCAGCACGTTGCGGACAAGTACGTCCGAGCCTGGGCAGAGGATCGCGGCGGCGGCAAGGAACGCGGCCGAGCTTGGATCGCCCGGCACGGTCACTGGCTTGCCATGCAGCGTGCCCCGGCCTTCGACGGAGATTCGCGTGCCGCCTTCCACCGCCTCCGAGCAAACGCCCGCCCCGAAATAGGCCAGCATCTTCTCGGTATGGTCGCGCGTCTTCTCGCTCTCGATGACCGAGGTGCGTCCCTGCGCCAAAAGCCCGGCTAACAGCACCGCTGATTTGACTTGCGCCGACGGCACCGGCAGCCGGTACTCCATCGGCACCAGACTGGACGTGCCGATCAGCGTCAGCGGCAGCTTGGACTGGCCCTCCTCCGCGATCTGCAAGCCCATCTGCCTCAGCGGGTCCAGCACGCGGCCCATCGGGCGCTTCTTCAAGGACTCGTCCCCGGTGAACACAGCGCGCAAAGGATGGCCGGCCACGACGCCCATCATCAGCCGCGCGCCTGTGCCGGAGTTCCCGAAGTCCAGCGGGGAAGCCGGTTCGATCAGCCCGCCAAGCCCCGCCCCAGTCACGATCCAATGGCCGCTCTGCTTCTGGATGTCCGCGCCGAGCGCCTGCAGAGCCCGTGCCGTGCACAAGATGTCTTCCGATTCCAAGAGCCCCGCGATCTCTGTCCGGCCCTCGGCGAGCGCACCCAGGATTAAGGCGCGGTGCGAGATGGACTTGTCGCCGGGCACGCAAACCGTGCCACGCAATGCACCCGCCTGGCGCGAGCTAAGCGGCTTAGGATTGGATGGAAGCTGGGACATCGGCGGCTGACGGCCTTATTGAGGGGGACGGGGAGGCGAACCTTACCGCGTCATAGAGCCCCGCCGGGCCGCTCTGTCAATCCGGCGCGGGAGAAATTAGCCATTCTTCTCTCTTTGCCTTTGACAGGAAGAGACGATGCTGACTATCCCATTCAAGACGAGCGGCGCCACCGCGCCCATGCCCAACACTCAAGGAAGCCTCAAACAGATGTCCACTAAAGCTGAGCGTGGAACCAAGCGGGTTTGCCAATCCTGCGGCAGCAAATTCTACGACCTCAACCGCGACCCTATTACTTGCCCCATTTGCCAATCGATATATCAAACCACCGCCCCCGCCTCGCGTACCACCGGCGGCAATAACCTCGACGCCGACGACGACGCGGTGCTCGACAAGGGCCGGATCGAATTCGTGCCGCTCGACGAGGTGGCGGCGAGGGAGGGCGAGGATTTGCCGGATATCGAGGGCGACGACATCGCCGATGCCGGCGACGACGAGGCGCTCGATACAGGTGCCGCCGACGAGGCCTTCCTCGAAGAAGAGGACGAGGGCGGGGACGACGTGTCCGGCTTCGTCAGCGGCGGCAAGGACGACGAAGTCTAAAACCCGCAGCAGCTTTCGCGGACCCCGTTCCAAGGCGTCCGCCCGCCGTCCCCCCGAGCCGGCGGGGCGCGGCATCCGAAGATTTGCTCACAAAGCGTGCTCATTTTTGTTGCGGCCTGAGCGGCTTCGGATTAAGTACCGTCTCCACACACGGCAGGAACCCAACTAGGTTCCTCCGATGGGGCCATAGCTCAGCTGGGAGAGNNTTCGATCCCGCCTGGCTCCACCAATTACCTCCGATGGGGATGCACGTTGGATGTTCGCAGGTCTTTCTTGAAAGACCATGCCTGTTCCATATATGCTGAATAAAGCGTCCACATCGGACCCGTCCTCCTATCGCCTGCGAGCGGTGGAATACAGGCATGCCGGGGTGTGCATTTGGCACGAGGAGGTGCTTACGTGGAAGAAAACCTCAAAGATTTCGAGCTGGAGGCTTGGGGCGAAGGTGAGCTTGCCTATATCAAGCACCTCAAGGCCAAGGACGTGGCGGAGCTTTTTCCGCAGCTTGGCGGCCTGCCGGAGGGCATCGATCTCTATGCCGTCGTTTCCGCGGATGGCACGCCGATGGTGCTGACCGATAGCCGCTCGGCGGCGCTGGAGAATGTGGAAGAAAGCGATTTGGAGCTGGTAACGCTCCACTGATAGCCAAAAGCCCGCCTTCCGGCGGGCTTTTTTGTTGCGCGCTAAGCCGCGTGCGAGGCGGCCTTTTCCGTAAGGATGGCGTAGATCGCCGCGCGATCGCGGCAGGCGCGCAGCTTCTCCACGGCCTTCGGCTCGCGCAAGAGTCGCGAGACCCGCGCCAGCGCCTTCAAGTGATCGGCCCCGGCGCTCTCCGGCGCCAGCAGCAGCATAACGATATCGACCGGCTCCTCGTCGATCGATTCGAACTCCACCGGCTCCTCCAGCCGCGCGAAAACGCCCACGCTATGGCGCAGGTTCGGCAGCTTGCCATGCGGGATCGCGATGCCCGAACCGACGCCGGTCGAGCCAAGCCGTTCCCGCTGGAAAAGAATGTTGTAGATGTCGACACTATTGAGCCCCGTCAGATCGGCGGCGCGGTCCGACAATATTTGCAGTACCTGTTTCTTGTTCGAAGCCTTAAGGGACGGGATAACGCCATAGGGCGTTATGAGGTCACTCAAATCCATGTCTTGTCCCACGCGCTAACGTCCTCTATCCGCGGCCCGCGCAGCTTTAAGCCTTGGCGCTTCCAGCACCGCCGCTGGGGTCGATCCACCCGATGTTTCCGTCTGGACGCAGGTACACGACGTTGATCCCGCCGTGCGCAGCATTACGGAACACCAGAAAAGGCTGGTCGGCAAGGTCCATCTGCATTACTGCATCGCTCACCGCCATCGCTCTAATACGTGCCGGTTTTTCGGCAATGACAGCCGGAGCGCCAACCCCACTCCCCGCTTCGCCGGTACGCTCTACGTCTATCACATAATCCATCCCTGCGCTGTCCAAAATTTGCGCGGGGTTAACGGTAGCCTGGGCATGGTTTTTAAGCCTGCTCTTGTAACGGCGCAACCGCTTTTCGAGCCGCCCCATCGCCGAATCCACGCTGCCATAAGCGTCCGGGCCGTTTCCGGCCGACTGCATGTCTAGGCCTGTCTCCAGGTGTATCGCGCACTGGGTCGTAAATCCGTCGCTGTTCTTTTCAACGCTGATCTGGCCCGACACGGGCTTGCCGGCAAATTTCCCCAGCGCGGCTTCCACGCGGTCTAGTGCATACTTACGCAAACTTTCACCGAGATCGACGTTTTTTCCAGTAATTTTGATTGTCATTTTAATAGTTCAGTCTGGCGTTCAGTTATTGAGGACGAAGTACACCCATCCCATCCACATGGTACATGGGGTAAATACTTCCTGCAAGGCTTAAAACACCCTTAAGCCATTGTTGAATTTCAGACCCTGGGAAGCAGAAGAGACATCGATCCCCAAAGACAGCCAATTTCTCGACTGCGCGCAGGGTAATATAACTTATATTCTCCCCATTCTTCTTCTGCTACCGGGGAGCGAGCACCATAATCATCTGCCGGCCTTCAAGCTTCGGCTCAAGCTCGACCTTGGCAATAGTGCCCGTCTCCTCTTTCACCTTCACCAGGAGTTGCATTCCCAGCTCCTGGTGAGCCATTTCGCGGCCGCGGAAACGAAGCGTCACTTTGACCTTGTCGCCCTCCTCGAAAAACTTTTTCATCGAACGCATTTTAACTTCGTAGTCATGCGTGTCGATATTAGGGCGGAGCTTGATTTCCTTGACCTCGACGGTCTTTTGCTTTTTGCGGGCTTCCGCGGCCTTCTTTTGGGCCTGGAATTTATATTTTCCGAAATCCATGATCTTGCAGACCGGGATTTCACCATTGGCGGCGATCTCCACTAGATCGAGACCGGCTTCTAGGGCCTTGGAAAGCGCATCGCGCTTGGCGACGGTTCCATGGTTCTCTCCGGCCTCGTCGATGAGCTGAACATCGCGGGCAATTATTGCGTCATTAATGCGCGGCCCTTCCTTGGTCGGCGCGCGGGTTACCGGACGGCGTATGTGACTCTCCTATGGTTGTTGACGTTCTTAAGCGCGGGATCGTGGCTGGTCCAGCGCCCGTGACTCGATTTGAAGATAAAAACCGCTAGCTGCAAGTCAAGAGGCTTCTCAAGTGCAAACTCCGCCGCAACGGCCCCCCCGCCGGCGATGCTGCCCTGCCCCCCTCACTATTGCGACGCAGTTTCAAATGCCTCCGCAAGCTGAGTTCCTAGCAAACGGTCGTAAACTGTCAAGCTCTGCAATTGCAGGGCGCGCTTTGAAAAGCCAGAGCGCACCCGTTCGATGCCGCGCTGCCGGAGCGCCTCCAGCGCGCCGTTGTCCATCGCTAGCGCATAGCGCAGCGATTCGCAAAGCGCCTGGGCGTTTCCGGGCTCGAACAGCCAGGGTCCTGGGCTTGGCGGGCATGGCGCGCCGCCCGCGCCGGCGGCCGTCTCGCCGCTCGTCGCGTGGGCCAGCATGCCCGGCCCGGCAGGCACGGTCTCTGGAAACGCGCCGATGTTGGAGGCGATCACCGGGCAGCCCATGGCCTGCGATTCGACGGACACGCGGCCGAATGCCTCAGCCTCGATGGAGGGCAGCACCGTGAAGGCCGAAGCCTTGAACGCGGCGGGCATGTCGGCGCAGTGCCCCGGAATAAACACCCGGCCGCGCAGGCCCAGCGCCTCGATGGACGCTTCAAGCTCCGCCTTGAAGGAGGAGCGGGTCTGCTCGTCGCCCGCCAGAACGAACGCCACGTCGCCGTACTCGCCGCGCGCCACAAGCTGCGCCGCGGCCTCGATCAGGACGGTTTGCCCCTTCCAGCGCGTTAGCCGCGCGGGCAGGAGCACGATGCGCTTGGCCCCCGTGACACCCCATTGCTCGCGGATCGCCCGGACCCGTTCGGCGCCAACCGCGGCTTGGTCGAAGGCCTTGAGATCCACGCCCCGGTAGATCACGCCCACGCGCTCAGCCGACTCCGGATGGCGCTCGCGCACGAGGTTGGCGGTGTACTGGGAATTGCAAATGACAGCGTCGCCGCGCGCCATGACGCTGTTGTACCAAGCCTTCAGGCGGCCGTCCTGGTTGTAGATGCCGTGATAGGTGGTCACGAAGCAGCGCTGGGTGTGCCTGGCGGCCAGGAACGCGCTCCAGGCAGGCGCCCGGCTCCGCGCGTGAACCAAGCTTACGCCGCAGCACCGGATAAGCCGCGCGAGTTGCGCGGCGTTATACAGCATCGCCAGCGGATTTTTCGTCTTGGCCGGGAAGCGGATCAACTCGCCGCCAGCTTCCGCAAGCTCGTCCTCAAGCCGGCCGCCGGCCGACACCACAAGCGCGCGCCCGCCCGCCAGCGTCACAGCCTCGGCCATTTCGATGGTGGTACGCTCCGCCCCGCCCGCCGACAACTCGGGTACGATCTGGAGAATGACGGGCCATGGCATTCGTTTTAGCATCGAGGCGGGCTTACACCGAGTTTCATGAAAGAAGCATAAGATGAACGGCGAAAATCTGCAAATGCTCATGGTTGAGGCTGACACGGGTCCAGCGGTGCCCATCGCCTATCGCTTCGATAAGCCGCAAACCGGCAAGCCCGCGTTCGTCTGGTTCTGCGGCTTCAGGTCGGAGATGGAGAGCCTCAAGGCAAGCGCGCTCGCCGCATGGGCGAAGGCGAACGGCGCGGGATGTTTGCGCTTCGACTATTCGGGCCACGGCAAGTCCAGCGGGCGGTTCGAGGACGGCACCATCGGCGCATGGCTCGCCCAGGCCGCCGCGGTCTGCGCGCACGCGCTGCAAGGGACTCCGGCGGTGTTCGTGGGGTCGAGCATGGGCGGCTGGATCGCTTTGCTTCTGGCGCGGCAATGGTCTTCTAGGAAAGCTTCGCATCTCAAAGGCATCGCGCTCATCGCGCCGGCCTGGGACATGACGCGGCTGTTCTGGGAGCGCGCCACGCCCGAAATCCGCGAGACGATCCTCAGAGACGGCGTCTATCTCAGGCCCTCCGCCTATGACGATGGCCCCTATCCCATAACCAGGGCGCTGTTCGAAGACGGCGAGCGCCACTTCCTGGGCGGCGGCCCCTTGGCACTCTCCGTGCCAATCCGCATCGTTCACGGCTGCCAAGACTCCGATATCCCCTGGCGTCACTCGCTTGCCCTGCTCGAAGCCGCCGGCTGCCCGGACATGCGGCTGACACTCGTCAAGGACGGCGAGCATCGCTTGTCGCGCCCGCAGGATCTGTCGCTCCTCTTCTCGATGCTGCGGGAATTCCTGTGAGTTTGTACATAAGCGCCTCGTTTTTCACCGGGGCATATCCTAAGGCAACGCGCCTTGCGGGAGTCTTAATGACGCCCGCGCAGGATACACCGTTGTTTCCGCGCCGCTATTTGCGACGCAATTCGCCCCCCCCAAGCGGCGGTCACGGTTAATCTGGAAACCGCAATTATATTTGACGGCGCCGCGTTGATACGGTCAGCGATTCCAGCCAGCGGCAGCTCGGTTCGTTTGCGGACGCCCAACTCCCGGATCTTCTTCCGCATGGATTTCAGCGCAACGGGGCTGACGGCCGGGCTAAAACCGCGCAGTCAAATCTTGTCACTTTGCGCACGGAATCCGATGCCGGGAACATCCGGGTGGATGTGGATTGGCGGATCGTCCCCAAAAGCCCGCACGGCCGAGGGAGGCTTGTGCCCTTTCTACGAAACGGAAAGCTGTCCGGTGCGCGAGTCGCCTGTTTGGTCCCGGCCTGTCCGGCTTAGGTTCAGCCTGCTGGATACTACGCAACTTTCAGTTTCCTGCCAAACCCGCGACGCCACCTGGTGGAGCCTCGCGGGTGCACTATTTTGCGGGTTCTGCATTGCCGCCATGCCGATCCGGGGACAACGGACGGAGGAATAGGCCTCGCACAATCCTCCTGGCGTGGAATGGCTCGCTTTGTCACGCCACAGATCCACGTTAGAAATGGGCTATGGAAGGCTCCGGACCTTATATTCAGCTCCTTGCGCAGATACCCGCCTTCGCGGCGTTCGACGGCGCGCAGCTGCAAACGCTTTACGGCTTTTGCGCGCTGAAGGTGCTTGCCAAGGGAGAGGCGGCCTCGATAGCCGGCACCGGCGTGGACGAGCTTTGTGTCGTCGTATCCGGCCGGCTCGTGGCACGGGAAGGAGCCGTCCATGAGGCTGGGCGCGGCGGTGTGGTCGAGGCAGCCGCTTTCTTCGCCCGCACCCCCGCCCGGGCGACCGTCACGGCACTGCGCGAGACAGTGCTTCTCACGCTTGGCTGGGAGGACCTCGCCTCCGCGTTTCAGGTGAATCCCGGCTTTATCGGCACAGCCCTGTCCCGCCTGGGCGTGGAACAGGCCGAAACCGCGCAAGGACTGTCCACGCCAACGCGCCTCGTTGTCTGCCCGGCGGGCGCCGGTGCGGCGCTGGACCACCGTGCGGTGCAGGCACTGCTTAGCGGTCTGGAGAGTGTGGCGGAAATCCGGGTCTTGAGCCGGCAGAGCTTCGGGACAGGCATGCCGGGGGCGCTCGCGGTCGACTCGCCTGAAATCGCGCACTGGCTTCAGGAGCAGGAGCTTGAGTTCGACCTCACCGTGATCGCCGCCGACCGGGCGGATCCCGATTTCGCGGCGGACGCCATCGAGGAAGCGGACGAGGTTATTTTCATCGCTGGTGGCAACGATCCCGCGCTCTCCGCGCTCGAACGGCACGCGGTCAAGGCGAGGGGCGCTCAAAATTGCCGCCTCATAATCCCGAGGGACGAAAGCAGCCCCGCGAACCACGCCACCGAATGGACGGAGCGGCGCGGCTTTGGCCGCATGCAGGCGGTGAACTTCGGCCAGCCCGCCGCCCTCCAGCTCCTTTGCCAGGCGATCACGGGCAAGGGGTACGCCATCGCCGCCGCGAGTGCCGGCGTTTACGCCGCCGCGATCTGGGGTGCTTGCCAAGCACTGGAGGAGCATGGAATGCACGCCGCGGCGCTCGGGGCCGCTGGAAGTGCGGTGCTGCCCGCGGGCCTTCTGGCATGCGGCAGGCTCGGTACCGCGCACACCATCTTCGAGGAGCTTGCCAACCCCATGCTCTGGAAGCGCTCCTCCCGGCCGGAAACAAGCCTGTACGATCCCGTTCCGCTCGACAATTTCCTGGTTGGCGCGCTGCAAGGGCTGGAGATACCGGCCGCTGGCCGGCCCTTTGCCGCAGTGTCGCGCTCGCTTTCGGCGGGAACGGCCGAGGTGCACCGGACAGGCAGGCTGCACGGCGCGGTGCGGGCCGGCATAGCACCTCCCGGCATGCTTCCGCCGCTCATCCTGGAGGGTGGAAACATTCTAGCGAGCGGGGAGGCCGAAACCCAGGCGCTGATCGAGGCGGTACGAAGCCTTGCCGCCTCACCCGTCCTGTACATCCGCGCCGCCCAGCCGCCGCTCGGGCTTTCGCAGACATCCTACCGCAACTTGACCGGGGCCGGCTTGTTCCGGGCGGGGCAAACCGTCGACAAGCGCATCCGCGCTGAAACCGTTCTCGCCGCCTGTGCCGGCAACCATGGGCACGCCCCAGGCACGCGCTCATTCGTAATTCCAGTGCCGGAAGGACTATCGCCGATGGATTGGCCGCAATGGGCCGCCCTGCGGAGCATGGCCTACGATTGGACCATGCGGGAGCTTGAGGCGCGGGCCGGCTTCGAATAATCCCAATTGGGATGCGGGGCATGCCGGCGATCCGGCGTGAGGAGCGAGGGAGGCCGGCACGCAGCCGGCCGTGCCCCGCGATTCGCGGGTCTTGCCATTCGCCGGCCGGATTCTGTACATCGAAGACGGATCGCTTAAGGATCAAGAACCGGCCAGCGCGTCCGCACGCCGGGGTGTGTGGGCGGGCGCGGAGTAATAAGCGGAAGTCAGCGGTCTGGATAGGGCGTTCAACCCCTCACCCTGTCCCTCCCACGCAAGCTCGCCTTGGCGAGCTTNNATATCCGCAAGCGGATATGGATGGGAGACGGGATGCCCTAGCAGCGGCCACGCCGGGACTCTCTCTCCCATAGGGAGAGGGCTGGGGTGAGGGGTTGAACGCTTTGAAAGAACGCGGATTTCAGTCGCGGTGAGGGCTGGTCCACGGGGGAGGGACACATATGGGCAAGACGAGCCTGGCGTTCGCCAACTTGCGCGCATTGACGATTTTGCTCGTCGTTTCGTTCCATTCGGTGCTGGCCTATCTCGGCTCCCAGCCGGCCACCCAGCCGCCCTTCGACGCTCCACCCTTCATCTGGCGCGCCTTCCCCATCCTCGACCACGAGCGCTGGTTCGGCTTCGACCTCTATTGCGCGGCTCTCTACGTCTTTCTCATGCCGCTGTTTTTCTTCATCTCGGGACTGTTCGTCTGGCCGAGCCTCGCGCGCAAGGGCATCAAGGCGTTCATCGCCGGGCGCGCATTCCGCATCGGCCTGCCCTTCGTGCTGGGCACGGCCTTTCTGATGCCCGCCGCGCATTACCCCGTCTACCGGCTCACGGCGGCCGATCCAAGCTTGTCCGCCTACTGGGCGCACTGGACCGCGCTGCCCTTGTGGCCTAACGGACCGCTGTGGTTCCTGTGGCAGCTCTTCGTGCTCAACCTCGCCGCCGCCGCGCTCTTCTGGCTCGCCCCAGGTTTCGGCGCCGCCGCCTCCCGCGTGCAGGCGAAGGCCGCCGAATTCCCCGGCCGCTACCTCGCGGGCTTCGGCGCGGTTTCGATCCTCGCCTACCTGCCGCTCGCCTCCATCTTCAAGCCATGGGACTGGAGCCAGTTCGGTCCATTCTCCATGCAGTCCGCCCAAGTGCTGCTCTTCGTCTCCTACTTCTTCGCGGGCGTAGCCGTTGGCGCGAACGGCGTCGAGCGCGGCCTGCTCGACGCGGACGGCGCCCTGCCGCGCCGCTGGCGCTTCTGGCTCGGCCTCGCCGCCGCCGCGTTCTTCGCTTGGCTCGGCGTCACCGCGGCCACCGTGGAGCTGAAACCGCCGCCCGTGGCCCTGGAGCGCCTCGCCGCCGTGCTCTTCGCGATCTCAAGCGTGAGCGCCTGCGCGGCCCTGATCGCCGTCTTCCTGCGCTTCGGGGCGAAGGCCGTGCCCTTGACGGACAACCTCGCGCGCAACGCCTACGGCATCTACCTGGTGCACTATTTCTTCGTCATCTGGCTGCAGTACCTGATGCTCGGCGTCAGCCTGTACGCGGCGGCCAAGGGCATCCTCGTCTCCGCCGCCGTGCTGCTCCTGAGCTGGGGCGTGGCCATCGCCGCCGGGCATGTGCTGCCCTCCTCGCGGACAAGCTTCGCGCGCCGGAACGCGCCGGCCCAGGCGGCGGCGCGGCCCTCAAACGAGGCCGCGGTTCCCGACAAGCTGTAACTTTCGGAGCGGCCCGCGCCTACTTAACCGCCACGGCCCTGCGACTGCCGATCAGCACGCCCCCGATAATCAGCGCGAAGCCCGCGGTATGGAACCAGTGCAGCGTCTCGCCGAGCAGCCCCACCGCGAGAGCTGCGCCGAAGGCCGGGATCAGGAACATATAGAGCCCCGCCGCGGCCGGCCCCAGCAGTTCCACGCCCCGGTTATAGAAGATGTAGGCGAGCAGGCTCGGGAAGATCGCGACATAGATCACCGCCCCGGCCGCCGCCCAGCCCGACGTCACGGAGTGCCCCAGGGCAAGCTCGCCCGCCGCGATGGGCACGTTGGCGATGGCCGCGATTGCGTAGGTGATGAAGTTGTAGCTCTGCCAGCCGATGCGCGGCCGCTTGCGCAGGAAAGCGGTGTAGGTGCTCCAGGCGGCGATGGCGGTCAGCAGGATTAGGTCGCCGGGGTTGAAGCGCAAGCCCGTAAGCGAGAACGGATCGCCCTTCGCGATAATGAGCAGCATGCCCGCGAAGCCGGCCGCCATGCCCGCGAGTTGCAAGGGCGAAAGCCGGTCGCCGAAAAAGCCCCACGCGGCCAGCGCGATGAACACCGGCCCGGCGGCGTTCAGCACCAGTCCGTTCAGCGCCTCCGTCGAGACCAGCCCGAAATAGAACAGCGAGTTGTAGCACGCGGGTCCGATGAGCCCGAGAAAGAGCAGGATGCCGCGGTGCCTGGCGATCTCACCCAAGTCCCTGCGCAGGCTGCCCCACGCGAAGGGCAGAAAGATGAGCGTCGCCAGCACCCAGCGCAGGCAGGCAAGCGTCACCGGCGGCACCGCGCCCGCAATCGCGCGGCCAACGATGACGTTTCCGGCCCAGAACAGCGAGGTCAGCGTTAGAAGCAGGCGCGGGCGGTCGAGAAACGGCCTCAAGGCAGTCCTTTCTTGTCTTGCTGGTCAGGCGGTGACGGAAGCGGGAAGCGCGCCACGGTTGAGCTGCTTCCGCCTTGCTTGCCCCAAAATCCGCATGAACGATATTGTCTATTCGGCCTGGCGGCCCCCTTAAGGCCGTGGCGGCGTTTGACAAGATTAGGTACGTCTGCAATATGGCGGACGCTCAGCCAGGGCGTGGCGTTTTTGAGTGCCGCGGCCGCGCCGAAGGGCTGGCGGCGGCCGGATGTTGCTCAGGTTTGGCGGGATCTGTGGGGCAGTCTTGCAGCAATCGACAGGCTGTTTCACAATAACAATGGCTGGGGAGGCCTTGTAATGAATCCCGTGCGACCTGGTTCTGCTGAAGAATTTCAGCTTAGGCTCCATTGCGTGCGCCAGACCCCCGACAAGGGCCGGGGCGTTTTCGCGCTGACCGATATTCCGGAACGCTCGCTCATCCTGGAATCGCATGCGGTCATACTTTTGGCGGAAGACTGCAAGAAGCTCAGCGAAACGAGCATCTGGATTTACCGCTTCGCACTTGGCCAGGAATGCGCAATGGTGTTTGGCGACATTTCGTTCTGCAACCATTCGGACTCGCCGAACGCTTCCGTCGTCTGGCAGCGGCTGACCCCGACAACCGCCGTCGCAAGCCTCGCCGCCTTGACCGACATCGGCGCCGCCTCCGAGATCGTGATAAATTACGCCGACATTCAGGAATACGTGCAGAGGGGCATCGTGTTCTCTTGAGAGAGCCGCCCGCTGCCGCACCGATGGCTGGGATTTTGCTGCCGGCAGCGCGCCCGTGGAAAAGCGTGCCCGGATCGCCACGAAAGATGGCATGGATTCGGTCTTGCGGCGTGGCTAAACGCCGGGCCGTGCATTAAGGTTGCCGCGTAAGAAGCATCTGAGGAACGAAATGGCAAATGTGGTTGTGGTCGGCTCGCAGTGGGGCGACGAGGGCAAAGGTAAGATCGTCGACTGGCTTTCCGAGCGCGCCGATATCGTGGTGCGCTTCCAGGGCGGCCACAATGCGGGGCACACACTCGTCATCGACGGCCAAACCTACAAGCTCTCGCTGCTGCCCTCGGGGATAGTCCGCGGCAAGCTGTCCGTGATCGGCAACGGCGTGGTGATGGACCCCTGGGCGCTCGACGCGGAGATAACCGCGATCTCCAAGCTCGGCGTTTCGATCACGCGCGATAACCTGCGCATCGCCGAGAACACCACCTTGATCCTGCCGCTGCACCAGGAGTTGGACGCGTTGCGCGAGGAGGCGGCGGGTGCTGGCAAGATCGGCACGACCAAGCGCGGTATCGGCCCCGCTTATGAGGACAAAGTCGGCCGGCGCGCCATCCATGCGGCGGATCTCGTGAACCTGAAGGCACTGCCCGGCAAGATCGACCGCGCGCTCGCCCATCACAACGCACTCAGGCGCGGCATGGGCCAGCCCGAGGCGGACCGCGACGCGCTTCTCGAAAAGCTCATCGCCATCGCGCCCAAGGTAGCACCCTACGTCGACACCGTCTGGCAGCTTCTCGACCGGCACAAGCGCGAAGGCAAGCGCATCCTGTTCGAAGGCGCGCAAGGAGCGCTGCTCGACATCGACCACGGCACCTACCC
>PMBZ01000048.1:14980-33567 GCA_003153975.1 Hyphomicrobiales bacterium
CGCCGCTGCGGCTGGTTCGACGCCTGCCTGCTCCGCCAGACCAGCAAAATCTCGGGCATGAACGGCATCGCGCTGACCAAGCTCGACGTTCTCGACGGCTTCGACGAGCTGAAAATCTGCGTCGGCTACCGGCTTAACGGCAGGGAGTTGAACCACCTTCCCAGCGAGCATGGCGAACAGGCCAAGGTGCAGCCGATTTACGAGGTGATGAAAGGCTGGCACGAGTCGACGCAAGGCGCCCGCTCCTGGGCCGACCTCCCCGCGCAGGCGATCAAATACATCAAGCGGCTGGAGGAGCTGATCGAGGCGCCGGTAGCGCTTCTGTCCACGAGCCCCGAGCGCGAGGACACGATCCTGGTGCACGATCCGTTCCAGGATTAGAACGAAGCGGCGCAAGCGCTTCCCACGGCATACTATTCGGGCGCCTGCGGCTTGATGGGCGTCGTCTCGTAAAGATTGACTGGCGAGAAGTCGTCGGTCAGCAAATCGCCGCCCTCCAGATTCTGGTTTTCGGGGCGCTTTCCCACGAGACCGGGCAGCGGATAGCGGAAGTTATACCGCTCCTGCAACGCAATGGCGCGCTGCTTCAACGCATCCGCGCTAAGGGCGCTTGAGGGCGTGGCGACGGCGACCGCCTGCGGTTCGCCCTCCGGCGCCCAGACGGGATAGACATCGACGGTTTGAAAGACAGCGCGCAAGGTAACCAGTGCGGAAACATACAGCTTGGTTCTGGCGTTGATGTTGATTGCCACGGCTCCACCTGGCGTAAGGCGCTCCTTGACGAGATTGAAGAACTCACGTGTAAGCAAGTGAAAGGGGATGCCCGTCTCCCGGTAGGCGTCCACCAGGATAAGGTCGTAGAGGCCATTGTGACGGTTGAGGTAAACCCTGCCATCGCTCTCTATGAAGCGAACTTTTTCAGTCTCACGCAAACCGAAATGTTCTTTCCCCGCCGCAATGACGCCGGGGTCGATCTCGACAACATCGATCTGCGCATCCGGCATGGCGCGTCCGAGATAGGTGGAGAGAGAACCGGCGCCGAGCCCGATCATCAGAATGCGCTTTGCCGTCTGCGGATAAACCAGCGCCGCCGTCATGATCGGGGCATACAGGAGCGGCATATCGTCGGGGTCTTTAAGATTTACCACGGATTCAGTGGCCCCTGTACCTTTACCGAGCCTCGTCGAGAGGGAAGCGAACGCACCGCGCTTGTGGATAAAGAGGGTGGCGTACTCAGTTTCGACGTGCGCGATGCGCCCATCGGCACGCTTGAGCATTTGGGCGCGCACCTCTTCGTCAACCAGATTTGCGGCTCCGGCCGGATGACCGGTAAGCACGTGCACGGCAAGTGCGAAAAGCACCGCCAGGGACTTTGCGCTTTTTGCTGGCGATTGAACGCGGCCGAGCATCATCAGGGAAAGTCCGCAAGCCAAGCCCGCAGCTCCAAGCAGCAACGTAATCGCCCGGGTTCCCATGGCCGGAATGAGGAAAAACGTGGTGCCGAGGGTGCCCACGATCGAGCCGGCAGTGGAAACGCCGTACACCGTGCCGGAGACGGTTCCTGAATCCTGTGTGGAGTGCAAAAGAAGCCTGATTGCGAACGGAGAATAAACGCCGAGCAGCGTCACGGGCAGGAACATGATTGCGAGCGCCGAGTAGAGGCTGCCCATGCGGACGCTATCGACAGCGCCGAGAACTGACACGGTTATGGTGTCGGCGAAGCTGGGCAATATCAAGAGGTATAGCGATGCGAGGCAGACGGTCCCGCCTAGCACCGTGGCCGACACCGTGCGGTCCGCAAGGGACCCGCCGAGAAAATAGCCGGTGGTGAGCGCCGCCAGCACCGTTGAGATCAGCGCCGCCCAGGTATAGATGCCGCTGCCGAAATACGGATTGAGATAGCGCGAGCCAAGCATTTCGAAGCTCATCACAATCGCGCCCGTGACAAACGCGGCGAGATAGATGACCGCCGGGAAGGTGGCCGGCCTGCCCTTGAGCTGCCTCGCCGTCGATTGCTCTCCGTTCTTCTTCACCTTGTCCTCCGCCATGTACCTGCCCGCGACCATGGTAGCACCTGTCTCGACCGGAACGGCACAATAGCCCGGTTTTCCTTCCTGGCTGCATAGCTATTCAAGCCGGCTTGGTGCTCATTTGCCGCCTCCGGCATCTGGATTGGCTCGCGCCCCCCGTTTTGCCAGCCTTCGTACCAGTGGTTCCCAGGTTGGCAATTGACCAGAATCTTCCCTTCATAGACGATTTGAAGGACGGCGCAGCCTGCCGGCCCGCATTTTTCACAAGATCGCGCAACGATGGGGCAAAGATTTGCTCCGGCAGAGCTGTTGAAACCGCAGCCGGGGGCATGCCGGCGAGGATCGAAAGGCGCCGGCGGGCAAAGGCTGTCTCGAAGCGTCAGCGCGGGACAAGCGGCTTGCTGCATAAGTTAACAGCAGCGAAGTCTGCGATCAGGAACTTGCGGGCAGCATCGACGTGAAACGGACGCAACGGCCCACGGCCAAACAACAGTCGAATATTTCCAGGCTCTTACAGGACGCCATAAGATTTCACCAGCAAGGTATTCTGGATCGGGCCGGGCACGGTTACGAACAAATCCTATCCGGGCAGCCCAACCACTTCGATGCCAATCATCTACTCGGCGTACTCCGGTTGCAGCAAGGCCGGAACGGCGAAGCTCTGGAACTCATGCGTGCCGCATTGAAGACGAATCCGGGGGCCGCGCCGGTCTGGTCGAACATGGGAACCGTCTTGAGCAAACTCGGCCGCTTCGAAGAGGCCTTGGAGAGCTATGCAAAAGCGCTGGCGATCAAGCCGGACTATGCCGAGGCGCTCAACAACCGCGGCAATGTGCTGAGAGAACTTGGGCGGCTTCAAGAGGCTCTGGAGAGCTACAACCGGGCGCTGGCGGTCAACCCGGACCATGCGGACGCCGCCTGCAACCGGGGCATCGTACTTAGGGATCTCGGCCGGCCCGGAGAAGCTCTGGAGAGCTATGCCAGGGCGCTGACGATCAAGCCGGCCCACGCGGAGGCTGCCTGCAACCGTGGCATCGCGCTCCAAGACCTCAAGCGGCTGGGGGAGGCCCTGGAGAGCTACGCCAGGGCGCTGGCAATCGAGCCGGCCTACGCGGAGGCCTGCTTCAACCGCGGTAATGCGTTGATGGACCTCAGGCGTTTCAAGGATGCTCTTGAAAGCTATGACAGGGCGCTGGCGATCAGGCCGGACTACGCCGAGGCGCTCAACAATCGCGGCAACGCGCTGCTGGACCTCAGGCGGCCTGGGGAGGCTCTGGAGAGCTACGCCAAGGCGCTGGCGGTCGAGCCGGACTACGCTCAGGCGCTTGATAATACCGGCTGCGCACTAAGGGAACTCGGCCGCCCGGAGGAGGCTTTGGAGTGGTGCGCCAAGGCGCTGGCAATCAGGCCCGGCTTCGCCGAGGCGCTCAACAATCGCGGCAATGCGCTCTTGGACCTCGGGCGTTTCGAGGAGGCTCTGGAAAGCTATGACAGGGCGCTGGCAATAGAGCCTGGCTACGCGGATGTCGCTTTCAACCGGGGGTGCCTCGCCTTGCTGCGGGGCGACTTTTCATCGGGGTGGATCGGCTACGAGAAGCGATGGGATCGCAGGGGCGCGTCCAGGCGCGAGCTATCCGCGCCCTATCCGGCCTGGAAAGGAGAGGACCTTTCGGGCAAGCGCGTCGTTATTTATGAAGAACAGGGATTGGGCGACATAATCCAATTCTGCCGCTACCTCACAAAATTGTCCGGGCTTGGGGCGGAAGTTACATTCATCGTCCGGCGCTCGCTGCATCGCCTGCTGCAATCCTTCCGGCCCGCCATCCGCCTAACCGCAGAGGCTCCGGCGAATGAGACCTTCGATTATCAATGCGCCTTGTTAAGCTTGCCGGCAGCATTCGGAACCTCACTCGATTCGATTCCGGCGGATACCGGCTATCTGTGCCCGGAACCGGAATTGGTTGCGAAATGGCGGGAATGGATCGGCGGTCATGGCCTGAAAATCGGTATTTGCTGGCAAGGTAATCCATCGGCCAGAATCGACATTGGCCGTTCAATTCCGCTGCGATGTTTCGGACCTTTATCCGCCATTCCGCATGTTCGACCGATCTCGCTTCAAAAGGAGTACGGCCTGGATCAGTTGGCTGAATTAGGCGGCGAGTTGAGAATCGAGACGCTTGGCCCCGGCTTCGACGCAGGCGGCGACGCACTTATCGACACGGCGGCCGCGATGTCATGCCTCGATTTGATCGTCACATCGGACACCGCGATCGCGCATCTGGCAGGCGCTCTAGGACGCCCGGTTTGGGTGGCCGTTCAATCGGTGCCCGACTGGCGCTGGCTGCTCGGCCGCTCCACCAGCCCGTGGTATCCCGCCATGACGCTCTATCGTCAAAGTGCAAGGGGGGATTGGCAGGGTGTTTTCGAGAGAATTGCCGTGGACGCCGCCAAGTTGAGCGGTCCTCTGGCGGGAGCGGACCATATCGCCTGTGCCGGTTCGCACTGCTCCGGGTGTTGAGCGTTATCGGCCTTGACGCAAGGCTCGCGGAGAACGGTGAACAGTGCGTGAAGCTGTTCCAGGAATGGCGCCCGCATCTCATCTGGATGGACCGGCGCATGCTGGTCATGGACGCCAGGAGGCGATGCGCACCATTCTGGAGTTGTAGGATGGTAAGGATGTCAAGATCGTCGCGGTGACTTTTCTTGTACGAGGCCACCGAAGCCGCGCCGGCTAGCCCGATAGTCGCCAAGCCGGCCGCACTGCCCGCCGAGACCCGCGAAGAACTCGAAGATGCGGTGGAAAGCCTGGACAGCGAGCGCATCGCTGCCATCGTCACGCGGATCGGGCAAGCCGATGCGGAGTTGGGCAGCTTGCTGGACCGCCAGGCGAAGGTTTTCGACTACCCGGCAGCTGGATAGCCCGCCCCCAAGCCGCCGGCTTCTTAAGCGGCCTTTTCGATTTGAGCGAGCTTCTTGTCCACCTCGCGCAGTTCCGACGCGAGGCGATGCAGCCGGACCAGCAGCCTTTCGGCGATATGCTTGGCCACCCGGGGCCTGGCTTCCATCACGGCACGGAAAGCCTTGCGCGGAAGAGCCAGCGCCCGTAAGCGTTCGTTGGCTGTGACAGTAACGCCGTATACGGTCTCAACGAGCATTGCAAGCTCGCCGGCAAGTGTGCCAGGCCACAAATCGTCGCTAAGGACGCCGTCCTTGTCGCTTCTGGTGCAGCTGGCCTTGCCGGTCAGGATCAAGTAGGCCGTATCGCCTTTTTCGCCCTGCGTGATTAGGTTCTCTCCGGCGGCGAAGAACCTTTTTTCCCCTGCGTTTGCAATTGCCTCAAGCTCTTCGGCGGTCAGGCCGGCAAACAAGGGAACGAGTTGCAAAAGCTCGATCTTGGAGTCGAGCATCGGATCCACCCATGTTTAGAAACGGACACTCCTTTTACTACAACTAAACTGAAAGCAGTGTCCGGTGATTCGGGATGGATCGGCAATGTAGCGGAGGTTGAAACTGACGGAATGTCCCCCGTCATTAGCCCTGGAGCAGCCTGCGCAGCGACATTGACGGCATATCGGGCATGGGCCGGCGCGCGATCCCCCTCTGCTCCGGCATCGTGCGTATCCGGTAAACCAGGGGTGCGGCATCCTCGATGTAGCACAGGAAATCGTCAAGGCGCTGTAAATCGCTGGCGAAGTTCTGGAGCCTCACAAGAAGATTGTCCGAGACTTGCTCCGCGATAGCTTGGTCGTACCGCATGACCCATGTCAAGGCGCCGCGGCTGAATTCAAGCGCCCGGACCCGCATTTTTGCCTGTATCGTCATGGAATGAATGGTCTCGACGAGCATTGCCACCTCGCCCACCAGACAGCCCGCCCCGATCGTTTCGCTGGCGGCCGGATTACCGGGGAAGTCCTGGCATCTCGCCGTGCCGCTCAGGATCAGGTATGCCTCATTACCCGTGCAGTTCCTGGTTATCAAATTCTCGCCGGGCTCAAAGAATACTTTTTCTGCTATATCGAGGATATAACTGAGTTGCCTCCTGGACAGGCCTTTGAAAATCGGCAAAGTCTCAAGAAGCTCGATTGTGTCGCCGAGCATGGTTGATAACCTAGTGTTTTTTGAGGGGACAACTCCTTTTACCTAACAGCTACGGTTCGCTTTGTGGTTGATTCCCGCCATCCGCTCAACCGGAAGAACGGATGCGCCGCCAGAATCTCTCCTGGCGATGCAAATATTACACAGTGCGCTGGCGCGATTTTCAGGGAATAAGCTTGTAGCCGCCCGATTCAGTGATGAGCAGCTCGGCGCGGGACGGGTCGCGTTCGATCTTTTGACGCAGACGGTAGATGTGCGTTTCAAGCGTATGGGTAGTAACGCTGGCGTTGTAGCCCCAAACCTCGTGCAAAAGCACGTCGCGCGAGATAACCTTCTCTCCGGCACGGTAAAGGTACTTCAGTATCGATGTCTCCTTTTCCGTCAGGCGAATCTTGCTGCCCTTCTTGTCCACCAGAAGCTTGGCGGACGGATGGAAGGAATACTCGCCGATTGAAAAAACCGCCTCCTCGGAATGCTCGTGCTGCCTGAGCTGTGCCCGGATGCGCGCCAGAAGAACCGCGAAGCGGAAGGGCTTGGTAACATAGTCGTTTGCACCCGATTCAAGCCCCAGAATAGTGTCGGAGTCGGTCGCCTGAGCGGTCAGCATGATGACCGGATGCTTGAAATTGTTCTTGCGCAGCAGACGGCAAGCTTCGCGGCCATCCATATCGGGCAAACCCACGTCGAGAATGATGAGATCGATATGGCCCGCCTTGACGGCCGCGAACCCTTGCGCGGCTGTATGGGCGACCTGCGCCTCGAACTCCTCATGCAAGGCGAGTTGCTCGGCCAGGGACCGCGCAAGGTCTTGATCGTCGTCGACAACCAATATATTGCGCGTATTGCTCATGATTGCCTCCGATCGGCGGTCCGTAATTATGTGTCGGATTTAAGAGACGAAGCGGATTTTCGCAACTGGCGGTTTCCCGTGCCCAAACCGAGCTTAACGCAAAATAGGCGAAACAGAATAAGAAAATATGNNAAGCGGGAGGGCGATGGAGCAAGCCCGCGCGGAGCTTGGCAGGCGGTGCGGATTTACTACCGCCCAGACCGGCTGAGGCGGCCCCGCACGGCGTTTCCCGCCATACCGCTGCGTGCCGGGCTTGGCTGGTGCGATGCGCCCGGCGACCGCAACTACAACCGCCCCATTGCGCTGCCCTACCCCGCAAGCGCGGAAACGCTCTGGCGCGAGGACGGCCTTTACGACGTAATCGCCGTCCTCGATTACAATATGAGCCGCCGCAGTCTCGGCCGGGGCAGCGCCATTTTCGTTCATGTGGCCAGCCCCGGATTCAAGCCGACGGCGGGGTGCATCGCACTCAACCGCGAGCACCTCTTGCGGCTGCTCGCGGTTCTGCCGCGCGATGCGGTTTTCGCCGCCGGCAAGGATTGGGGCGGCCTCAGCGCGGCCGCCGCGGGTTCAGGTAAAGGTCGGTCTCCTGCTTCGCGAGGGCGAGCTTCAAGGCGCCGGCGGTGACCCGCTGGGTAACGCGGCCAACGTGGCGGCGGGCGGCATGATTGAACTTCAACATAGCGCTCGTAAGCTGGAGGATGGCCGCTAGCTGGGCTGGCTGTCCTGGCTCGATGGAAACGTCCCAGCGCCCGGCGACATCGAAGAAATGGCCCTCCAGGCGTCCGGCTTTCGCGCCGGTCTGGTCGTAAAGGGTGTAATCGCCGCCGAAATCGATCCAATCCTGCCGCAGCCGGTAGAGCCGGGCTTCGCCGTCCACCATGAGGAAGAAAGAGAACTGCTCGGGCATGCCGGGCCACTTGCGGGCCGACCGCTCAAGCTGGATCACCTGGTCGAGCCCATCGACGCGGATGGAATAGGCGGTAACCGGAAAGCCGCCGGCGCCCGCCGATAGCTGCACGCTGCGCCCCACAAGCATCTCCATGCTGGCGCGCCAATTCATCGACGGCGTGAACAGCTTGAGCACGAGCCGCTTCTCGCCGGGATTGTCGGACTTCCAGAGCGCCTCGCGGTAGGTGAGAAGGCCGCTGCGCTCGCCGCCTTCAAGAATTTCGCCGATCATATCGGAGTCTTGCGTGAATTCCCGAGACTTGGCGCGGTGCCGCGTGTGGACAAAAAAGCCTATCTCCACATCGTGCAGATTGGTCCACCACATATTGACCGTGAATGTACGCTCCGCCGGTTTGGCCATGCCTTGCCCTCGCAAATAGAATCACTTCGCAAAGTCTGGGGGTAAGCTGGGGATAGTGCGACAAAAGAAAGCGCGCCATCCACAGATGCTTCATCAAGCCAGCCTGTCTTAGCGGTAGAATTTCCACATGCGGTGGATGGTGCGGTGGACCTGATCCGCGGGCGGAGCGAAGGGCTGGAGGTTGATGCGCACGATGTTGTCGTGGCCCATCTGCCAGGGCAGGCGCATCAGAAGACGCCAGATGGGGAGCCTGCGCCAGTCGGCCAGGAGCGCGGATTGCACCGGCTTGCCGAGCTTGATGTGAAGCTCCTCCATTTCAAGGGTGCGCACCGAGTAGGTGACGAGGCTTATGTCCGAAATGGAGCGCCAGGCGATGAGCCCGAAGCCGTCGATGAAGAGCCCGTACTGGTTCGCGCCAAGGCGCGGCCGGCGGTTTTCGGTGAACGGAAAGAAGTAATAGGCCGGGCAGCCGGCAAGGACGGCCAGGATCAGCAAAGGCTGAAAGTGCCAGACCGACCACGCCGCGAACGACGCGGCGGCAATCCCCGCCAGCACGTGAAAACGCGCGGCGTCGGCACGGTTATAGGGAAGGATAAAGCCTTCCTGCAGATAAGCGGGCAGTTCTGGACGCCGGACCATAAATTCTTTCGTTCCAAGCCTCTTAGGGCTCGATGCGAAATAGATGCGCCATCTGACACATTCATTTCGCATCGAGCCCTAGTACCGCCTCTCCGGTCAACCCACCTGCGCCCGGTGCCTCAGGAAATGATCCGCGAGCACGAGCGCCAGCATGGCTTCCCCAACCGGCACAGCCCGGATGCCTACGCAAGGATCGTGCCGGCCTTTCGTCTGGATGTCGGTCTCCTGGCCGCCCGCGTCCACCGTGCGGCGCGGGCTCAGGATCGAAGATGTTGGTTTCACAGCGAAACGCGCGACGATGGCCTGCCCGGTCGAAATGCCGCCCAGGATGCCGCCCGCGTGGTTCGAAAGAAAAACCGGCTTGCCATCGGGGCCGATGCGCATTTCGTCGGCATTTTCCTCGCCCGAAAAAGCGGCGGATTCGAAACCCGCCCCGATTTCAACGCCCTTGACCGCGTTTATGCTCATCAAGGCGGCAGCGATGTCCTGGTCGAGCTTGCCATAGAGTGGCGCGCCAAGACCCGCCGGCACACCTTCCGCCACCACCTCGACGATGGCGCCGCAGGAAGAGCCCTTCATGCGGATCCCGTCGAGATAGGCGGCCCAGCCTTCCACCGCGCCGGCGTCCGGACTGAAGAAGGGATTGCGGTCCACTTCGTCCCATTCCCATCGGCTGCGGTCAATTTTCTCCGTGCCCATCTGGATGAGCGCGCCGCGGATTTTCACCCCCGGCAGAACCTTGCGCGCGACCGCTCCGGCGGCGACCCGCATCGCGGTTTCCCTGGCCGAGGAGCGCCCGCCGCCCCGGAAATCGCGGATGCCGTATTTGGCGATATAGGCGTAGTCGGCATGGCCGGGCCGGAATTTGTCTTTGATCTCCGAGTAGTCCTTGGAGCGCTGGTCTTCGTTCTCGATCTGAAGCGCGATGGGCGTGCCTGTCGTAACCTGAGCGCCCGAGCCGTCCGGAAATACGCCCGACAGGATCTTGACGCGGTCCGCCTCCTGGCGCTGCGTGGTGAAACGGGACTGCCCCGGCCGGCGCTTGTCGAGATAGGGCTGGATGTCCGCCTCGGTGAGCGGAATGCACGGCGGGCAGCCGTCGATCACGCAGCCGATTGCGGGACCGTGGCTTTCGCCCCAGGTGGTTACGCGGAACATATGGCCGAAGGTGTTGTGGGACATCGTGCGAGGGCCTTGTCACTGCCAAGCCGGTCTAGCTTGCTCAATCATCAGCATCTTCTCCTGCGGCGCGTCAAGGTGCGGCCCGGCGCTTGGGGCGGCTTCGTTAACGAATTGGCGGCGGCGCTGGCCGCTTTTCTATCTTGAGACAATTTAGCAGAAGTGTTTTGAAAAACCGTTAAACGCCAAGGTCGCAAATAAGTCATTGATATATCGAAGCAATACCAAAGACGGCTACCGTGTACCGGCCAAGGTTATGGTTAATTTCAAAACTGCCAATATATTTAAGGGGTATTTTGAAACGCAAAAATCGACCCAAAGCGCGGAAAAATTCGCAAAAATGCGGGTGTGGAGAACACACGGCCCGCGCGTTTACCTTACCTGTATTAACTATGACAGAGGCTTAGGCGCTATGAACGATCCGGTAATCTTTGCACAGCCGCCAAGCCAATTCGCGCCCCGCCCCGGTATAGTGCCTTGCCCGGACAAAAGACGCGGGGTTGGCATCTTTGCGCTTATTAGAAACATCGCCGTGCGGAACCTTGGCGCCAATCCATCCGCCCCCGGAGAGGTTTGGGCCTGTGCCGCCTCGCGGTGGACAAGATTTGCGGGCGGTTTGTTTTTGGCCGCCGGCCCTCGTTCGGCGTGAGGCGATGCCAACTGGGCAATTTGGACAAGTAGCGGGAGTATACGATGCCTCGAATCGAGATTCGCGTGTTCGGCCCGCACACCGCGAGCCCTGAGCTTTGGGCCTCGTTGCATGCCTGCCGCCGCGCCACGTCCGAAGAGCTGCGGCCCGGCGACCCTGTGCTGAGCGATGCCGAATTCGAGACCGGGTGGCGCCGGCCCGATCCGCTTCATGACTCCGTGCACTGGGTGGCTCTGGCGGGGCAGGATGTGACCGGCTTTGCCAACGCCTGGTTCCGCAAGGCTGGGACTCCGGATGCAGCCGGACACGCTCCGCATCTTTTCGTTGCTGGGGCGGTGCGCGCGGAAGCGCGGCGGCGGGGCGCTGGCACGCTGCTCCTGCGCGAGGTGCTGGGCCTCATGCACAGGCTCGATAAGACCATGCTGACGCTGAGAACACACGCGGAGGCGGGCCATGCCTTTCTGACGCAGGTTGGAGCTTCCGCGAAGCTTACGACCCTATCGAGCCGCGCCGTTCTCACGGAACTCGACTGGAATCTCTTGCGCGAGTGGGAGGAGGCGGCCGGGGATTGCGGCCTTGCCTGGGAGCGTCATGCCGGCCGGGTGCCGCGCGAGGTTCTTCTGGCGCTGCTGCCAGAGCTTACGGCGCTCTTTGCCGATGTGCCGCGGGGCGGGCTTGAGGTTCCGCCGGCCCGCGTTGAGATCGAAGGCTACGACGAGTGGTACGAGACAGCCGCGCGGACGGGCGGCGCGCATCATCTCATTCTGCTGCGCGCCCCGGATGGCAGCGTGGCGGGCGTTACCGAGGCCATCTGGGACGCCCGCGCACCGGGCCTGGTGCATCAGGCGTTTACCGCCGTGGCCCGGCCCTGGCGGGGGCGCGGCCTTGCCAAGGCGATGAAGGGGGCCGTGCTGCGGCAGGTCCGGGAGAGCCACCCGGAGGCGGAGGAGATGGGCACAGTCAACGCCGAAACGAACGCCGCCATGCGCGGGATTAACACGCGCGCGGGCTTCAAGGTACACCGGCGCTTCGTGGAATATCAGGCCGGACGCGATGCCCTTGATCTTTGGAGTTCAGCGCATGCTCGTAGCAAACTATTTATAACGTGAATTACGGTGGAAAAGAACTTCTTGCTCTTTTCCTGGGCATGAATCATAAGTTACCAGCTTGCGGATATAGCAGGTAAACGGTATCACCGAGGGCAGGCGCGTTTCCTGTATTTGGCTTGGCGTCCCCAGCAGCAGTATGGAACAGGATTATGGAAGGTACTGAACCCAATCTAACCTCATGGACCGCGGACATCGTATCGGCCTATGTGGCGCATAACGTTATCAGCGGCGAGAAACTCCCGGAATTTATCGGTTCCGTCTATGAGGCATTGAGCAAAGCTTCGACGCATGGCGCCGAGCAGCCGAAGGTGGAATTGAAGCCCGCAGTACCAGTCAAGAAGTCGGTGTCGCAGGAGCACATCGTCTGCCTTGAGGACGGGAAGAAGTTCAAATCCCTCAAGCGGCACCTGCGGACGCATTACGATATGTCCCCCGAGGAATACCGGGAGAAGTGGGGCCTGCCCCGCGATTACCCGATGGTGGCGCCGGCCTATGCCACCGCGCGTTCAAATCTCGCCAAGAGCATGGGCTTGGGACGGCGCGCACAGGGTGAGGGAGCCGGTTTGAACGGCGCCGCGCAGCCTGAAGCCAAGCCTGCGAAGGGCCGGCGCGCCGGAGCCGCCGCGAAGGGCGCACGGAAATAGAGCAGGGAGCGGGCGCGGCTTGCGCCCCTCTCTTCGTTGGCATGAAGGGCGCCGAGGGAGCCGGATGCGGCTTTTCCGGCGTTTTTGTTGTGTTCCGCCTGCCCCGTGGACACGGTGAGCGCGACAGGCACAGCCCGCGCGCGAAACTCAGGCATCGTCCGGAAATAGCTGCGCCGTCCAGCTTGTTCTCTTGCCCGCCTGCCGCATTGCAAAGAGGGTTACATATCTTGGATATGTGCCCCTTTCTTGCACCCAGCCAACATTCCGGCGCCCGGCTCACTTGTTCTCGCGCGATGCCTCAGGCGATGAGCTGCAGGGCCGCGACGCGCTCGTAGTAGGTGCTGCCGCGCATCAAATCGTGATGCGTCCCCACGGATTTAACCGTGCCGTCCTCGATCAAGGCGATCTTGTTCGCCTGGCGCACCGTGGAGATGCGGTGAGCGATGACGATAATGGTCTTCTTCCCTGCCTGCGCGTGCATATAGGCCCGGATGAGTTCCTCATTGTCCGCATCGAGGGCCGACGTTACTTCGTCGAAGAGGAGAATGGGGGCGTCCTTGATGATGGCGCGTGCAATGTTGACCCTTTGCGCTTGGCCGCCCGAGATCAGCGCGCCCAGTTCTCCCACATCCGTATCGTAGCCCTTCGGCAGTCCGGCGATATACTCGCTCATCCCGACCGCTTTGCACGCATCGTCAATCGCCTGCTGCGAAACGCCGGGATGCCTTAGCGTGAGGTTGTCGCGCAACGTGCCGCTGAATATGAAGTTGGACTGGCCGACATAGGCGATGAGGTTGCGCAAATCGGGCACCGGGATCGTTTCAACCGGCTGGCCGCCAATCAGAATGCGCCCCGCCTGCTCGCGATGAAAACGCATCAACAGCGCCATAACCGTGGATTTTCCCGCTCCCGAAGGCCCCACGAGCGCGACCATCTCTCCCGCCTTGATGTCGAGCGATAGGTTTTTCAGGACGTCCGAGCCCTTGGCATAGGAGAAGCAGACATTCTCAAGTGTAATCGCCATGCCGGTTTTGGAGACAGGAAGCGCGGGCGCTTGCAACACAGGAAGTTTGCCGTGATCGGGTTCGTCGTCGTTCAGCAACTCGTGCACCATGCTCACACCAACGAGCGAGGTCTTGAGCGAGACGCGAAGCTGGCTCAAACGCCGCGCGGGATCGAGCAGCAGCAGAAGTGCGGTGATGAACGAAAGGAAGGTGCCCGGATCGTATGTGCCATAAATGGAGCGGTAGCCGGCGTAAAGGATGGTCAGGCCAATCCCTACGCCGCCAACTGTATCCATGATGGGCACTGGCGCGGTTTGCAACGCGGAGACGCGGTTGGAGCGGTCCTTGATGCTTTCGATGATGCTGCCGACTTCCGACGTGATGACAGGCTCAAGGTTGTAAGCCTTGATGACTTTGACGCCTTGCACAACCTCGCGCACATGCTTGTTCAACTGCGCGACGGAAAGCATCTCCTGCTCCATGAGGGACTTTATCCGCTTAAGAAGCCGGGTAATCCCCAGGAAAACGATGGGGACGCCAAGGAAACAGATGAGCGTGAGCGTCCAGTCCTGCGCCATCATCACCGAGAGCAGCGAGACAACGGCCGCACCGTCGCGGGCGCCGTTCAGAACCGTCTGATTGAGGATGGTGCCGATCGAGCTTGCGCCCATGCTTACGCGCATAATGAGATCGTCCGAGGAGTAGCGCTCGAAAAAGCGAACGCGCTGCGCGAGGATGTGGGCGAACATCCGCTCCTGGGTGCGGGCGACCATGTCGTTGGCGATTCGCGCCGAAAGCACGGCCTGCCAATAGGACGACGCGCCCTTCGCGATGAACAAGCCGACGATCAGCAGAAAAAGAGGGACGAGGAATGTCCCCTCCTTCTTGACGAAGAAGTCGTTGACGACGTCCCGGACCAGCCACGCCGCGGCCGCAGTGACGTAGGACGCAACAATGATAAGGGCCAGAATGAGCCCGTACTTGTACTTATAGAGCGGGAAGTATTCCCTGAAAATGGACACGAATATGCGAAAATCGCTATCGCCGAAGATGTTGAATATGGAGAAGCGGCTCTTGCTGAAGATCGCCATACGTTAATTCCACCGGCCAACGCGGCAATGCAATGCCGCTTGAGGGGCATAAGAGCAACGGGTTTGACGGTCAAGACATTTGAGCGCACGCAACCGCGGTGTGACCGGAATGCACTATGGCGCAAACCGAGGCGGCGGTATCCTCCCAGGTGGTGAGTTGCTCGCGGATACCGTCTGGCAATTCGACGGGGCTTTCGATCATCTGGCGCAGAGCATCCCGCAGGGAGCCGGGCTTGCCGTGATCGAAATACACCGCGAACTTGCCGCCCGCCTCGGGCATCGATGCACAGTTGGCGCAGAGAACCGGCTTCTTGAACCAGAGGCTTTCGCCGACCGGCAGCCCCCATCCCTCGACGAAGCTTGGAAAGACGGAGAACTGGCAGGATCGATAAAGCAGCTCCAACTCGGCGTCGCTGGGGTTGTGGATAATTGTGACGGCTTTGCCCGCATCCCGAGCCATCGAGCGCAGGAAGTTTTGTATTTCGCCGGCTCCGCGCCCCGCGGCTCCGCAAATGACTGCGTTGGGCACGCGGACTCCTTGTTTGTACAACTCGTGCCAGGCCTGTAACAAACCCAGCGCATTCTTCCTGTGATCGACGGTTCCAACGCACAGCATGAACCGTTCCTGGGCCAAGCGGCGAATTTCCTCGCCGATGCCCGCCCCGGAATTCCCGGACGCATTTTTAAACTCATGAGGAAGATCGATAATGTGAATTTGCCTGTGTACACCCTTGCCATGCAGATAGGACAGAAGCTCGCCCTTCGAATATTCGGAAATCGTGCAAATCGTGTCCGAGTTCGCCGCAATATAATCGATCCAGGCGCAAAAGCGTTTGCTCCTGCCGGGGGCGAACTGAGGGTGCGTAATCGGGATGAGGTCGTAAACGACCGAGACCGTCTTGCACGCGAAGCGCTTCGCCAGCTCGTGAACTTCACGGTACTTCGTGCTCCAGCCAACCCCCATGGTGACGACGATATCGCCCTTTTTCAGCTTCAGCGGAGCCAGACTGGATGGTTCAGGGGGCCGGGCCTCCAATGCCAAATCGGCTTGTGGCCTTTTCGAACGTGCCCAGCGCAATTTCCGGTGCATCGATCTCAGGAGGGAGCTTAATGGATTGGGCCGGTATTTTGGGGGAAGCGTGTGGCCCCAGGCATCCCCAGAACCCGCATACTCAAATCGCATCGCATAATCCGAATAACTGTGCGCCTGCCGCAAAAACGACAGGTCGGCGGCCGCGAACTCTTCGGAAAAGGAGTCTCTTACGAGTCCCCAATACCTGCCTTCTTCATCGAACCTGATTATATTCTCAAGTACGCTCGTAGCCACCCGTTGAATGCCGGTCACGCTTTTGTTCTTGAGTGCATGGCCCACGACATCGGTAATATCGAAATAGACATTGCCCTCCCCAACGAACCACCGGGCCACCGGAGCAAGAGATCTCAGCATAGGCATTCCTCCCGATCTCCAGGCAGGCGCACCTGAGATAGCCGCCCGCAGCCGGTGCTTAGCCGGGTATGAATGGAGTCCGCGCGTATTTCGGAAAATACATACGCTTCGTAGCTGGGGGGAGGCTGGTGGCGCCGGCCGTATTACCGGCGCTGCGTGGCTCGCGCCCGATGTGAGCCAGGCGTTCTTGTCGCTGCGATAGGCGGGAGCGATTCCAGCGGCGAGGCCCGCCGGCGCGGTTTACACAACAGACGCCTGGGGCTGCGGCACCGGCACTCGATGCCTGATCGAACGGGCGTGGCTGCCTGCTCCAGCCGGTTCAGGTCCGGTCAGGCTTTTGCATCCAGCGAACCAGTATACCGGCAAAAAAGAGCCAGATCAGCGTGGTTACCAGATAGAACAGAAGCTGCGTGCCGATCGTGGTGTCCGGCAGGCGTACGATTGCCACGGTGATGGCAAAGAAGAAGTAGCTGAAGCTTCCCACAACGAAAATCGTTGTTCCAACGAGCTTTCTCATGCGGCTATTCATCGGTCTTCGCCATCCCTTGTCTGTGACCGCGCTGCAACGGTTAACACCCTTTAATGTTCAGTAGCTTGTTTTTTAGAGATTTTTCACTTTAGTGGATTTCAATGCAAGTGGGTACCTTGCTTATTCATTAAGCAATGAGGTGACTGCCCCTTCCCGCATGCAACAGCAATCGAGTCGGGGCAAGCGCTTCGGCCCGCTATCCCTTAACTTAACTCCGGTGCGTTAGTTATGAAAAAGTTAGTTGTCGCTTTTATGAGTCTGCTGGCGGTGGCTTTCGCCGCTGGTAGCGGGTTTGCAGCCGAAAAGCCCGCAACCGCTCCCGTCAAGGCCGATGTTCAGGTCAAGCCCGCCGATGCCGGCAAAGCCGTGCAGAACAAGGCGGATGCCGCGAAGCAGCCCGATGCCTCCAAAAAGATGGACGCCTCGAAGAAGACCGATACTCCGGCGGCCGCCAAAGCCGGCGCCGTTACCGGAACCAGGGCGGCAACCACTCACAGGCACGGCATGGCAACCGTTCACGCCGGCAAGGGCAAGGCCAAGAAGCATGTCCATGCGAAACGCCACCGCAAGCACCATGCGCGGGCCGTGCATCGCCGTCACCGGCACAGGCATCACGCCCGCCACCACGCACACCGGCAGGTGGCAGTCCGGCATGTGCACAAGCACGTGAAGAAGCACGGCCACGGGGCTGTGCAAGTGAACAAGCCCGCCAAGGCTTCCAAGAGCGCGATTGAGCCCAAGAAGGAAGCGAAGCCTTTGGAGGCCAAGAAGGAAGTGAAGCCAGCCGAGCCGAAGAAGGACGTAAAGGCCACCGAAACGAAGAAGGACAATGCGGCGGCCGGCGCAGCGAAGGACGGCAAGGCGGGCGAGACCAGGAAAGACAAGAAATAGGCTTGCCGGGTTGCGATTGAAAACTGGCGGTCCCGGTTTGGGCCGTCAGTTTCCGTTTCCGGACCGGACCCGCCCGATAGCCTGCGTCCACACGCGTAGATTGCGTACAGCGTGCCATACAACATATATTAACTGCTTGAATTTATGGTCTGGGCCGGCGGCCTTCCTGGCTGCACGAACTTTCATTGTTGCGAGGTCCAGAAAATGAAAAGACTTATGCTCGCGGCGGCAGCCTTGCTTGCAGCCACATTCCTTACGGAAAACGCCTTCGCCATGACGGTGAGCCCGGCGAACGGCCTGCACGCAAACAGCAGCGCCGTGCTTGTGCACCACTGCCGCCACAGGCACGGCTACCGGCACAGCGCTTGCGGATGTGGCGGATGCGGCTGCGGAGCGTGCGGATGCAACCTGTACACCTACAGCACCAGATGCATAAACTGCGGCACGTGCGGAGGCTGCTGGGACTATACCCCCGGCTATTACGCACCCCGGACTGGGTGCGGGTGCGGCGGTAGCGGCGGTTGCGGGTATTACGGGTTTTATGGCAGCGGCTGGCGGCCCTTCGGCTGGCTGTTCTAGGGCAAGCGGGAGGCGGCCCCCGCAGCCTTCCCGCCTTCGGCGGGGCGCGTCTCCCCACCGCATTCTTAGGTGCGATTTGAGAAAATTCGCCTGAACGCTCCAAGTGGCCGGGGCACCCAAGCAAGGACTATCCGGATGAGAACCTTCATTTGCATCGCCGCGGGCATCCTGGCCGCCATCTCCTTTGGAAGCGAGGCGGACGCGCTGACCGCGCCGCACGGATTGGCCCGGCCGGCAATGGAACGCGCCGCCAAGCCCGCCACGGACCTTATCCAAATCCGGCACCGCCGGCGCGGAGGCACCTTCAGCAACTGGTGCGCCTATAATTGCCACGCCGTCCCGCGCAGATGCGCCGGGTGCTGCCTGGGCCGATACGGCTACAGCCGCTACGCCTACGACGAGGATCTGCCCTTCCCGCACCGCTGGGATTACGAGGCGAGCCCGTTCGACAACGCCGATGCCTTCGTCTACCGCTTCACCGGCGAGCCGGGCATGCGGATTTTCGAGCGCATCTACTAGGGCCTGTTTACATTCACCGG
>PMBZ01000195.1:0-20851 GCA_003153975.1 Hyphomicrobiales bacterium
CAGGCCGCACAGCACGCACATGCCGAACGCCAGCGCAAATTTCGCGTATTTCATGCCGCATCCGTGGACTCAAACTGTTGCGGGATTGTGGCTCCCCAGCGCGCCGGGCTTTTGGTGCGGCCGGAAGCGGATTACATTGCCCGCATGCAAGCCTTCGCCGCCCTGCTCGACCGGCTCTACTTCACGCACTCCAGCAACGCCAGGGCGGCGATCCTGGCCGATTACCTGCGCCGCACGCCGGACCCGGACCGGGGCTTTGCCGTGGGCGCGATCACTGGCACGCTCGGCCGCGAACTGGTCAAGCGGGCGCTGGTGCGCGATCTCGCGGCGGAACGCGTGGACCCGGTGCTCTTAGCGCTCTCCTACGATTATGTGGGCGATATGCCGGAGACGGTGGCGCATGTCTGGCCGCGAAATCCGCGCGCTGCCATCCTCAACCGTATTCCGCCGTTGCACGAGGTCATCCACGAGTTCCAGACGCGCGATAAGCCGGGCATCCGCGAATACCTCGCGCTGCTGCTCGATAACATGACGCCGCTGGAACGCTGGGCGCTGCTCAAGCTCGGCATGCGCAGCTTACGCATCGGCATGTCCGCGCGCGCGGTGAAGCATGTACTGGCGGGGTTCGGCGGGGTGAGCGTGGCCGGAATCGAGGAGGTTTGGCACGCAGTAGAGCCGCCTTATACCGGCCTCTTCGCCTGGCTCGAAGGCCGCGGGGCCAAGCCCGATTGCAAGGGTGCGCCGGCGTTCCATCCCGTCATGCTGGCGCACGCCATCGAGGAGGCGGAGGTGGAGACGGTCACGCCCGCCGAATTCATGGCGGAATGGAAGTACGATGGCATCCGCGTGCAGGTGGTCTCGGCGCCGGCCGGCAAGGCGCTGTTCTCGCGCGACGGAGACGACATCTCCGGCACCTTCCCCGAGGTGCTCGCGCGCGTGGATTTCGAGGCCGTGCTCGACGGCGAGCTTATCGTGAAGGCCGGCGGCGAAATCGCGAGCTTCGGCCACTTGCAGCAGCGGCTCAACCGCAAATCGCCGGACCCGAAGCTGATCGCGGCCTATCCGGGCCACCTCATCCTCTACGACGCGCTGGCGATTGGCGGCCGCGACCTGCGCCCGCTGCCGCTGACGGAGCGCAAGGCGGAACTCGCGCGCTGGTTCGATGGCGCGAAGCCCGCCGGAGCGGAACTCGCCGAGCCGCTCGCTTTTCGCGGTCCTGGCGATCTGCAAGCGCTGCGCGGGCGATGCTCCGCGCGCGGCTCGCCGCATATCGAGGGGCTGATGCTGAAGCGCCTCGGCAGCCCCTACGTCGCCGGCCGGCCCAAGGGCCTGTGGTACAAATGGAAGCGCGATCCCAAGCTCGCCGATGCCGTGCTGATGTACGCCCAGCGCGGCACGGGCAAGGACGCGGCGCTCTATTCCAGCTTCACCTTCGGGCTCTGGCACGAGGGCGCGCTGTCGCCCATCGGCAAGGCCGATTCCGGCTTCACGGACGAGGAGGCGAAGGAACTCGCTGAATGGGTGCGCGGCCACGCGATGCAGCGCTTCGGGCTGGTGCTGGAGGTGGAGAAGGCGCTGGTGTTCGAGGTGGCGTTCGACGCGGTGCATCGGTCGGCGCGGCATAAGTCGGGCGTGACGCTGCGGGGCGCGCGCATCGAACGCATACGGTGGGATAAGCCCGCGCGCGAGGCGGATGAGCTGAGTGCGCTGGCGAAGTGGCTGGATTAGAAGGCAAACATCTTAGATGGAAGCAATGTCATCGCGGAAAGCGCTTGCAACATCCGCAGTGTCATACCGGAAAAGCCGCAGGCATTATCCGGTATCCTCCCTTGTGCAAGTTGCCGGATAGTACTCTGGTCTTCCGGCATGACAGCACATAGTTCTGCCGGCCTGGACGCGGGGATGCGGATGTCAGTGAGCCGCGACGCGCGACCGCCAATAATTGGGACGCTGGCGATTGTGCATCACGGCGATTATAACAATCTCTTCCGCATCGGCGCGGTAGATTAGCGAATATGGAAACCGCTTGAGGCGGCAACGCCGAATGTTCTTCCGGACCTTTGGCCACAATTCAGGGAAATCGCAAAGCCTCCGGGCCGCCGCTGCCACCTCATCGAAGAGATCGTCGCCCAAACGGGGTATTTTCGCGTTGTGGTACTCGGCCGCTTCGTCGAGTTCGTGTTGCGCAGGCGCGATAAACCGCGCTTTCACCGAGCCTTCCGCGCCGCAATCAATTCGTCCAGCGTGACCGAAGCGATCTCGCCCCGGTCGTAAGCCGCAAGCCGGTCCTCGGCCTCATCGAGCCAAGCTTCGTCTATGGCGGCATCCGGTTTCCCAAGGCTGTCCGCCAGCGCGCGATACACCTCTTCCTGCTCGTGGCGCGGTAACGCCAGCGCTTGCTCAGTGATGACTTTTACGCGTTCGTTCATAGCTTAAATGTGCATCGCGGAAGCGTTGAATGCAAGGGCCGCCCGCCGGGCATGCACTTGGACCGCGCAATGCGCCCGGCGAAGTGCAGCGCGCTAACGCGCCTGCGTCTACTCCGGCACATCCCACAGCTTCAGCGTTTTGTCTTCACTGCCGGAGAGGACGAAGCGGCCATCGGGCGAGAAGGCGACTAAGGTCACAACGTCACTGTGCCCGAACTCGTGCAGTTCGTCGCCTGTTGCCACATCCCAAAGCTTGAGCGTCCTATCATGGCTCGCGCTCTGCCTTGCGCAGCCGCTCGATGCGAAACTCCGCCACCGCGCTGTGCCGCCCCTCCGGCAGCGCCCCCAGGTAACTGCGGTAGGACGCCACGGTATTTTCCGCCGAAAGAATGTCCCAGATCAGAATGTCCGCCGAAACTGCGCGCCCACCATCAGGAAACTTGCGGAGATAATACAGAAGGGCGTCTAGTGAATTTTCTGCGCTCACCTCCTGCCACAACTGCTCGTCTGCCGCCATCGCGACGAACGGGCGCCGGCGCTGCGGCCACCTGCGTGGCTAGCCCCATCGCCTGCAACGCGCCCAGGATGCGCGGACGCTCGCTCAAGAGACAGGTTTGCGCCTGACGATGGCCCAAGGGAATGCCGCGCGGATCGAGTTCCGGCACCCGCACGGGGATGAGCTTGTCCTGCTGCTTGGCGTGATCGGCCTCGTCGAGCACGAACTCGGATTGCACCGAGGCGAGCGTCCAAATCACGATGACGGCGCGGGCCGCGTTCAGCTTTTCGATGATTTGCGTGCGGAAGGCCGCGCCGCCCACGAGGTCCACGTCCCACCAGACCGAGTAGCCCGCCGCCCGGAGGTCGTTGGCGAGCGCCTCGGGCAAGGCCCGCTCCTCCGATTTATATGAGATGAAGATGTCCGCAATGCCGCGCCTCGGTTGCAGAGCATGAAAGACAAAAAGCTAGACGCGGTCAAGCCGCCGGCCGGGCTTATCCCGGCGCGCTGCAAAATGGGCGAGCCTGAAAGCTACTTGAACACCTCGGCCAGCGCGATGCCGATGCCGGGCGGATCGAGCCGCAACTCGCCCTCGTGCAGGATGACCGGCGGTGCTATCCCCGCACCTTCGCGCCGGTAGTGGATCAGCTCGCGGGCCTGCCAATCGGCGATGACGTAATGCTCGATGGAGGGGACTTGGAAATAGCCGGCCAATTTAACGGTGAGGTCCCTGCGCTCGGTGGACGGCGAAAGGACCTCCACAACCATCAGCGGCCCGGGCGTTATGATACTGGCTCTGTCCATCTGTCCGGTGAACACCACCACATCGGGCTGAAAGGTGCTTGCGGGGCCTACCTTTACCAGCACTCCATCGATGCCAACGGAGTAATCGAGTTCCGGCCCAGCCACCGCGCGTAGAAGTGCAGCGTAAATGCGCCCTTTGGCATCGGTGTGCCCCCAACTCTCCGCCTGCTGCATCTGCGGCACCCCGTCGAACAGCTCCCAATGCTTTTCCAGGCGCTTTGCTGCCCAGATCGCAAATTCTTCGGCCGTCATCAATTCTTGCGCGAGCGCTGTCATAGGAGAATTCTAGCATTGGGCCGGCCGGGGAACAAGAAGGCCCGTGTGACAGTGCCGGCAGTACACGATATGTCCGGTTTGACAAGCCGGAGCGCAACAGGGCAGCTTGTGTGCACCCCGCCCCTTAACAAAAGGTTCTCTTTCCTTAGGGCCGCATCATGGTAAATGCGGCCGTGGTTAACGCCCGCGCGGCATGCGTTCCACACGCGCATTTTTGCGAAATTTTCCGCGCTTTAAGCCGATTTCTACAGTTGGAAAATACCTTTAAATATAATCGCGATTTCCGGGTTAACCATAGATGAGATGTCAACGGATCTAATTGCAGCTGAGAAATCAGTGCATTATTGCATAAACTATTTCGCAAAACATTTGTGCTATATTCTATCAACATGAAAAGAGCGGTGCCGAGGCACAGAAAGCGCTGCAATATTGGTAAACGAGTCCTTGAACCGGCCGGGCCGCGGCCAAAGACCGGCGCCGCACCTCACCCCGCGTTACAGAAAGTATAGGCGGGGGCATCCCGTCTCTTGCAAGCCAAGCTAGCGGCTGCGAAGATGGAGAGGCCTGAAGGGGCTTGGCCGTCAGGGGGGGATATAATGAAACCAACGGAAGCGTTCGCTTACACGGGGCCGGCGCCCCGTCCGCCGTTCTACAAACATCTCTATGTCAAGGTGCTGGCCGCGATCTTCATCGGCGTGGTGCTGGGCATCCTATCGCCGTCGGACCCTGGGAAGGTGCCCGCCTGGCAGCAGCCCTTCCTGCTCCTGCCTCCCGGCTGGGGTGAGGCGATGAAGCCCTTCGGCGACGCCTTCATCAAGCTCATCAAAATGCTGATCGCGCCCATCATCTTCTGCACGGTGGTGCACGGCATCGCCAGCATGAAAAACATGCGGAAAGTTGGCAGCGTCGGCCTCAAGTCTCTGATCTATTTCGAGGTTGTCACCACGGCCGCGCTCGCCATCGGTGTTGTCATTTCCAACTTTTTCCGGCCCGGCTCCGGCATGAACGTCGATGTCGCCTCGCTCAACACGAGCGCGGTCGCATCCTATGTGGCCAAGGCCAAGGAGCATGGCGCCATCGACTACTTCATGAACATCATCCCCAACACCGTGGTCGGCGCCTTCTCCGAAGGCGAGATCCTGCAGGTACTGTTCCTGTCGATCCTGTTCGGCTTCGCGCTGTTCGCGCTGGGCGAGCGCGGCAAGCCGCTCGTTGCCATCATCGACCAGACCGCGCACGCCTTTTTCGGCATCGTCGGCATCGTCATGAAGGTGGCGCCGCTGGGCGCTTTCGGCGCGATGGCCTTCACCATCGGCAAATACGGCCTCGGCACCTTGCTCTCGCTCGGCAAGCTGATGCTTTGCTTCTACGCGACTTGCCTCGTGTTCATTTTCCTGGTGCTCGGCACCATCGCCGCGCTGTCAGGCTTCAACATCTTGAAGTTCATCGCCTACATCAAGGAAGAGCTGTTGATCGTGCTCGGTACCTCGTCCTCGGAGTCGGTTCTGCCGCGCATGATCGCCAAGATGAAGGTGCTGGGCTGCGAGGAATCCGTGGTCGGCCTCGTGATCCCGGCCGGCTACTCGTTCAACCTCGACGGCACCTGCATCTACCTCACCATGGCGGCGCTGTTCCTGGCGCAGGCGACGAATACGGACCTGACGCTCATGCAGCAACTCGGCATCCTCGCCATTCTGCTGCTCACCTCGAAGGGCGCGGCCGGCGTGACCGGCTCGGGCTTCGTGGTGCTGGCGGCGACGCTGTCCTCGGTGGGCACGATCCCAGTGGCCTCCATCGCGCTGATCCTGGGCGTGGACCGCTTCATGTCCGAGGCGCGCGCGCTCACCAACCTGATAGGCAACGGTGTCGCGACAATCGTGGTTTCGAAACTCGAAGGCGCGCTCGACGCAGACGAGATGCGCAGGCAGCTTTCGGGCGCGGCCGGAGCGCAGGCGGAGGAGCCGGAAGCCGCAGTTTAGCCCAAAATCCGCCAGACGGGTCCAGCCCCATCGCGGTGCTCCAGGGCCATTGCTGGTGGCCCTGGAGGAGTAACGTCAGGTGGAGGAGGGACAGCATGAGCAGGCCTGAGAAAATCCGGATTTGCCCGGACGAGGTTCATTTTCAGCATGTGGGCCGCCTTCGGCATCCGGACGGTCTCTTCATGGCCAGTGTCACGGGTACGTTTTCGATCAAAGCCCCTGACCGCCCTAAACGCTGCCTTGCGGTGCTCCATCTGTTCCACCCGGACGGAACGCACCTGCAAACGGTGGTGTATCCCCAAGGCTACGAACCTGGAAGCGAGGCGGAGGTGGAAGCGGCGCATGAGGCTTTCGATGAAATATTGAGCCTGCTTTTGGAGCGCGATCCCGTTATCGAAGACATCTGGGTGAAGCCGTTCGAGGCCCTGATAGACGGCATGGCGCATGGCCTGATCTACGAATGCCAGGACGATCCGGATGGCCCCATCGAGTGTGTGTGGCTGGAGCCGCGGGATATTATGTTTCACCCGCCGTGGGATAGCGGGGAATACTCCACATGACGGCCTGGGAGGCGGGTTCTGGCCGCGCCTGGGCAAAAAAAAGGAGCCATTCAAAATGATTGAACAGCCCCAAGTCTAGGGAGGAAACGCCCAAGGAGGGCAAGGATATGCGTAATGAACGCATATCGCACTGCAACAATTTATGGTGCGACGCACAAAAACGCAAGGGCTTTTTTCGCCAAATCGGAGGTTGGCAAGCCGGGCGCCTGCTTGCTGCGTCCGCACCGCGTCTGCCGGGCCGCAACCTCAGTGGTAATGGTCCTTTTCGACCAGCATTACGGCCGCATTTTCACTGCAGGTAAAGCTCAGCGTTTGGCCTTCGCTGCTATCGATGGCGGCATGCTGCAGCGGGCTCAGGCTAACCCGGACGCGCGCCGCGGATAGCGGCTGGTGCTGCTCCGCATCGATCCTCTCCGCCACCATGAGCGTGAGATGGCATTTGCCCCCTTGGCTGAGGAAATATCCGTTCGCGGTTTTCGAGCCAAAGTCTTGGGTGATGGCTTGCAGCTCCCGGTATTGCTTCGACAGAAACCGCAGGGGCTCGCTTGCGCTGGCCGCGGTGCCAAAGACGGCAATGCTCAAACCAAGCGCCAAGCCCACGCCGCGCAATCCAGTGCGGTACATCGTAGTCTCCTTTTGGCTCCGGTAACGCTTTCGTTAGTGATCCCTTGCGCGCAAAGGTTCAATGGTAGCGGTCAAGACACGTTGCCGCAGCAGGCAGCCGGAGGGTGGGCGCTGGCGGATTTGGCCTTTGGGAATTACTTGCGCCGCATGAGGGGCTTGCGTGCCTGCCGGCGAGCGGCACGCACGTCCCGGCATTTGCCTTCAGGTTCACTTTGCCGCAGGCTCAGGGATCGAGGGGCCGCCAATTCGAAGCGATATCCAGGATCGATTTCCGGCTGCCCGGGAAGCGGAATTACCCGTGCGGGGCTGCGGCCCGTCTGCTATAGGACGGCCTCTTCGCGCGAAAGCAGGTTACGTGAGCATTGGCATGAGTTCTTGCATAGGGATCGATTTTGGCACGACCAACACGGTGCTGGCGCGGCGGCGCCCGGACGGCGGCGTGGAGCCCGCGCGGTTCGAGCATGGGGCGGCGGGCTTTTCCGCCTTCCGCTCGGTCTTAAGCTTCTGGCAGGAGGATGGCGAGTGGGCGCCGGAGACCCGCTGCGAGGCCGGCCCCTGGGCCATCGACGCCTTCATCGAATACCCCACGGACACGCGCTTCTTCCAATCGTTCAAGACCTACGCCGCCAACCCGTCCTTCCAACACACCTCGGTCTATGGCAAGCGGCACTATTTCGAGGACATCCTCGCCGCCTTCTTCGAGCAGGTGAGGGCGCGCGCCGGGACCGGCCTTGAGCGCCTGCCGCCCCGGCTCGTCCTTGGCAGGCCGGTGAAATTCGCCGGGCCTACCCCGGATGCGGCGCTGGCTCAGCGGCGCTACGAAGCCGCCTTCGCCCGCCTGGGCTTTACGGAAATCCATCACGTCATGGAGCCCATCGCCGCCGCCTATTTCTACGCGCACAAGCAGAAGACCGCCTCCACCGTTCTCGTCGGCGACTTCGGCGGGGGCACCAGCGACTTCTCCATCGTGCGTTTCGAGCCCGGCCCGCGCGGCGTTCATGCCTATCCGTTGAGCTTTTCCGGCGTTGGCATCGCGGGCGATACATTCGACTACAGGATTATCGATCATGTGGTGGCGCCAATTCTTGGCAAGGGCGCGAAATACAAGAGCTTCGAGAAGCTGCTCGACATGCCCGCGAGCCATTACCACAATTTCGCGCGCTGGAGCGATCTGTGCCTCATGCGTTCCCCGAAGACGGTGGCCGAGCTTAAGCGTCTTGCCGCGGCAAGCCTTGAGCCTGAGAAGATCGGCAAGCTCATCGCGCTCATAGAAGGCAACGCGGCCTATACGCTCTACAAGGCGGTTTCGGAGGCGAAGACGCGGCTGTCGCACGAGGATACGGCGCGTCTCACGTTTTCCGCCGCCGGCGTCGATGTGGACACGATCGTCGCGCGCCGGGATTTCGAAAGCTGGATCGCGAAGGATCTGGACCGGATAAACGCCTGTATCGACGAAGCCTTGCGCATGGCGGCACTTGAGCCCGGAACGATAGACCGTGTATTCCTGACCGGCGGCACCTCTTTCGTTCCGGCGGTCAGGAAGATGTTCGCGGACCGCTTCGGCGCGGCGAAGGTCGATTCCGGCGATGAGTTCGTCTCGATCGCCTACGGGCTCGCACTCATCGGCGAGGACGAGGATATCGGCCGCTGGACCGTGCAGGAGAACCCGGTGCGCTCCTGACCCGGCTTATTGCATATGCTGGCCTCCGTTAATGGCGATGTTGGCGCCGGTCACGAAAGCCGCTTCTTCCGAGCACAGATAGATGATGAGCCCCGAAACCTCCTCCGGCTTGCCGAGCCTGGCAACCGGAATCTGAGGCAGGATCTTGGCTTTGAGAACCTCGGGATCGATGGCCGTAACCATCTTCGTCCCGATGTAGCCGGGCGATATCGTATTGACGGTCACGCCCTTCTTGGCGGATTCGAGCGCAAGCGATTTCGTGAAGCCGTGCATGCCGGCTTTTGCCGCCGCGTAATTCGTTTGCCCGAACGCCCCCTTCGAGCCGTTCACGGAAGAAACGTTGATGATGCGGCCCCAGCCGCGCTCCATCATACTGTCATGGACCTGCTTCGTCATATTGAACACCGAATCGAGATTGGTGCTCAAGACGGCATCCCAATCGGCCTTCGTCATCTTGCGGAAGGTCATGTCCTTCGTGATGCCGGCGTTGTTGACCAGAATATCGACCGGCCCCAGCTCTTCAACCACGGCGGCAACGCACTTGGTGCACGAGTCGAAATCGGTAACGTCGCAAGGATAGGCGTGTATTTCAAAGCCTTGCTTCGCCATGCCGGCCAGCCATTTCTTGGCGGTCTTGTTGGACGGCGAGTAAGTCACGGCCACCCGGTAGCCCGCGCCATACATTTTAGCTGAGATCGTTTCTCCGAGACCGCCCATCCCGCCCGTGATAAGTGCGACGCGCTTGGTCATGCCGTTCCTCCAAGGTACTCAAGTTTTCCGGGTTCGCCGTAGATGGAGCGCAGGGCCTAACCCGCGCCACGTCCGGTTTGAAAATGCGAAAACGCACAAGTATTTAGTGTAACATGGGGTAGAGCTTGCGGCATCGTATCCGGCACTTCAGAACCAACACATATTTGGGAACGGATGGTGAATAAGCGCGATGGGACCGCTTTGAGCGCTGGCCGGTGGCTGGCAGCCACCCGCCAATAAGGGATAATCTGGCCCGGAGCCTTCCGGCGCCAGGGATTATCGCGTGGCGGCTTGTTCTGGGCTCCGGTGTGCCGGCGCTCAGAACCTTGCCGCTGGGAATGCCATTGTACCCTTCCAGCATCGCTCCTGCTTGCCGTCAGCCAGGCTGTAAATCCCGGTCTTCCGGCTGATGTGTTCTTGATTACCATTGTTTTGGAAAGAGAAAGCTTCCGGGGTAACGGTAACAGGTACCGTGCGTGAGACAGCTTCTACAATCGGATCGTCTGCATTATTTGGGGGTGCCGAGGCGCTTCCGATGGTGACTATGCTGTTTTTGAAATCTAACCAAAATACATTATAGGTTTTTTTGCCGTTCGGCGAGGTGCTTTCATAACATTGCAAATTGATATTATCGGCATCGGCCGGCGGCCCGGCAACGCAAGGACCTGCTGCAACGACCATGCACATCAGGCCCAACCGGCCAATATAATGGATCATTTGTTTCCTCCGCAGTTTTCTATTTTTGCGGGTACAGGGATACATCCAGCCGGCATGGCCTGCATGGACGCAACGGTTGTCCCGATGGACGCTATTTGTAGCAGGAATACCGGCAGCGAAGCGAGAGAAACCAAGAAGAACTCAGAACCGGCGTAGTTTTATCTAATTTAGTCCTGCAAGCCGCGCGTAAGGGGCAGAGGTGCTCTCCGGCTGGCCGCGCCTTCCTCCACGCACCGGCGCTCAGATCCAGCGGCGGACCTTGGCCTTGTAAGCCAGATAACCGGCGCCGAAGCGGGCGGTGAGGTAGGCTTCCTCGCGCTTGACCACGCGCTCTTGCAGGTAGAGCAGCAGGGCGGGGGCGGCGAGGATCATCCAAGGGTTGGCGGTGGCGATGCCCAAGCCCAGGGTGACGATTATAAAGCTCAGATATACCGGGTTGCGGGAGCGCTGGAACACGCCGCTATACACGAGCGCTTTCGCGTTACGGCCGGGCAGAAAGGGTGTTCTGGCGCGCCGCAGTTCGAGAAAGGCGGCGCCGGCGATGCCGAAGGCGAAGGCTACGATAAGGCCTCCGCCGATGCGCGCCTCAATGGGCACGGGCGCAGCCCCGGAAAGCGGCACGAGCTGGTTCTGCGCCCAGCCGGCCGCGATGAACAGCCCCACCACAATCGGCGGGAAAGGGAAAATTCGCGCATTTACCGGCTCGCCGCCGCTGTGGTCTTGACCGCTCATCATACGTCCTTTTGTGTACTCCGGCGCGCAAAGGCCTGAGCGATCCCATGGCTATCTGCTTTGACGGTCCGGCCCCGCCGCTCAACCGCGCGAGCTTGAGGCGCGTCAGGACAGCCACCTGCGCCAAAGCGAAGCTGCTAGGGCGGCGGGCCGCATCGAGGAGCTTGCGATCCATATCCGGCTCGCGGCGGTCACGCTCAAGCCGGAGCTTGGCCCCGCCGCAATCCTCATATTCGCCGGCGATCATGGCATCGTCGAGGAGGTAGTAACCGCCTATCCATCCGCGAGCCCGGCCGGGGGCACACCGGAAGCGCATTCAGATCCAGCGGCGGACCTTGGCTTTGTAAGCCAGATAATCGGCGCCGAACCGGGCGGCCAGATAGGCTTCCTCGCGCTTGACCACGCGCTCCTGGAAATAGAGGAGCAGGGCAGGGGCGAGCAGGACCATCCACAGGTTGGCAAGGAAAATGCCCAGGCCCGCCATCAGGAGCGTGAGGCTCAGATACATGGGGTTGCGGGTAAACCTGTATATGCCGCCGTGCACGAGCGCGCTGGCGTTGTGGCCAGGGTGGACCGTGGTTCTGGCCCAGATCATTTGGATGAAGGCGAGTCCAGCCACGGCAAGCGAGCTGAAGAGGACGATGCCTGCCGCGATCCTGGCTGCGAAAAGAGGTGGCGCGGCGGGGGCCAGAAGCGGAAAGAACAGGTTCAGCGCCCAGCCCGCGGCCAAGAACAGCGCCGCCACGACGGGGGGGATGGGGAAAATTCGCGCATTGACCGGCTCGCCGCCGCTGTGGTCTTGTCCGCTCATCGATACGTCCTTTTGTGTGCTCCGATGAATAACGGCCTAAGCGATCCCATGGATATCGGCCTGGACGGTCCAGTTCCGCCGCTCAACCGCGAGCTTGAGCCGCGCCTCAAGGCCGCCGTCGACGCCAAGGCGAAGCCCTTGGGCGCGCTGGGCCGCATCGAGGAGCTTGCCATCCACATAGGGCTCGCGGCGGGTTCGCTCAAGCCGGATACCGGACGCGCCGCAATCGTAGTATTCGCCGGCGATCATGGCATCGTTGAGGAGGGGGTGACGGCCTACCCATCCGAGGTCTCGGCCATGATCGCGCAGATGGTACTCGGCGGGCAAGCAGGCGCGAGCATCGCGGCGCGTGCGGTGGGCGCCGACGCGTTCGTGATCGACGCGGGCCTCAAAACGGAGCTTGCGCCGCCCGCTGGCGAGGCGGCGGGCGATTTCGGAAATCCGGCGACGCTGCAGAAATTGCTGGTCAACATGTGCATGCGGCAGGGGACGCGCAATTTCCTGCGCGAGCCGGCCATGACAGGGACAAAGCTCGGCAGAACCTTGGACACGGGCGTCAAGGTGGCCGCGCTGCTCAAGAAGGCCGGCTATGGCATCCTGGCGCTGGGTGAGATCGGCATCGGCAACACCAGTGCGGCGGCGCTGGTTGCGCACGCCGTGACCGGGGCGCCGCTCGAAAAGCTCGTGGGCATGGGGGCCGGCGCGCCTCCGGGCGGGCTTGAGCACAAGCGCGATGTGCTGGCCCGTGCCTATGGCCGCGCACCCGTCCATGGCGGCCAGAGCGCGCTGATCGAGTTCGGCGGCTACGAAATGGCCATGATGGCGGGTGCGATGCGGGGCGCCGCGCGTCTGGGCCAGGTCATCCTCGTGGATGGCTTCATCGCCACGGCCGCCGCCTGCGCCGCCGTCTCGATTGAGCCCAATCTGCGCGATTATCTCGTGTTTGCCCACCGCTCGCCCGAAGCCGGCCACACCGTTCTGCTCGAATGGCTTGGCGCAAGGCCGCTGCTCGATCTTGGGCTTCGGCTCGGCGAGGGCACTGGCGCCGCGCTTGCCATCCCGCTCGTGCGTATGGCACAGGAAATGCTTAACACCATGGCGGATTTGCCCGGAGAACACCCAAGCTGATACGGCGCATTCGCAGAGAGCTTCTCTACTTCCTCGTCGCGGTGCAGGTTCTGACCCGCCTGCCGGTGCCGCGCATGCAAGGCTTTGCCGAGCGGTGGATGGAGCGCGGGGTCAAATATTTCCCGCTGACTGGGGCGATTGTCGGCGTTGGCTGCGCTGGCGTCCTGTTCATGACCTCCTATCTCTGGCATGGCCTGCTGCCGGCACTGCTCACGGTCGCTGCCGGCATCCTGATCACGGGCGGCCTGCACGAGGACGGCTTCGCCGACTTTTTCGATTCCATGGGCGGGGCCACGCGCGAGGCGCGGCTCGCCATCATGAAGGACAGCCGCATCGGCACCTATGGCGCGCTGGCGCTGGGCGCCGGCGTTGCCACCAAAATTTTCGCGCTGGAAGGGCTGCCGCTTTCCATCGCCACCGCCGGCTTGATCGCGGCGCATGCGGGCGGCCGGCTGGCGGCGGTGGCGGTCATCTCGCTTTTGCCATACGCCGGCGGCATCTCCGCCGCGAAAATCAAGCCGCTTGGCCGCGGCGTCACCAGGGCCGACCTCGCTATCGCTGTTGCCTTCGGCCTTCTGCCTCTGCTCTTCCTGCCTGGCCGCTTCGCGCTGACGGCGCTGGCTGCGGCCGCCATCGCCTCGCTGGTTACCGCCCGGAACGCGCGGCGGCTGCTCGGCGGCTACACGGGCGACGTGCTGGGCGCGGTCGAGCAAATCTACGAGATTTCCTTCCTGCTGGCGCTGGCCGCATGCGTCTGATCCTGGTGCGGCACCCAAAGCCCCTGTGCGAGCCGGGCCTGTGCTACGGTCGGCTGGACCTCGAATGCGTTGCCGATGCGCTCGACACCGCCGCCCTGCGTCTGGCCGGGCTCGCGGAAGGCTGCCGCATCGTGACGAGCCCCGCCCGGCGCGCGCGCGATCTCGCTGAACGGTTAGGCGCCGCTGCCGTCGAGCCCCTGCTGCAGGAACTCGATTTCGGCGATTGGGAAGGCCGCCGCTGGCTGGACCTGGGCCGCGAGACGGTGGAAGCCTGGCAGCGCGCCCTGCCCGGCGCCGGCCCGCCGGGCGGCGAAACGCTCTCCGCCATGGGCGCCCGCTGCGCCGCCTGGCTCGCCTCGCTCGAACCGGACGGCCCGCCCGTGCTCGCCGTGACCCACGCCGGCCCGATCCGCGTCATCCGTGCGCTCATCGGCGGCGAGCCGCTGCTGGCCTATTTCAAATTCGGCATCCCCTTCGCCGAGCCGCTTGTTGTCGAACTGCCGCCGGATGCCGCGCGATTCAGGTGAAAAACACGCGCACGCCGTATGTATCTGCAAAGATGTTTCATTCGATTGTATGACGTATCGTGTCGTGATACATTGCGAGGGTATTGCCGATGATAAAGGGCTTTAGGGACGCCTGGGCCAAAGCGATTTTCGAAGGCCGCGCCCCGGGAAAGGGATTCCCGGGGGAGTTAGTCCGTCCGGCGCGCAGGAAGCTGGTCATGCTCGCGGAAGCTCGCTCTTTAGCCGACCTGCAAAGTCCGCCGGCTAACCGGCTGGAAGCGCTTAGCGGCGATCGCGCGGGCAGCTATTCGATCCGGATCAACAACCAGTTCCGGCTATGCTTTGTTTGGACGGGAGCCGATGCCGAGGAGGTTGAAATTGTTGACTACCACTGAGCCGGCTCCAGGATACAGCGACCCTCTGGGGCCAGTCCATCCCGGCGAAATCCTCCGGGAGGAGTTCCTTGCGCCCCTCGGACTGAGCGCCTACGCCCTGGCCGCAGCTTGCCATGTACCCCGCACGCGTATCGAGCGGCTGGTGCGCGAGCAAACGCCGGTGACGCCCGATACCGCGCTCAGGCTTGCGCGCTATTTTGGCAACTCGGCCGAGTTCTGGCTCGGCATTCAAGCGCGCTACGATCTGGAGACGGCACGCCGCGCTTTGCAGGGGGAAATCGAGGCGATTGAGCCTCGCGAGACTGCCTGATCGATTTACCGTAACGCCGGAACCGTGTTGGTTTTGGCTTCGCGAATACGCCTCCTTGGAGCCGTGCATCGGCGGTTCGATGCCGGGATCTTACGGCGCCCGGCCCTTGTGCGCGCCATAAGCAAAGACGGATGGACTGGGCTTTCAGTTTCAAGACTCGGAACCAAGTGCTTGCTCTGGCGGATGAAAACGCTGTGGCCCGGCGCCGCGCCACCTTGCCCAAGGCTTGACACAAGCGCTTGCGATAATGTTGTTAGATGCTGCGAGCCTGCCGGGGGGAATGGCGGAGGGCACGCGGCAAACTGGAAGCGGAGGGATTCCCTTGGACGGCGCGGATCTTGGCAAAAGAATAATTGCCGGACTCTTGTTCTCGATTCTGGCCGGCCTCGTGCTGGTCGCCGTGTCGCGCGCGAACCTGTTGCCTGCCGCGCCCGATAAGTTCACCTACGACTGGCGCACCTATTTGCTGGCGGAACAGGCTCCGCATTCGCGCAGCGATATCGCCGTCATCCGTATCAACGAGCGTAGCCTCACGGGTTACAATTACGTCTCTCCGATCGACCGCGGACTGATCGCGGAGATCGTCAAGCGCGCGGACGAAGCGGGCGCCAAGGCCATCGGCCTCGATATCATCATCGACAGGCCGACCGAGCCGCAGAAAGACGCAGCGCTTGCGGAGGCGATCCGGCAGGCACATGCGCCGGTCATCCTGGGCGCGGTCGACAGGCGGGGTGGCGAAACGCGGGAGGGAATGGCTTTTCAGGAGGACTTTATCGCCAAGACCGGCCGCTCTGCCGGACACATCTACTTCGCGGCAGAGCGCGACGGGTTGACGCTTGGCGATCAGGCCGTGCGCTTCATGCTGCCAGCCTCGGAGGAGCCGCCGCACCGGCCGTCCCTCGCGCGGTTGCTCGCCGACGCCGACGGCAAGAAGCCCGAGCCGGCCTCGCCCCTGATTTTTTGGCGGCGGCCTCCCGCGAGCGGCGGGGCGGACCTGTTCACCGCATTCACAGTGCCCGCGCACCGCGACGCCGATGGCACTCCGAAGGGCTCCGTCCTGCCCGAGTCCTGGCGCGGGGCGCTTTCGGGCAAGATCGTGCTTATCGGCGGCGCATTCAAAGACCGCGACCTGCATCTAACCCCGCTGACGGTCGCGTCGCGGGAGCCGATCCACGGTGTGGGAATTCATGCCCAGATCCTGGCGCAACTGCGCGACGGGCGCTCAATTCACGAGATGACCTGGTGGGTGGAATTTCTGATCGCCGCCGCGGTTGCGGGGCTTGGCATTTACGCGGCGCGGCAGTGGACGCTGAGCGGGAGCGGCTTGATCTCGACCACGATTGCATTCCTGGCGATCGTTTCGGCGGGCGGCCTCTTGTTTTGGGCAACGCACGTTATTCTGCCGTCCGCCACGCTTTTCCTAGCCTGGGCGCTGGGGCTGTTTGCCGGCAACTGGGCCGGCGCTCCGGGCGGCAAGGCGGGGCAACTATCCGATAACGAAGCAAAATTGGCATCCGGAGGATGAGGTTATGCGCAGAGGGCAGCTTGTTTGGATCGCGGGCACTGTGGCCGCGGTTTGGCTGGGAGCGCCGCTCGGAGCAGCGCTTGCGGAGCTTCGCGTGGTCGATTCGACGGCGCCCGGCATCGCGGCGGACGCGGTTTTCGCGGATGGCGCGGTTTTCGACTTGGCCGCGGGCCAGAAGCTCAAGCTCCTGAAGACGCCGGGCAACAGCACCCACGATATTGCCGGCCCCTACAAGGGCACGCTGGACGCCTATCAGCCGGCCTGCGGCTTGGTGGACAAGCTCCGGGGCAAATGCGGCGGCCAGAGCGGCGACACCGAGGGCGGCACGCGCGATGTCAAGCCCGTCATGGGCGGCACGCGCGGCTTCACCGTGCCGAAGCAGTAACACCGGGCGCGCGCGGGCATTGCTTCCGGCTGCATGGGACGGCGCGGCAACGCGGGTCCCGCGCGTTCGCATGGGGGACCGATATGGGAAGAGTTGCGGCAAGCGAGGTGCCGCAACGATCTAGCGAGTGTGTGCCGGATTCGCTTCCGGCGCCGCTGCCGCGAAGCGCGGCACACGATCTGAGTGAGGCCGCGCCGCCGCCCCGAAGTTGAGCCGGGAGCGCCGCAATTACGGCCAAATCGGAATAGCCAACTTGCTTCGGCAAAGGGCGCGTCTTCCTTTGTTTTCCGTAAATTATTGTTCAGCCAGCGGCAAAATAGCGTCGCAGCGCTTGGCCGTAATCCGTGGCGGGCGCTGCCGCGGCAGTAATGGGGGATCTATCGAGTGAACGAAAAAACCGGGAAGTGGATCGGTATCGTCGCAGCCTTGGCGGGCGTGGCGATCTGGCAGAGCGGAATTTTTAAAGGCGGGGTGTCTGGGCTGCCCCGGCCGCATCTTTCCCAGCCGAAATATCTGTCCGCAGAGGATGAGGCGCTGGCCGCCAAGCTGCAGCCGTTCATAGGCTGCATCAACGACGTCGATGCCAAATTGCAGAAGGTTGTTGGCCAGTACCGGCAGTTCCTCATGGAGGAGCAGGCGCCGCCGGCCAAGCTTGGTGAAATCCGGCTCCGGCGCCATACCAGTTTCAGCGGCTTCAAGTTGGAGCCCTACGATGTGGACAACAAGTTCGCCAAGGATTGCCTGAAATCGCTCGGCGAAGGGGTCGCCATGAGCCCTGCGGACCCTGCGCTCGACGGCGCAGGCAAGACGTTCGCCGCAACCCTGGAGAAGCTGCTGCCGGTGATGAATACGGCGACCGCCTATTACAAGCAGGAAGATTACAAGGACGATAAGTTCAAGAAGGCCAAGGAGCTGGACGCTCAGCTCACGCCGTTGCTGGACCAGCTCTTCGCTGCCTCCGGCACCATGCGCGAGGCCGTGCGCGTGGACCAGGATAAGTTGCACGAGCGCGAGCTGGCGGCTATGGAGAAGCAGACCGGCAAAACATTCGAGTGGCATACGCTGAACGGCATGTTCCAGGCACGCCGCGCGGTGGATGCGATCGAAGCCGCTTCGAACTCGGGCAAGCTCACGGTTGCCGCGATCCAGCAGCCCGAGCAGAGGATGCAGGCCGCGTACGACGAGGGCAAGGCTTATGCCCAGGCTCATCCGGATGAGAAAACGGGCCTTGGCAACAAGCCGCTATGGTTCCAACTGGATCACAATTTTGAAACGGTGCTCACCAAGATCAAGGAACTCCGCCGCGACGTGAGCGCAGGCAAACCCGAGCACGAGGTTTCCCGCGATCTGGAAACCATGAACGACCGTTTCAACGATCTCGTGCGTAGCTACAATATGATCGGCAGGGTTACGCGCTAACCCTGCTAATCGGGCCGGCTCCGGGGCGCATATCGCGCCACGGGTTGCATGCCGGCCGCGCCGTTACGAGGCAGGCGGGTTTTCCGGAGCCGTGAGCGCGAAGGAGGGCCGCTGCTTAAGCGCGGAGAACCACGCGGCAACGGCCGGGTTGGGCGTCCTCCAATCGCGCTCCGGCCAGCGGAAATCGAGGTAGCCGAGCGTGCAGCCTAGCGTCAGGTGCGCGAGGTTCACCGGCCCCGCGAGTTCCGCCGCGTGCCGCTCGAACCATGCGATGCCGGTGTCTATCCGGTCCCATTGGTCTATCGCGAAGTCCTGCCAGCGGAGGGCTTCCGGGCGCAGCCAGGTTTCATACCGCACCTGAACGGCGGCCTCGCACATGCCCTGCGCCAGGGCGTGGTTCGTAAGCACCCGCCAGCGCGCATCGCCTTCGCGCGGCACGAGCGTGGCCCCGCCGGCCATGGCATCGAGGTATTCGCAAATCACGGTGGAATCGAAAATCGTCATGCCGCCGTCCGTGACGAGTGCCGGGATCTTGCGCAAAGGATTATGGGAGCTGGCGTAGTCCTTGTTCGGCTTGCAGGGCGCCACCAGCGTCAGCTCAAGCTGGATGCGATCGCCAAGGCCAAGCTCGATGGCGGCGGCGCGCACCTTCCGGGCGAAAGGGGATGCTGGGTTATAGAGCAGCTTCATATTTGCGAACCTTTCCAGGTCCTGAAGGCAGCCGCCGGCGCGGCGGCGCTTCAGGTTTTGGTCATTTTGGAGGCAGATGATAGCGCGCACGGCCTTGTGGCAAACCAAAACTTCCGTTATTCACCGGCCAGCCGCCGTCCGCCGGGAGCCTCGCATGAAATGGGTGTATCTGTTCATCGCCATCTCGGGTGAGGTGGTTGCCACCTCCGCGCTTCGCGCTTCGGATGGCTTCACCAGGCTTGGCCCCTCCGGGCTGGTTGTGGCCGGCTACGCCATTGCCTTCTACTTCCTTTCGCTTACGCTCTCCACCATCCCCGTTGGCATCGCCTACGCGGTCTGGTCCGGTGTCGGGATCGTCCTCACCTCGATCATCGGCTGGGTCCTGTTCAGCCAAAGCCTCGACCTTGCCGCGATGATCGGGATCGGGCTCATCCTCGCCGGCGTGGCGGTGATTAATCTCCTGTCCGGGGCCGCCGTGCATTGACGGCGCGTCTTGCTCAATAACGCCGGTGGCCCGGCCGCAAAAAGCTTTGTTTGCACAAAAGGGCGGAAGCCATTATATTGGCTGAGACCCTTTCGATTGCGGGTTCCCCCACACAATCGGACAAATTGCCCAGGAGGCCGGGATACGAGCTTCCAGGAGAGGAGGAAGTTTTTTTATGGCTGATAGACCACTGATGCCGAAGGCCACCGCGGTCTGGCTTGTCGAGAATACCTCGCTTACCTTCGAGCAGATCGCCGACTTTTGCGGCCTGCACGTGCTGGAGGTGAAGGGGATTGCCGACGGCGATGTCGCGCACGGCATCCGCGGCTCCGATCCCATCACCTCCGGCCAGCTCACGCGCGACGAGATCGCGCGTGCCCAGAGGGATTCCTCCTACCGGCTGAAGCTGTCGAGGTCGAAGGTGTTCATCCCCGAGATGCGGACCAAGCGGGCGCCGAAATACACGCCCGTCTCCCGCCGCCAGGACCGGCCGAACGCCATTTTGTGGCTCCTTCGCCATCATCCCGAGCTTCGCGATACGCAGATCATGCGGCTCGTCGGCACGACCAAGTCGACCATAGAGTCCATCCGCGAGCGCACGCATTGGAATGCCGCCAATCTTCAGCCGCAAGACCCGGTGGCGCTGGCGCTCTGCTCGCAGATCGATCTCGACCACGAGGTGCAGAAGGCGGCCAAGCGCGTCGAAGAAGAGAAGGTAGAGGAGGCTCCCGCCCCGGCCGGCATCACCCTGCAGCCGGTCGCCGAGCAACCCTACCTCGAAGATATCGAGGAGTGGAAATAGCTTATGCCAACCTGCAATTCTGGAACTATTTAATTTTCCTAAAACGGGCGGATTTTATGGATTGAACCGAGCCGCTACCGCGGTAGCGGTTCGGTTCAATCGCCGATGCGGCAGCTGGGCGGTGTCTTGAGCTGCGGGAATCTCCCCCCATCCCATCCTTCTTAGAAGGGACGGTAGAAACTTCGCCGCAGGTAGTTCAGGGGTTCCCTCTTTGACAGGGAGAGGGGGGAACGCTTCGATTATGCCGAAACCTCGCATCCAGCGGCTCCCATGCCGCAGATGCGCATCGCGCGATTCGATGCGAACTATTGCGTCTTCACGATCAGGCCGTCGGGACCGCTCTCGACGGCGAGGCCGTGCGAGCCCGCCATCGTGGTAAGCCTTCCCGCGCCGCCAGGAAAATCGAAGGAGATGGTCGCGCTACGCGGATTGACCGACTTGAGATCCCAATTTTGTACGCCAGGCAAGTTTTGCAGACGCGAGCGAATCGTCTGCCATTCCTTGAGGCCCGAGAATTGCGCGGTGATCAGGATGGAGCCGGTCTCCCCGGTTATGTAGCCGGCGCCCGAGGCCGTCCCCGTTGCGCTTCC
>PMBZ01000195.1:20887-30244 GCA_003153975.1 Hyphomicrobiales bacterium
CCCATCGCATCGGTGCCCGCGAGCTTCAGCGTCAGAATATCGCCGCCGCCGCCGGTGCTGGCCACCGCGAGCACGACTTGCGAGGCACGATGCTGCGTCTTTAACGCCTCCACGCCCGCCGATGCGTTGGCGGTGTAAGAGTTGGCGATGGCCGCGGTGATGTCCTGACGGACAGGCGCCACTCTCGCCGGAACCAGCGAGTGGGTGAGATCGAGTTCGAGCAACGCACTCCGCCAGGGATTACGGTCGCCAGTGCGGGCCGTTCCGTCTTCGATATAGACGGGCACGATCAGGATTTCCGGGCCGCGATCCAGAATGGGAATGACGCCGTGGCGGGAGAAAAGCGCGGTCATGGCCCGCTCGGAGAAGGTTACGCCGAAGGTGGCAATATAGCTGGTGCCGGTAACGCCTTCGCCACGCACCTGTATGTCGGAAACGAGCCGCTCGATTTCCGCGGGCTGCATGTCCGGTATGCGGGGTGCCGCCCTGAAATCGGTGAGGCGCGAGATTAGGGTCCGGAACGCGCGCGTCTCGGCGGTTTGCGTCGCGGCCCGCTTCGCCTCGACCGAATCGGCGGCTTGCGCCTCGACAGTGACATTCGCGACGGTAAACGGGCTTGGCCCCTTCTGCGCCAGGGCGGCGGGGCTTGCGCAAAGCAACGCCGCCGTCAGCACCCGGATCAAGAGCTTCGCTGAGCCGATGCACGCCATGAATGGAACTCCCCGCTCGTAAGGCCGGTAGCGCTTGTCTTGACCGCGCGCGCCATGTTACCCCCTCTTTAATCGGTGTCCCATGGCGCTGCAAGCTTTTGCCACGCCAGTGTCCCGTCTCCGGATTACCGCACCATTTGGCCTGGGGCTCGCACGGTAATTCGGAGCGATACTAGCGAAAGACGATCCATGACAGGCAGCATGACGGAAAAGCCAGCGGGTTCCTATGCGCGGGCGGGCGTCGACATCGATGCCGGCGACGCGCTCGTGGAGAAGATCAAGCCGTTCGCCAAGGCCACTCGCCGGCCGGGCGCGGCCGCTGCGTTGGGCGGCTTTGGCGGGCTCTTCGATTTAAAGGCGGCGGGATTTACCGATCCCATCCTGGTCGCCTCGAACGACGGCGTTGGCACCAAGGTCAAGATCGCAGCCGAGACGGGGCTGCACGATACGATCGGCATCGATCTCGTGGCGATGTGCGTGAACGACGTGGTGGTGCAGGGCGCCGAGCCGCTTTTCTTCCTCGACTATTTCGCCAGCGGCAAGCTCGACACGGATATGGCCGCGCGGGTGATCGCGGGCATCGCGGAGGGCTGCCGGCAGGCGGGCGCAGCGCTGATCGGCGGCGAGACGGCGGAAATGCCGGGCATGTATGCGCCGGGCGACTACGATCTCGCGGGTTTCTGCGTGGGGGCGGCGGAGCGGGGCGGGCTTCTGCCGCGCGAGGACATCGCGGAGGGCGATCTTCTGATCGGCGTCGCGTCCTCCGGCGTACATTCCAACGGCTTTTCGCTGGTGCGCAAGATTGTGCGCGACCAGGGGCTTTCCTGGCACGATCCTGCTCCCTTCGAACCGTCGAAGAGCCTGGGCCAGGCGCTGATCGAGCCCACGCGCATCTATGTGAAGCCGGCACTTGCGGCCCATGCGACAGGAAAAGTGAAGGCGTTCGCCCATATCACGGGCGGCGGCCTGCCGGGCAACGTGCCGCGCGTGTTGCCGGCAGGCTTCGGACTGGACATCGATCTTGGCGCGATCGACTGTCCGCCCGTGTTTCATTGGCTGGCCAAGGCTGGCAAGGTTGGCGAGGCCGAGATGCTGCGCACCTTTAATTGCGGCGTAGGATTCGTGGCCGTCGTCGCCACGCATGACGCCACCGCCATCGACGAGCACTTCCACGCCCATGGCGAGCGCGCATTCCCTATCGGCATCGTCGAAAGGCGTGGCGCCGATGAGCCGGCGGTCCGCACATCCGGCAAGCTTGGAGCCTGCCAATGAGCGGGCGCAAGCGCGTGGGCGTGCTGATCTCCGGGCGCGGCAGCAACCTCGTCTCGCTCATCGAGGCCGCGGGCCAGCCGGATTTTCCGGCGGAGATCGCGCTCGTCATCTCCAATAAGGCGGACGCCCTGGGCCTTGTGCGGGCGGCGGAGGCGGGGATCGCCACGGCCGTCATCGATCACAAGGCCTACAAGGGCCGCGAGGCTTTCGACACCGCGCTGACGGCGGCGTTCAAAGAAGCGGGCGTGGATATAGTCTGCAACGCGGGTTTCATGCGGCTGCATTCGGCCGTGTTCGTGCGCGAGTGGCACGGCCGGCAGCTCAACATCCACCCATCGCTCCTGCCGGCGTTCCGGGGGCTGCATCCGCACGCGCAAGCGCTCGAAGCGGGGGTACGCGTGGCGGGCGCCACCGTGCATTTCGTGAGCGAGGACATGGACGCGGGGCCGATTATCGCGCAGGGCGCGGTCCCGGTTCTGCCCAGCGACGATGAGGACACGCTTTCGGCGCGCATCCTTGCCATGGAGCACAGGCTGTTCCCGCTGGCGCTTCGGCTTGTGGCGACAGGTGCCGCCCAGCTCGAAGGCGGGCACGTTGTATATGGTGCGGACGCAGCGCCGCCCTTCCTGGCGTCGTTTCCTGCCCCTTAGAACACGTTCAGGTAGGGGGCAAAAGTCCGGGCAGGCATCCGCCAACGCACGAGCGTCATGCCCGCGAAAGCGCATTGGCGCCAACATAAGAGCTGCTAGATGCGAGGTTCCGGCATTCTCGAAGCTCGCTCCCCGCATCCTATCCATATCCGCTTGCGGATATGGACACTCTTGAGTAGCAAGCTCGCCAAGGCGAGCTTGCGTGGGAGAGGGGCAGGGTGAGGGGAGATTCCCTCCGTTCAAGGCACCATCGCGCGTTATGTTAGCGCGCATGCGCTGACGGCGGAAACCCGCCTTACTTGCCGGCCTCGATCTCGGCCACGGCGTTGGCCATCAGCTCGATGAGCTTTTTCTTAACTGTGCGCTCGTCCATGGCGATGCCCTTGGCCTTGAAGTCTTCGAGCACCTTGGCGATGAGGTCCCCGTCTCCCGGATGCTGGAAATCCGCCCTGAGCGTCTGCTTGGCGTAATCGTCCGCCGCCTCGCCGGTAAGCCCAAACTGGGCCGCAACCCATGCTCCCAGGGCCTTGTCGCGGCGCGCCTTGGCCTTGAACCGCAGTTCCTCGTCACGGGCGAATTTCGCCTCGTAACCGTGTTCGCGTTCGTCGAATGTCGTCATGCTCTACCCCTGGCCCGGGACGTGCTACCGTAAGCGGCGGCGCGAGGTCTTTAATCGCGAGGCCCCCGCAGCCATCTCTTAAGGTGCTAACCGTGATTCGATATCATGGCATGGATAGCGTGCAATTGCATCCAAATCAACTAGCGCGCGGGGGCCTGAGTGCCCTTGGCCGCTTCGGGAGGGCGGAGGATTGACCACATTTGTTTTCGTGGGAACGCGTGACAATGACGCGAATATGCGCTTGAAGTATAGCTCGTACCCGAACCGGCATCCCGATCTGCCAGCAAATATGGGGGTTTCCCATGAATAACCGCCGCCGCCGCATCTACGAGGGAAAGGCGAAGGTCCTTTACGAAGGCCCCGAGCCCGGCACGCTTATTCAGCACTTCAAGGACGACGCAACCGCCTTCAACGCCAAGAAGCACGAGCGTTTCGAAGGCAAGGGCGTCCTCAACAACCGGATCTCGGAGTATATCTTCAGCCGGTTGAACGAGATCGGCGTGCCCACTCACTTCATCCGCCGCCTCAACATGCGCGAGCANNTCATCCGCGAGGTCGAGATCATCCCGATCGAGGTCGTGGTGCGCAATGTCGTGGCAGGCTCGATGTGCGAGCGGCTGGGCCTCGAAGAGGGCATGCCGCTGCCGCGCTCCATCATCGAGTTCTATTACAAGGCCGACAAGCTCAACGACCCGATGGTCACCGAGGAGCACATCACGGCCTTCGGCTGGGCCGCGCCGCAGGAGATCGACGAGATGATGGCGCTGGCGCTGCGCATCAACGACTTCCTCAGCGGACTTTTCCTCGGCATCGGCATCCGCCTTGTGGATTTCAAGGTCGAGTTCGGCCGCATCTTCGAGAACGAGATGGTGCGGGTCGTGCTGGCCGATGAGATCAGCCCGGACAGCTGCCGGCTGTGGGACATCGAGACCAAGGACAAGCTCGACAAGGATCGCTTCCGCAAGGATTTGGGCGGCTTGATCGAAGCCTATACCGAAGTTGCCAAGCGGCTTGGGATTCTTGTGGAGAATCCGGCGCCAAGGCCAAAAGGGCCGGTGCTCGTGCAATCGAAATAGGCTAGTTCCGGAGCGCACATGGAGGCTCGATTCCCGATGAAGGCGCGCATAACCGTCACGTTAAAAAGCGGCGTTCTCGACCCGCAGGGGCGTGCAATCGCCAACGCGCTCCATTCGCTCGGCTTCGAGAGCGTCGAGGATGTGCGCCAGGGCAAGCTGATCGAGGTGCAGCTCAAGGCCACGGGCGAGGAGCAGGCGCGCGCCGAACTCGATGCCATGTGCAAGCAGCTCCTTGCCAACACGGTGATCGAAAACTACCGGGTGGAGCTGGTGGGCGGATGAGCAAGGCGGAGCCCGTCATCCTGGCGGTTCTTCTCGGGGTGGTGCTCGCAACGCTGGCAGTCAGGCTGACGCTCGGCAAATACATGGATACGTCCATGGTGCAGCTCGATTGCCGGCTCGGCTATTACGGGCTCATGTCGCTGGCGACCTTCGCACGGCCTGCCGCGACGATGGAAGAGAACGCGGACTGGATCGCCATAAGCACGGCGGATCGGCATTACCTGTTTTCGAAGCCGTCCTTGCGCGCCCATCCGATGGTTGTGCGGCGCAAGCTTGAGGCCGCAGGGCAAGGCTTCAATGTTGCAACCGAGGGATGCGCCTTTGGCGACAAGGGCGCGTATAAGGAAGCGATGGCGGAACTTCCGCCTGCCGTGAAGGCTGCTCCAGGGGGAGAGCGCGGCGTGCAGCTTAAAGTGATGCTGAACCGATGAACGATACGGGAGTTGCGGCGATGGGGCGGTCAAGGAAGCGCGGACGGGGGGGGCATTCGTTCTTGCCCCGCCTCTGCGGGCTGTTCCTTTGCGCCGCGGCCGGATCGGTTCTGGCTGCTGGCCCAAGCCTTGGCGAGCCGGAGGGCGTGCGGCTGGACTGCAAGTCCGGTTACAACGCGCTCCTGAAGCAAATGAAGGAACGGCAGGAACTGCAAATGGACGACTATCCATTTGGCATGGAGTTCCACAAGAAGGACTCCGGCTCCGCCGCCTACTATTTCACCAAGCCAGTGCACGCGGCGCATCCGGCGGTTTTCTGGTATGGCGTCGGCAAGGCCTGCCAGGCGGTCAAGGCGGGTGGCTGCGGTTACGGCGCCATGGATAAGTTCAACACTGGGCTTGAGAAATACGGGTCGCGGAGCTGCCGATGAGACAGGCGGGGGGTGTGGTCACAGCGCTGGCACTCGCTTTTACCCCGCTCCAAGGTGCTGGGGCTTGCGAAGCATGGGTGCTTACTCCCGTCAGTGAAATTAAAGTCGAAGAGGTCCAGAGGGGTGGTTTACCGGATATGGCGTTTTGTCAGGGTGATCCGGATTATTCTTGCCGGTGCAAACTGCGGGCTGTGGTTGACAAAAAATACTGGCGTCCCTTGCTTGTGAAGGTTGGGGAGGGAGATGACGTAATGTTTTTCCTTGGAAGTGGAAGTTCGTTCGTGCCAGGGGAAACGTCCGCGCAGCTTCTCTGGATTGATTCGTGCCCTGCGGGCACACTACTTGCGTTTCAGGAGGAAATGCGGGGGCAGGACAGATTCTGGGCGGCAGTGCAGCCACCACAACCAGCTACTCAAGTGTTTCGCTTCGGAAAGGCGACAAGGTTTTAGCTATGGCCTTCAAGTCAGCCGTCATCGTATTCCCTGGATCGAACTGCGACCGCGATGTGGCCGTGACGCTCGAAGAGATCACCGGCAGGAAGCCGGTCATGGTCTGGCACCGGGAGACGGAGTTCCCCTCCGCCGATCTGATCGTGCTGCCCGGCGGCTTCTCCTATGGCGACTATCTCCGCTCCGGCGCGATGGCGGCGCATTCGCCGATCGTGCGCGCGGTGAAGGAGCAGGCGGAGCGCGGTGTGGCCGTGCTCGGCATCTGCAACGGTTTTCAGATCCTGACCGAGGCCAAGCTCCTGCCGGGCGCGCTGATGCGCAACACGTCGCTGCACTATATCTGCCGCGACGTTGGCCTGAAGGTCGAGCGCGCCGATACGCTGTTCACCAAGGGCTACGCGCAGGGCGATCAGGTTGTCATGCCCATTGCACACAAGGATGGCTCTTATTACGCCGATGAGGAAACCCTCGACAGGATCGAAGGCGAAGGCCAGGTGGTGTTCCGCTATTGCGGGGGCGCGGGCCTTGGGGATAACGGCAATCCCAACGGCTCCCGCCGGGGTATCGCTGGCGTGATAAGCAAATCTGGGCGTATCTTGGGGCTCATGCCGCATCCGGAACGCGCCGCGGATGCCGCCTTGGGCGGAATCGATGGCCGGTTGGTCTTCGAATCGATTACACGGGAGTTGCAATAGCGAATTCTGCTGATTTTGCGTCTTTAGGTACAACCGCTCTAGCGAGAGGATAACACCATGAGTTTCGACGACGAAGTTGATGAAGTGAAACGGGAAATGCAGACTGCCAAGCTCGACCCCGAAGCGCGGCGCAACTCGGCGCTGAAGCTTTGCGAGCGGCTCAAGGAGCAGGTCGCCAGCAAGCGCCTGGACTTCGTTGCCGGCCAGGAGAATGGCGATCCGATCGTCGAGGTGAAGTACAAGCCTTCCGGCGACACGCTGGCCTCGGTCTATGTGAACGAGGACGGCAGCATCACCTTCCAGGCGGCCGGCGCCACCGACGCGGCCGAGGACGACGACGACGATTCGGGTTACTTCCCGAGCTACGTCGAGTACATGGACGAGGACGAGTTCCTTGAGGATGCCTACGACATGCTGAAGGTCGGCCTCGCCGAATACGAGCTGGACCGCGAGCAGAAGAGCTGAGGGCCAAGCCTGATACCGGCGGCATTACCCCGCACCCTGTCCCACTCCCACGCAAGCTCGCCTTGGCGAGNNAAGCGGATATGGATGGGAGAGGGAACCCCTGCTCAACGGGCACGCCCGGACTCCCTCTCCCTGTGGGAGAGGGCTGGGGTGAGGGGTAATGCGCTTCCGGTTCCAGAGCAACTTTGAATGGACATAGCGTGACCGTCATTGCGAGCGAAGCGAGTGCGCTGCTTTGGATCGCCTGGGCGGCAGGAGCTGCCTCGCGATGACGGGTGAAGAATCCCAGATGACGATTGCCACCGAAGAGATGGCCGCGGCGCACCGGATGGCGCCGGCCGAGTTCCGCCTGGCTTGCGAGAAGCTGGGCCGCGCGCCCAATTTGACGGAGCTTGGTATCGTCTCGGTGATGTGGTCCGAGCACTGCTCCTACAAGTCGTCGCGCGCCTGGCTCAAGAAGCTGCCCACCACGGGGCCGCGGGTTATTCAGGGGCCGGGCGAGAACGCGGGCATCGTCGATATCGGCGACGGGCAGGCCGTGGTTTTCAAAATGGAAAGCCACAACCATCCTTCCTACATCGAGCCTTATCAAGGTGCCGCGACCGGCGTGGGCGGCATCATGCGCGACGTGTTTACCATGGGCGCGCGCCCCATAGCCAATATGAACGCGCTCCGGTTCGGCGCGGCGGATCACCCCAAGACCCGCCATCTCGTGGGCGGCGTCGTGGCGGGCATCGGCGATTACGGCAACTGCATGGGCATCCCCACCGTTGGCGGCGAGACCAATTTCGACGCGCGCTACAACGGCAACATCCTGGTCAACGCCTTCACCGCCGGGCTCGTGCGCACGGATCGTATCTTCTATTCGGGGGCGTCCGGGGCAGGCAATCCGGTGGTTTACGTCGGCTCCAAGACCGGGCGCGACGGCATCCANNCCGAGAAGTTGCTGCTCGAAGCCTGCCTGGAACTCATGGCGGAGGACGCGATCCTTGCCATCCAGGACATGGGCGCGGCGGGTCTCACCTCTTCCTCCGTCGAGATGGCGGCCAAGGGCGGCTCCGGCATCGAGCTGAACCTCGACCTCGTGCCGCAGCGCGAGGAGGGCATGACCGCCTACGAGATGATGCTCTCCGAAAGCCAGGAGCGCATGCTGATGGTGCTCAGGCCGGGCTCAGAGCCACTGGCCGAGCGCATCTTCCGCAAGTGGGAGCTGGATTTCGCGATCATCGGCAAGACCACAAGCACGGGCCGGCTTCAGCTTTGGCACAAGGGCCAGCTTGAGGCCGATCTGCCAACCTCGATGCTGTCGGACGAGGCGCCGATCTACGAGCGCCCCACCGCGCCGCGAGCCATTCCCGCGCCCGTGAGCGCGGAGAGCGTGCCGGCGCCCGAAAGCTTGACGGGCGCGCTCGTCAAGCTGATGGGCTCGCCCAATCTCTGCTCCAAGCGCTGGATCTGGGAGCAGTACGACCACATGGTCATGGGCGATACGATGGTGCGGCCCGGCTCGGACTCGGCGGTGGTGCGCGTGCACGGCACGGCCAAGGCGCTGGCCTTCACCTGCGATGTGACGCCCCGTTATTGCTTCGCCGATCCGTTCGAGGGCGGCAAGCAGGCCGTTGCCGAGGCTTGGCGCAATCTGGTCGCGGCCGGCGCGACACCGCTTGCGATCACCGACTGCATGAATTTCGGCAATCCCGAACGGCCTGAAATCATGTGGGAGTTCGCCAGTTGCATCGACGGCATGGCCGAAGCCTGCACCACGCTTGAATTCCCGGTCGTGTCCGGTAACGTCTCGCTCTACAACGAGACCAACGGCGTGGCTATCCTGCCCACGCCCGCCATCGGCGGCGTCGGCCTGCTGCCCCGCTGCGAGTATCATTACACCGTCGGCTTCAAGCCCGAAGACGAGGTTGTGCTCTTAATCGGAATGGAGAAGGGCCACCTCGGGCAATCGCGTTACCAGGAGCTTGCCACGGGCAAGTGCGAAGGTGCGCCGCCGCCGGTGAGCCTCGAAGCGGAGCTTCGCGCGGGCCAGTTCGTGCTGGGGCAGCGCTATTGCGTCAGGACCGTGCACGACATCTCCGATGGCGGCCTGCTGGTGGCGCTCGCCGAGATGGCGCTGGCGGGCAACCAAGGCTTCACCTACCACGCGCCCGAGGGGGCGAGCGATCTGCCCGCGCACGCGATCGCATTCGGCGAGGATCAGGGGCGCTACCTTGTGGCCACGACGCGCAAGCGTGCCGAAGTCATGCTGGCGGATCTCAAGGAATCCCA
>PMBZ01000147.1 GCA_003153975.1 Hyphomicrobiales bacterium
CCGGTGACGCCCAGCAGCACCTGATCGCGTTCGAGCCCGCGCACGCCCGCGACCAGTTCGCGGATCGCGGTTGGCTGGTCGCCGCGCGGCTCGAAATCCGATCTTATGACCAGCGGCCTGCCGCCCTCGCTTTTCTCCGGGCGCGGCGGGCGGTGCGGCACGAACACCGGCATGTCCTTGCCGGTGAGCAACGGGTGCTCGCCGATGGGCGGTAGCTTGCCGAGCTTGTGCGAGGGCTGCGGCATGGCGCCGGACGGCTTCAGGTTGCGCAGCGCCGGGATCAGGTGCTTCGTGCTCTCCGAGGTATAGGCCTCGCCCACGAACGCGGCCTGCGGTCCCTCCGAAAAGCCCGCTCCGCCAGCATGCTCCGTCTGCTGGACCTTGCCCGATTTTCCGCCTGCCGGTTTTGCCATCCGCGCTTTCGCCATGCCCCTTATATGCCACTTGCGGGCGCATCCGGCTACCGCCAGCCGGCGATAATCCCACGGATACGCCAGCCTCACAGGGAATCCAGTGCGCCTCGATGCGATTGCCCTCGGCAGCTTTCGCCGCGCCGGCGGTTAAGTTTAAGCCGATTCCGTAACGATCCATGCTCTGGCACTGGAACTGGGCCGGGATTGCTCGCTCCTGGACCCGGCCAAAAGGCCGGCGACTATTCAGGAGGGCTCCCGAAGGGAAGAGCCGAGGTTGCGTCTCCTATAGCGCCATGTTCCACAATAACAAATTCCGGAACGGGCGGGGGCGTGGTAGCAGAGACAGTTTATTACAACGCGCCATAAGCTGTTGCCAATTTGGTCCATATGCGGTTAACTAAGAATTATTGCTTGTTACGCGCTAGGGATTGCAGCGAAGACTGCCCTTCAGCCGCGTATCAGTGCGCGCGCCTATCAGAGGATGCAACTGGGGACACGCATTATGCCGGCAAAAGACTTCGCGCAGGCAGCTAGGGCGCGGCCTGTATGCGGCTGAGTAAGGTGCCGCTGTTTGGCGCGGCCTGCCGCGGGCGGCGGCTCCCGCCTCCCGAGCTTTCTCCAACGGAAAATCCTCTCTGGGCGCTGCGGTGCCAGAGCTGGAACATATAGCGCGTGGCTTGGTGCCGCGTTCGAGCGATTACATGCGGCGCTCCGGCTGGGAGCGCACGGACTAATTGAAACAGGGGTTTGGTGGGAACGATGGCTATGACGCGGCGCTATTCGAAGGCGTTTGGCTTAAGGCTTGCGGCGGCGGGGCTGGCGGCGTTTGGCGTGGCAGCTCTGGCGGCGGGGACGTACGCGCAGCAGAAGCCACCGCTTACGGTAGACACGAAGGCGAATCCGGCCAAGCAGCCTACGGTCGACACCAGCAAGAAGGCGCCGGTGGTCAACATCGTGACCCCCAACGCTGGCGGCGTGTCGCACAACGTCTGGAAAGACTACAACGTCGGCAAGGAAGGCATCGTCTTCAACAACGCGACCCAGGCGGGCCAGTCGCAGCTCGCGGGCCAGCTGGGCGCCAACCAGAACCTGACCAATGGGGCGGCCAAGCTGATCCTGAACGAGGTTACGGGCGGCAACATCTCCCAGCTGCTCGGCTATACCGAGATTTTCGGCCACAGCGCGGATTTCGTCCTGGCCAACCCGGCGGGCATCGCCTGCAACGGCTGCGGCTTCATCAATACCCCGCACGTGACGCTGACCACAGGGCTTCCGGACTTCAACGGCGACGGCTCGCTCAAGGGCTTCAGCGTCTCGGGCAGCGGCTCGATCCGCTTCGAGGGGACGGGTGCGAACGTCACGGGCGTCGAGACGTTCGACGTGGTCTCGCGCTCGATCTTCATGGGGGGCGCGATCGACGACGCCGCACTTGCCGCCGAGGTAGGCCTGTTTGCCGGCCGCAACAGCTTCGACTACGCCTCGCGCACCGTGACCGCACTTTCGGACGACGGCTCCAAGAAGCCCGGCTACGCCATCGATACCAATGCGGCGGGCGCGATCCATGCGGGCAAGATCGGGGTGGCCAGCACCGAGAAGGGTGTTACCGCGCGCACCGCGGCGGACATGCAGGCCGGTGCCGGCGGCATGATGCTGACCACGGAGGGCAAGCTCGTTATCGCCAAGGCGCGCTCGCAAGGGGCGATCCGGGCCAAGTCGCTCTCGGCCGATATCCAGGTTACCGGCCAGCTCTGGTCGCAGGCCACCCTTGAGCTTCGGGCGGGCGGCAATATCGCGGTCTTGAGCCAGGCGTCGGCCGGGGCGCTGGGCAATGTCAGCCTCGACGCCCAGGACATTACTCTAAGCTCGGGCGCGGTGGTGGGCGCAGGGCTCGACGATCAGGGCAAGTTCACGGGCAATGGCGCCTTGAACCTTTATGCCGCGAACCTGACCAATGCGGGGACGCTTAAGGCCACGGGCGGCGTGACGCTTGGACTCAGCGGCGTGCTGGCGAACCAGGGCACGGGCGTAATCGAGGCCGGGCAGGCGCTCGGCGTGAACGCGGCGCAAGCCACGAACGCAGGGCAGCTTACCGCGCAAGGCGCGCTCAATGCCAATATCGCGGCAGGCGCCGGCGGGGACGGCAGCTTCGTCAACCAGGGTACGGTGGGCGGCGCTCAAGTGGCGCTCAACGCGGGCAGCCTTAGCAATACCGGCACGCTGAGCGCGCAAGGGGCACTTCAGGCCAGCACCTCGGGCGACCTCGCCAATGCCGGCACGGTTTCCGGCCAGACGCTGAACCTTGCCGTGGGCGGCACGCTCGCCAACCAGGCGGCGGGCAAGATCGCAGCCACCGGCGATGCCGCGCTTTCGGCCAAGACGCTCACCAATGCGGGCAGCGTGGCCGCCGGCGGCAAGCTCGCCGCGACCGCCACGGACCTCTCCAACACCGGCCGGATGACGGCTACGGGCGACGCGGCCTTCAACGTGTCCGGAACGCTCTCGAACGATGCCACCGGCAAGATCCATGCGGACGGCGCGCTTTCCATCCAGGCCGGCGCGGTCAAGAACTATGGCGGCGTGGACGTTACCATGCCGCGCGGCGAGATCTCGGGGCTGACGCTTGCCATCAGCGCGGGCAGCGTCGAGAACGCGGGCAATCTGCTGGCAACGCAGAGCCTCAATATCGCCTCGTCCGGCCAGGTGGTGAACGTGCTCGGTACCATCAGGGCGGGCGGGTACCTGTCCATCGCGGCGGCGGGCAATCTCGAGAACCTCTCCGGGCTGATCCAGGGCGCGGACGTATCCGTCAACGCCCAGACCATCGAGAACATCACGCTGGTGCGCCGTGGCAGCGAGCTGATCGTCCCCGAGGAGTTCACCGGGGTCTTGCGGGTCGAGGCCCCCGGAAGTGCCGGCCAGCAGGCTTGGTGGGGGCTTTCCGGCAGCGGCGGTAACGGGCTTTGGGCTGGCCTGATCGTGAAGGCGAGCCCTGCCGGCCAGGGCAATGGCAACGGCCACTTCATCGAGCCGGGCACCGCCCCGGCCGGCGCCCACACCGACGTGGCCGCCCAGCAGGCGGAGATTAGCGCCACCGGCGGCGTGAAGCTCAGCGCGGCCAAGGACATTAACAATGCGGGCGGCAAGCTTGCCGCCACTAATGGCGATCTGGCGCTCAACGCGGGCGGCGATATCAACGTGGACGCGCAGGCGCTGTCGAGCGCCCAGGGCAGCACCTCGACCGTCAGCCATGTGAAGTCCACGCTTTCGGCGGGCGGCAATATTACCGTCAACGCGGGCGGCGACGCCACCATCAAGGCCGCTGACGTCACCTCGGGCAAGAACACCAGGATCGCCGCGCAAGGCCAGGTCACGCTGGGCGCCGCCCAGGACGAGTATCACGAGCACTGGTCGCACAAGAGCTGCGGCTTCATGAACTTCAACTGCAAGACCACGACCGTCAACAAAGACAATCTGACCGTGGTGGCCACCTCCATCCACTCGGGCGGCTGGGTCGAGGTCGAGAGCAAGACCAAGGATATCCTCACCACCGCCACCAACGTGACTGCGGCAGGCAGCATCAAGCTGCTCTCGGACCTGGGCAATGTGCTGCTGGAGGCAGGCCAGAACAGCGCCTACTCGCAGTCCTACACCAAGAAGAGTTCGTGGTGGGGGCTCACGGGCTCGGCCAGCGGCGCCACCGACAGTTCCACCACCATCGCGCCCACCTTCGTCTCGGCCGTGAACGACGTGCAGATCGTCGCGCATGCCGACTTCGTGCTGAAGGGATCGGGCGTGAAGGCGGGCGGCTCGATCTTCGTCACCGCCCAGAACGTCCAGATC
>PMBZ01000226.1 GCA_003153975.1 Hyphomicrobiales bacterium
AGGCCGGCGCCATGCCCGCGCCGCGCCGATTTAGACTACCGTTTAAACGCTCTCCTGAAACGGTACGCTCACCAACGCTTTTCCGTGCCGATTTAAGATAGCGTTTAAACGCACTCCTGAAACGGTACGCTCACTAACGCTTTTCCGTGCCGATTTAGGACAGCGTTTAAACGCGCACCAAGAATCGGCACGGATATATACTGCATACGCAATACAGAAAAGTCTTGCACCCCCAAATGAACTCTGGTTGTATCGTAACAACCCAAGGTTTCTTGTAACAACCAAACGTTTCAAGGAAGGCCACATGAGATCGATTGCTGAACGCGTAAGAGCACACCGCGCGTTAGCGCTTGCGAATTCCAGCGGGGGAGCTGTTTCGGTGCTCGCTTTATGGCCGGCAAGAATTCGCCAAGAGCCGGCACTCCCCTTGAAGCCGGAATATACGGCCGCTCAGGCAGCTTTCGAGGCGACTATATCAAACATCGCAGTTATCTCAACTGAGATGGCCTTCGCGGCCCGTCAGCCTGAAACCGATAGTACAAAAGCACAGCTTCAGGCGCTCTCTCGCCAGCTTCGCAAAGCAAAACAAGCGCATAACGAAGCCGGTAGCGAGCTTTGTAATCAAAAGAATAGCCGTGAGCGCGATATTCAAACTCAGACTGACAGCTTATTCACCGAAGCTCGCGACGATATTCATACCGCATTGCGGCATGTGGCAGAAGTCGCAAGTAGACTTGTAGCGGCTCATGACTTGGCCGAACACTCAGGCGGGCTAGCTGAATGCCCTCGTATCGTTGGTGAAGTACACAGGCTTCACCATCATCTGCAACATCTGACCTTCAGTCTTGGTATCCCGCAATTCGAAATGGCCTCGGTACCCATCGCGGGGGCTCCGGAACCAACGGCCGATCTTAATAAAAGCAGGGCCACCCTGCTTAGCGCAATTGATGAAGCCAGAACCGCGGCTGAAGCCTATCGCAAGGCATATTCCAAGCCGGGCTATGTCCCCGCGAGCGTAAGGCGCCCAATGGAGGCAGCAGACGCTCGCGTTGCCGCGGCTAAGATCAACCGTGAGGCTCAACTCATGAAATGGCGGGGCCGGGTAATTCCGTTCGTCGCGTCCACCGTCCGCGCCATGAGCGGCGATATCGCTCAGGCAAAGGCCGTGTTGGCACTCGTTGAAGACGTAATCGCAGCTTTGCGAAGCCGGCTGGGCTGCCCGCTAGGCTATATGGTTGCGGCGCGATGGCATGCGGAAGCCTGCCGCCAGCTTTTGGAGGCACGGTGATGCTCGATCATGCCACGCACCGCACTGTCTGCAATCTTTCGGCCATGTGCCAGCTTGTGAGCCGCGAAACCTATTACGAAGGCGGCTTCCCCATTTATCCCGCGGGCACTGATGCGATTATGCGGACGGCGCCGCGCATCGCCGAGATTTATACAGAACTCTGTTACTCGCTCGGGCTAGCGGAACCTTCGATCTATCCGGGGGACTTAAGCGGGATCACGCTACCCCCGCGCACCCCCGAACTCGTTTCGCTCGAAAGTGAGATTAGCGAAGCGTGGGAAACCGAACGGGCGGCCGGCACACGCCTTCGCGAGTTGATTGACGTTTACCGCTCCACTGGTGGTGACGCCACACGCCCCTACGGGCCGGGTTTCGAGATTATCGAAGCCCACACTGAAGTTGAGACAGCCGTGGCGCAGCACCGCAAGCTTAAAGCTCAGTATGACGCGGCAGCCACCGCGTGGCGAGCCCAGTTCGGCGCGATGCTGGCGGCTGAGGTCCTGGCGATGCGGCCTGAAATCGTCGCGGCTCGCACAAGGCTGAGAGAGTGGCTTGCCGTGCTTGACGGGCCGGACGGCCGCTTAGCGAGCATGGAGGCCGAACGATATGCGTGTGAGCTTTATTTGGCGCTGGGGAGGGTAAGCCATGCGTGATATCGAGGTCCAAGGCTACATTGATGACTTTGACCATATGTGCGCTGAGGAAGCGGCCCGGTGGCGGGCGTTTAAGCGTCATGCACCATCGGGCGGCCGAACACACGCGAATATCGTGATCCACGGCTATTTGACCGATGATGTCGTCAACGAAGTCGAGGCGCGTCTTAACGCTGCTCCCCGCGCGGAAACGATAACTCTGCATCTCAATAGCGGCGGCGGCGATGTCACGGCTGCGGAGAAAATCTATGCCATGTTGCGCGGGCACGGCGCTTGCGTGACAGCCCATTGTAAGGGTGAAGTCTCATCGGCGGCAATCACGGTGTTGCTGGCGGCAAGCAAACGGGTTTCAGAGCCCAATTGCCGCTTTCTGGTGCACAGTGCCCGCGGTATGGACCCGGCCGTTGTGGAGGCTTTCTCGGCTATCCAAGCCCGCCTGGCACACAGGCGTTGCGGAATGCCGACCGCAGAATATTACGGTTTGCGCATTGACGGGGATCGCGGGATTTCGTTCGACGCGACCGAAGCGAACCGGCGCCTACTCGTATATCGTATTGAAGCCAATCGCCCCGCTGCAACCGTCCGCACCTCGCACCAGCTCTTGAGCTTCCAAGGGCTCCTGGCTAACCGCAAGCTCGCCTTGAAGATGGCGGGAAGACAGATTGGCATTCCCGCGAACCGCATACCGGCTGCCGCACTTGCTGCCTACCAGCAAGCGTGGGCCAAAAGGTGACATCATGTGTACTTGCACCCGTACTTTCACGGCCACAGTTGAGCCCTTTCAAAAGAGCCTTCGGAAAAAGGGGACCTATACGGTGCGAATTTGCGCGCGTGAAGTTGTAAGTATCTATCGAAATGAAAGGCAGTCGCCATATACGCAAATTGTGCTCGCACGCGGTATAATATTCGCTATCGAGCCTGTTTCCGAAATACGGGAACGCCACGCACAAGCATTGCTCGCACTATAAGGGACAAAACGACATGTTTGAACCAGTCGAATTGAAATGGAAGGGACGGGCTGTGGTTATCCCATCCGGCCAAGTATTGGGCGCCATCGCGGTTGCTGAAGAACACTTAACGCTTGGACACATCGCGAAGCTTCGCGAAAACCCTCAGACAGCAAGAGTGTCGCAGGCTTACGCATCGGTGCTGCGGTATGCGGGCGTGGAAGTGGACGACGCCGAAGTGTACGAGGCGTTCTGTGATCCTGCCACCGGCGCCGCGGAAATCACGGCGGATATCGCCGCGCTTGTACACATGATGATACCTCGTAATCTCTTATCGGAGCAAGACGCGGGAAACGTGCGGCCGGGCAAGTCCCGGCAAAGCAAAACCAAGCGGCGCGTCAACTCGTCAAAGAGTGCTATCAAGCACTTGTAGGCACCGGGCGGCTTGTGCCGAGCGAGTTTTGGCGCATGACACCGGGTGAAGTGTGGTGGTTTATCGAGGCCGCCAAGCCTAAGCGCATGTACGGCGATTTAACCGAAGATGAAGTAGCGGAACTCTACGAGGAATTAAGCCAATGGGAGTTGCAGAAGTAGGCGCACTGCGCATCCGCCTAGCAATGGATACTGTAGATTTCGCCACGGGCGCAAAGGGCGCCGGGACGGTTCTTGATGACTTAGCGGCACGCATTGAGAAGTTCGCCTTCTCATGGAAAGGTGCCTTGAGCGTTGCTGTCGCGTCCGCTGTTGGGCTGGCGTGGGAAGTCAGGAACGGCTTGAGCAAGGCGCTTGAAGAAATCGGAGACATTGGGAAGACTGCACAGAAGATCGGCTTAACTGCGGAAGCGTTAAGTCAGCTTCAATATGCGGCTAATCGTTCCGGCGTTGCTAGCGAAACGTTCGCCACCAGTATAAAGAAACTATCAGTAAACCTTCAAGACGTTCTTAAGAACGGGTCTTCTGAAGCTGCAACAGCAATTAAGGTGCTTGGTGTATCTGTTACAGACACGCACGGGAAGCTTAAGAGCACCGCGGATATATTACCAGACATTGCGGATAAGTTCGCCAGTTACAAGGACAGCGCAAATAAAACCGCCATCGCGGTTGCTTTGTTCGGAAGAAACGGGAGTGAGTTAATCCCGTTTTTGAATAAGGGTTCCGAAGGTATCGAGCGCTTAAGAGACAAAGCGGACGAATTGGGGTACACTGTAAACGACAGTACAATTAAGGCAGTAAAAGAACTAAACAAGCATCTTAGAGATATCAGCGACAGAAGCGACGGTTGGTATAGGCAACTGGTTTCCGATCTTGCTCCGGCGTTGCTTGACGTTGTTAAGACCACAGAAAGCTTCGCTGATAAAAGTGGCGTTGCCGAAAAGAGCATTACGGCTACGACAGTAGCAACCAAGCTGCTTGCGGAAACATACGACGACTTGTCGCATTTGGCGCAGATTGCGCTTGCTTCGATCAAGGGGCTAACACAGGGTACACTTGACTTAACTGCCCTTGATTTCTCCAGCTTTAAAACCGGCCTTGAGAAGACCCTCGCCGAAGTCGACGCCATTATTACCGATCAAGCGGCACATACCGCGAAGCGTTGGGATTTACCCAATCAGGCCGTGTTGGAATCTGCCGCTACTCATGCGAGGGCTCTTGCCGGCATGTCGATTGACGTGAAGGGGTGGGCAGCCAGCGTTGAAAACTCAACCAGCAAGGTCAAGGAAAGTCTTGACGCACCAAGCCTCGCACGGTCCAAGATTTCCGAAGCTCTGGAAACAATCACCAAGCAAGTGCAAGGGCTACAGGCTTTGCAAGCGGCTACTGCCGATAAGCCTTTGATTAATCTATCCGCAACGGTCAAAGAAGACCTTGAACAGCTCAATAAAAAGCTTGTGGTCACTCAAGCGCTTGCGACACAGTTACAGGGGTTGCCGAAACTCAATCAAGACCCGGCAGCGGCGCTTGTACTTGAGCAATATAACAAGGCGCTCGCATACGGTAAACAGCTTGCCGATGAATACGCCACACCGCTTGAGAAGATCGAAAAGGCACAAGCTAAAATTAACGAAGCATGGCGCGTTGGTGCGATAAATCAGGATACATACAGCCGCGCTATGCAGGATAATTCTGTTTATAGTCAAAAAAACTTATTAGTGCTTGCGGAAACAACTGTAAGTACACTTGACAAGATTTTCGGACAAACTAAGGCTGTCGCCATCGCCACGGCGTTGGTCAACACTTACAAGGGTGTCACCGCAGCACTCGAATACCCGCCGCCGATGTCGTTCGCTATGGCCGGGTTGCAGCTCGCGGCCGGAATGGCGCAAGTCGCTAATATCCGTTCCACCACATCGGCGGGCGGTGGTGGCGGTGGGAGTACCGCGGCGGCTAGTTCCGCGCCTGCCGCGGGTGTAGCACTAGCGGGTGCGGCGGCTACAGCGCCCGCATCCACGCAATCCCTTCTGGTGCAAGGTATAAGTCCATCCGGTATATTCACCGGGGATGTGGTCCGCGATCTTGCGCAAAAGCTGGTTGACTTTCAGAAAGACGGCGGAAAGGTGGTGCTGGCTTAGGCGGGTGCCCTGGAGATTTCGCAGCAATCCGGGATCGGCTGTTCGCAGGGTGCCGATCCATCGGGCTCACTGGTCAAGTTCCCCGCTTTGGTGATGCGCAGCAAGCTGTGCTGGCGGCGTTAACTATGCACAAGTCGGGGTAAGCTCCCGCCGAACGTTATCGCGCATCGGCGGGAGCTTCGGTTTTTGACGGGTAGCGGGGGACTGCTTCCGTCTACGGGCATGATTGCATTTCCTGTTGCCGCTACAACCGCACAGAGATTGCGACTGTGTCGCATGCGCTACTATTGCGCGTATTTGCTGCCGATCTGCCCCACTAAGCCACGAAAGCATAACGGAAAACAGCGGCAAGCGGAGTTGCGTAGAATACGCAAGCGCAACCATAACCTGTGGAAAACAGATTTCGCTACGGGGCAAATCGCAGCCCCTTGTGGTTGTGTAGAAAAACAGAAAACCCTCGCACGTTGCACCTCTCCTAACCCATTATGGGCCGGAATGGAGAGCCGGATATGCGATTCGCTTTAATCACTGCCTTGATCCTCAGCGCATGCGCTACGCCTTATCAGGAAATCGGAATTAACGGCGGGGTCACTGCCGAGCAAGTTTCGTCTGACACATGGCGCATCATGTCCCGCGGCAACGTCGCGACATCGAAAGCCAGCGTGGCCGATTACGCGATGCTCAAGGCGGCGGAAATCACCCGCCAGCAAGGCGGCACGCATTTCATCATCGTCAGCGCCACCGATGCCGCCAACGACGACATTGGCACGCCTGCGCTGCTCAGAGACTATCGGCCGCAATCCGCCAAGGCTTACAAGCCCGGCCAAGACACAGTGGTGCGTGTGTTGACGGTGAAGCCCGGCGCTAAGCCGCCCACGGGCGCCATGAGTGCCGATGACGTGCTGCGGATTACTGGGGCAAGGGTTGAACGCGGCTAGGAATGCGCGGGGCTGTCAAAGTGACCCGCGCTCACTCCCCGCCCGCCCCATCTTTCCAGCCCTTCCAGCCGGCCGGGAAAAACGGCCGCTCGCCTTGCGCCGCCAGCCAAGCGTCTAAAGCTTCCTCGAAAATCGCCTGCATAGTCGATTGACGTTCCGCGGCCATGTGTTTGAGCCGGGTGTAGGTTCCGCGGGGGATAAAGACGGTTCCCCGCACAAAGGGCAAATCCGGCCGCCCGCGGACCTTCGCTTTGGCGGGCTCATCTGCAACAGACTGGCTCATTTTTCTTCACTCCCCGATTCCGTTAACCAATAATTGCAATCACGCACGTATACAACCAAAACGTTTATTTGCCTACGCCCTTACGTATATGCGGGGAGCCTTATGCACACCGTTAGGATCGTCATCGGCAGCGGGCTGGCGCTTGCCCTGTCTGGGCTATCGGTTGTCTGCTGTTTCGTGTTCGGAACCCACCTTGCGCCGGGGAACGAGGGGATGATTTACGGTGCGCTTGGTGGCGTGGCCGATGCACTCAAAGCTCTCCTTCCGCTTGGCATCGCTGCGGCAATCGTCTCAGGACAACGCGGACGCGCCGCGATTGCAATTGTCCTGTTTGCGGTTTTTTCAGTCTATTCCTTCGCCAGCGAGTTAGGGCTTTACGCCATGAGCCGGGACGCTCAAGCGAGCACCACAACGGCAGGGAAGGAGACTTTAAGCCAGCTCAAGGACGAAAGGGCGCGCATCCGCGAGCGTCTTGCCGCCTTAGGACAAACACGCCCCTCGAAAACCGTTACCGCGGAATTAATAGGACAGAAGCAAAGCCCCCTGTGGCAATCCTCCCAGGAGTGTCATGAGGCAACCATGCCGGCGAGCCGGACGTTCTGCGCTGGCGTGGCGAAACTTGAGGGCGAGCTGGCGGCAAGCGAGGAAGCCGAGCGGCTGAGGGCCAAGGATGACGCGCTTGGGCAGAAAATGGGCGCCATGGACCTTGCCGCGGCGCTCAAATCGGCCGATCCGCAAAGCGAGGCGTTGGCCCGGCTCACAGGGTGGCAGGCTTCCTCGATTAAGGACGGGCTCGCAATCCTTGTGGCGCTCTTAATCGAGCTTGGAAGCGGCTTCGGCTTATATGCCGCCACGGCCTCAGGAAAATCCACAGCGGCCAGGCCGGATCGTCCCGCCAATCGTCCTAGTCAGGACGAACCGCCCGCCGCACCTAAGAAGCGGATTGTAGCGGCGTGTTCCAATCGTCCTGCTACCGTGACAGAGAAAGCCCCGGCTGTGGACCCGGTGCGGGCGTTCACAAAAGCGGCGATGATCGCCAAGGCGGGCCGGGAGATTGCTGCAGGGGATTTGTATGCCACCTTCGCGCGCTGGGCTGAGCATGAGGGACACGATGTGCTGAGCCCGGCCGGGTTTGGGCGGAAGCTCACGGCTTTGAAATTCCAGCGCGTGAAGCGCGGCGGCGCGATCTATTACGCCGGCGTTGAGCTGGTGCCGGGCGCGCGCGGGTGACGGAAATGTAAGAGATGTTGCGATTTTGGGATGGGTACGCCACTGCTATTATTTGCGCGCTCGCAAGTGCGCGCATAGGTGTCCGGTACGTCACCGAAATGCGTTAAGTCATTGTTTCGAAATGCAAAAATGCAGACTGTTGCAAGTTCGGAATGGCTTTTCACTCTGTACAGTTTCAAAAACTTCACAAACTTGCGCATCTAGGTGATTCTTTGTAAGTTTCTGGGGTGGCGCCAAAGTTTACTAAGTCATTGTTATGCAACACAAAATGACAGCCTGTGGCGCATTAGCCACAATCGCAACTTATAATCGTGCAAATATTTCGGTAACCTATCTTGCCAACCCCTTGCGCCGCAGCTAACCTCTAAAAATCCCCTTTAAATTAGAAACGTGCTTTCAAGAGCTTCTTGAAAAGGCGAATTGCGTCCATCGCAACGAGCCCAATCAAGAGCTTGAGAAGGATGACCGGCGTTGGCGCGCCGGTCATCCCGTTATCCAGCCGGTCACGGCTTTTGCGGAGCACGGAGCAGCCAGATGAAGCAAATTCTGACATTGGAAGGGACGCTTGCAATCGTTTTCTTGGTAGGGGCGATCTTGCTTTTGCCCGATGAACAGCTTTGGCGTCTTATCAAGCGGGCGCCAGCGCTGGGGCTGAGACTGCTTCTCCGCCGCTTGAAGCTGCCGAAGCTGTTTGGCGTTTGAAGCGCCGGTCGTTGGGTTCGGCACCTTCAACTGCACTGGCAATCTAGGTGTGGGTAAGAGTGTGGGTAGCTATTCGGCTGTTGCTGTGGAAGTTGCTGTAATTTCAGCAACTTACGGCAACCGAAGTGGCGCTCCCTAGGGGAGTCGAACCCCTCTTTCAAGATTGAAAATCTCGCGTCCTAACCGATAGACGAAGGGAGCGCAGCCGTGCTGTCCGGCAAGGGCAGGATATAAAGCCGGTTTGCGCCGCTTGGCAAGGCCGAAGGCGATGTTTTCGCGCCACGATCTCACTGCGCCGCCGCCACGTCCTCGATCTGGAACTCGACGCGGTTCCGGCCGCCCCATTCGTCGCGCGTGAGCCGCCCCGCCACATGGCAAGCCAGATCGCGTCCGCGCTCAAGGGCTGTGCCAAGCTCGGATTGCGCCGCCCTGAAGGCGACCGCGCTGATTTGCGCTCCATCGGCGGATTGCAGCGCGCAGCGGAAATGGCCGCCCGAAAACTCCTTCAGCATGGTGAGGCGAACGGACGGCAGGCAGAAACGCGGTGCGGGATTGCCCTGACCGAAAGGTCCGGCATGTTCGAGCTGCCCGGCCAATTCGAGCGTTGCCGAGCGTGGTGTCAACGCGCCGTCGACCGCAAGCGTCGCCACAGCCGCCGCCGCCCTGTAGGAAGCTCCCAGCGCCTCACGCATATAAGCGGCGAACGCGCCCATTCCGGCTTGCACCACGGTCACACCCGCTGCCATGGCGTGTCCGCCGCCCTTCTTCGCGAGCCCTGCCTCCACCGCGCCGCGAACGGCCGCGCCAATATCCACGCCCGCGATCGAGCGCGCCGAGCCTGTGGCGTCGCCGGACGCCTCATCGTGGGAGAAGATCAGGCTGGGACGCTGAAAGCGGTCCGTGAGCCGGCTGGCGGCGAGCCCCACGAGGCCCTTATGCCATTCGGGCGAGCCCGCGACGATAATCGGGCAATTGGGATCTTCAAGCAGCGCCTTGTCCGCCCAGGCCGCCGCCTCCTCCACGGTCCTAAGCTCGATCTCGCGGCGCTCGCGGTTGAGCCGGTCGAGCGTTTGCGCGATCTGGCCTGCCTCGAGATCGTCCGAAGTGGCGAGCAGCCGCGCGCCGAGCCCCGCATCGCCGATGCGCCCGCCCGCGTTGATCCGGGGACCCAGCATGAAACCGAGAGTGTAAGGCGTCGGCGGCTTGTTGACGCCCGCCGCGTCGCAAAGCGCCTTCAGGCCGGGATTTTGCCGGTCGCGAAGCACCTTCAGCCCCTGGACGACAAAGGCGCGGTTCACGCCCTTCAGCGGCACCACGTCGCAAACGGTCGCGAGCGCCACAAGGTCGAGCCAGCCGAGCAGGTCCGGCGCCTTGGCCTTGCCGTAGAAACCGTTCGCGCGAAGCTTGCGCTGCAGTGCGATGCACAGCAGGAAGGTAACGCCCGCGGCGCAGAGATGGCCCTGGCCGCTCAGGCAATCCTGGCGGTTGGGGTTGACGATCGCATGTGCGGGAGGCAGTTCGTCGTTAACTTGGTGGTGATCGACAACCACAACGTCGACGCCGCGCTTTGCCGCGACAGCAAGCGGCTCGAAGCCGGTTGAGCCGCAGTCCACGGTGACGATCAGGCTCGCGCCATCGCCGATCAGCGAGGCAATGGCTTCGGAGTTCGGCCCGTAGCCTTCGGTGAGACGGTCGGGGATATAGATGCGGGGCTTAAGCCCGTGACTGGCCAGGAAGCGGTAAAGCAGCGCCGACGAGGATGCGCCGTCCACGTCGTAATCGCCAAAAATCGCGATGGCCTCGCGCGCGGCAACGGCCCGCGCCAGCCGCTCCGCCGCCTTTTCCATATCGGTGAGCGTCGCCGGATCGGGGCAAAGCGCGCGGATCGTCGGATTGAGCACGTCCGGCACCGCTTCGAGCGAAACGTCGCGCGCGGCGAGAAGGCGGCCGATGATTTCCGGGAGATTGTGCCGCTGGGCAATGGCAGCGCCGAGATGGGCCTGCGAGGCAGCAAGCCGCTCCACCCATCTAAGGCCGCGGGCGGACCGCTCGACGCCAAGGAATGCCGCATCCTTTCGCGGCGGCTGTTGCAGAGGCAGGGTGAGGGGACGCAAACGGCTGACTCCATGATCGATTGAAGCCTGAGCCTATCCGATTCGCCTTGCCCGGATCTCACAATCCCAACATTGGGAAGTTGTTTTGACAGCACGATCACCTTACAAAGTGTAAGCTTAGCACCGGAAGCATGATAGCCATGACAGCGGCCGATATCGAAATGCCCAATCTGCGCGACGACGCCCCGCACCTTCTCGTGGTCGACGACGACGAGCGCATCCGCGATTTGCTCGCAAGCTACCTGCGCCAGAACGGCTTCCGGGTGACGCAGGCGGAGAACGGAGCGGCGGCGCGCGCTCAACTGGTGGGGCTTGCCTTCGATTGCATCATCCTCGACGTGATGATGCCCGGCGAAAGCGGCTTCGAGATCGCGGAATGGCTCAGGAAGGAATCCGACGTGCCGATCCTGATGCTGACGGCGCGGTCGGAGCCCGAGCACCGCGTGAAGGGGCTGGAACTCGGCGTCGACGACTATATGCCAAAGCCCTTCGAGCCGCGCGAACTGCTGCTCAGGCTGCAAAACATTCTGAAGCGGCGCTCCACGCCCCAGGCCAAGGCCGGCGAGGTCCGTTTCGGGCCTTTCATTTTCGACCTGCGCCGCAACGAACTCAAGCGCGGCGACGAGCCCATCCGCCTTACCGACAAGGAGCGTGAAGTTCTGCGTGAGTTCGCGCTCTCTGGCGGCGAGCCCGTCTCGCGCGAGGACTTGGCCAAGCTCGGCGAATATGAGAACGAGCGGGCCGTCGACGTGCAGATCAATCGCTTGCGGCAAAAGATCGAGGTAGACCCGGCCAATCCGGCCTATTTGCATACCGTGAGAGGCAAGGGCTATGTTCTTTACCTCGACTAGCTGGGGAGGGTGCCGTCATTTCCCTTGAGCTTTCCGAAGGCGCCTCCGCGGCACCGGCGGGCAAGGCGGAGCAGACCGGCGGGCCTGGCCGCGTGAAGCGGGCGCTCGCCTGGCTTGACATGTTCTTCGCGGCCTGGACGCCCAAGGGCCTCTATACGCGGGCGCTGATCATCATCATCGCGCCGATCCTCATCCTGCAATCCATTTTGGCACTCGTCTTTCTGGACCGCCATTGGCAGGTGGTGACCAGCCGCCTTTCGGTCGCCACCGCGCAAGAGATCGCCATGCTGGTTTCCGCATACGATTGGGCGAAGGACAAGGGGCCAGATGCGGGGGGTCGGCTTGCCGAAATGGCGCGCGATCAGCTTAACCTGTCCGTCCGCTTCGTGCCTGGCGAGGAACTGCCGATCGCCAGGTCGAAACCTTTCTTCGCCCTTCTCGACCGGCACATGTCGGAGGAAATCCGCTACCGGATCCATCGGCCCTATTGGATCGACACTGTTGGATCGTCGGCGCATATCGAGATCCGGGTCAAGCTCGACGGCGCCGTGATGCACGTACTGGCGCCCAGGGCGCAGCTCATGCCCTCCAACACCCACATCTTTCTGGTTTGGATGGTGGCTTCCTCCACCATTCTGCTCATCGTCGCAATCCTGTTCCTGCGCAACCAGATCCGGCCGATCCAATCGCTTGCCGACGCCGCCGATCGCTTCGGCCGCGGCAGGCCCGCGCCGTCCGATTTCAAGGTTCGCGGAGCGCGCGAGGTGCGGCTTGCGGCGCAGGCTTTCCTCGAGATGCGCGACAGGATCGAGCGCCACGTCGAGCAGCGCACCATCATGCTTGCCGGCGTGAGCCACGATTTGAGGACGGTCCTGACCCGTTTCCGTCTGCAACTCGCGATGATGCCGGGCGCCCACATCGAAAGCCTGAAGCGCGACGTGGACGAGATGCAGGAAATGCTGGAAGACTATATGGCCTTTGCCAAAGGCGCCTCCGGCGAGCAGGTGCAGCGGGTGAACGTGAGGCAGGTTGTGGAAGAGGCGGCGGCCGGCGCCCAGGGAAAGACATTCAAGCTCGAAGTGCGGCAGGACCCTCTCATGGTGTCGCTCAGGCGCAACGCGTTCAAGCGCGCCATCGTGAACCTCGTCTCCAACGCCTCGCGCTATTCCGGTACGATCTCGATCCGGGCACTCAGGTCGAGGGGGTGGCTCACGGTCACGGTAGAGGATGACGGCCCAGGCATTCCAGCGGACAAGCGCGAGGAGGTGTTCCGGCCGTTTCATAGCCTCAACAAGGCCCGGAACCAGAACGTAAAAGCCACCGGCCTCGGCCTCGCCATCACGCGGGACATCATCCGGGGGCATGGCGGCGAGATCACGCTCGGCAATAGCGTGCTGGGCGGGCTCAAGGCTGTGATCCGCATCCCCCTCCAGCCGGCAGCCGATTAGCCGCGAAGCGTCCGCTGAGCGAGCACCTTGTCGATGCGGCGTCCGTCGAGGTCCACGACTTCAAAGCGCCAGTTTTTCCACTGGAAGGTTTCGCCAACGGAAGGGATATGTCCGAGCTGGAAGAGCACAAAGCCCGCCAGCGTCGTGTAGTCGGCGTCGTCGGCGGCGAGCCCCTCCAGATCGAGCACGCGCTCGACCTCGAACACGGGCATTTGCGCATCGATTAGCCAGGAGCCGTCCTCGCGCTGCACCGCGCCCGGCTCGGCTGCGTCGGCTTGGGGCAGTTCGCCCGCGATGCCGGTCAGGATGTCCGTCGACGTGACGATTCCCTGTACGCTGCCATGCTCGTCCAGCACGATGGCCATATGCACCATGGATGACTTGAACATCTCCAGAAGCTTTAGGACATTTGTGCTTTCATGAACATAGAGCGGCGCTTTGATCGCTGCTTCCAGGTCGATCTTGCCTGTCGTGTGCAGTTGTTCGAGCAGGGTCTTCGCATGCACAATGCCAATCGTCTCGTCCACGCCGCCGCGCCCCACCGGAAAACTGGAGTGCCCGCTTCTCGCTATGTCCTCGTAGATTCGCTGCGGGCCTTCGGTAATGTCCAGCCAGACGATGTCCGGCCTAGGCTGCATGATGGAGCGGACCGAGCGATCGGCGACCCGGAGCAGCCGCTCGATGATCTCCTGCTCGGCCTTCTCGAACACGCCAGCTTCTGTGCCCTCGGCGATCATGGTCTTGACCTCCTCCTCGGTCACATCGGGCTCGCCGGTCATAGCCGGGCCCGCGAGGCGGAGCACCCCCGCGGTGGAAAAGCGCAACAGCACCGCAATCGGCTTCGTTATCCAGGCCAGGCGGTCCATCGTGGGCGCCACCAGGCATGCAATGCGCTCGCGGTTGGAAAGGGCGAAATGCTTGGGGACAAGCTCGCCGATCACGAGCGAGACATAGGCAATGCCCGCCACAACGATAGCGGAGGCCACGGTTTGCGCATGTCCGCCGATCAGCGGGGCGTCAATGAGCAGTTTTGCAAGCTGAGGCGACAGGTTGAGTTCGCCGTAAGCACCGGACAGGATCGCGACCACGGTTATGCCGATCTGGACTGAGGGCAGAAATCGGGCCGTATCGCCGTTCAACGCCAGGGCGGACGCCGCGCCCCGGCCACCGCTGGCAGCCATCTTTTGCAGCCGTGCTGGCCGCGAGGAGACAATCGCCAGCTCGGCCATGACGAGGAAGCCGTTAAGCGCGATCATTAATAGGAGGGTGAGGAGTTGTAGCCAGGGCATTGGAGGAGAAGGGGTTGCTGATGCCCTATATAGCGGCTCTTCACCTTTAGGGTGATAACTCAATGCTGCGCAAGCGCAGATTTTGAGCCCGTCTTGCGCTGGAAGCACATTTTATCGTGTCCGCGGCCGTGGCGGCCATCGCGACCGGCACCCAAAGCGAAAGAAACCGGGCTTACGCCCGGTTCCTTGCCTTCATGGGCGAGACCTTTGTCAGCTCCAAGGCAATCCACGAGTCACCTGCGCCTGTCTTGGAAAACGCGATACCCCTGGGCCCGCCCGCCCGTGCATCCCTAACCCCTCCAACTTGGAGGGTAGAGATGTTGCGGCATAAGGAGATGATCGCTCCCGGGTACAGTCCAGCCTTCGCCGCGACACCTACTCTGAACAATTTGTCGCGAACGGTGCCCCACCAGACCTTCGAGAGCTGACTTTAGCATCGGTCCTCCGCTCTTCTNNTGGAAGCTTTGCAGAAGGGACTGCGGGCGACGAAGATTAGGCTTGCCGTCCTCGATGCCTCGATCCCGGGGCAATGCCCAGCGGATTACGGCACAACCGGCGGCAAATGCCGCCGGGACGCTACTAACAAGCGATACGGACCGGGACCGCACGCGGCGTCTGCGCGGTCGATGGCTACCGCAAGCGCCCAGGCCAAACATATCGCGATTCCGATGGTGGCGTTCTATAATTAATAATTGGTTAATACAAGGATACGATTTTAACGTATTTTTAACGCCACGGTCACAGAGGCCGCCGGATGGCGCGGGCGAGCACGCCTACGATGCCTTCCTTGAACAGCAGCACGCACACCACGAAAATTGTGCCCTGCACGATGGTGACCCAGGCGCCGAAGCTGTTGAGGTAGTTCTGGATGGCGACAATGATGACGGCGCCCGCGAGCGGCCCGAAGATGGTGCCCATGCCGCCCACCAGCGTCATCAGGATCACTTCGCCCGACATGCTCCAGTGCACGTCCGTGAGCGTCGCCAGTTGCGAGACGATGGCTTTCATGCCGCCTGCGACGCCCGCCAGCGCGGCCGAGAGAACGAAGACGGCGAGCTTGTAGCGGGCCGTGCGGTAGCCCAGCGAGATCGCGCGCGGCTCGTTATCCCGGATCGCCTTCAGGACCTGCCCGAAGGGCGAGTGGACGATGCGCGCGATCAGAAGGAAACCCGCCATGAACACCACGGCAACGGCATAATAGGCGTTGAGATCCGGCGCGAGGCTGACGAGGCCGAAGACGGTGCCGCGCGGTACGGCCTGGATGCCGTTCTCGCCGCCCGTGAATGGCGCTTGCAGGCAGAAGAAATAGACCATTTGCGCCAGCGCCAGCGTGATCATGGCAAAGTAGATGCCCTGGCGGCGGATGGCGAGCGCGCCCACGGCGACGCCAAGGACGGCGGCCACGGCGGCGCCCGCCAGCACGGCAAGCGCCGGCGGGAATGGCGGCAGGCCGGGAATGCTGAACGGGCCGGCGCCCGGAAGCCAGAAGGGCAGGGAGGGCAGGCCGTGCTTTGCGGTATAGGCTGCGATGTAGGATGCGAAGCCGAAGAACATGGCGTGGCCGAAGGACAGGAGCCCACCGTAGCCCAGCATCAGATTGAACGCGGAGGCGAACAGCGCGAAGCACAGGATTTCGGCCAGCACGAACGGGTAAAGGCCGAGCATGGGCAGGATCGCGAGCACCGTGGCAAGCCCAGCGAACAGGACTGCGTGGAGGGAAATCCAGGAGGCTTCCGCCCCGCTTTGTGCACGCCCGCTGGCGGCTCCCGCCTCGGAGATATGGTCGATGCCCGTCATTAGGCGGCTTTCCCAAAAAGGCCGGCCGGCTTGATTAAAAGCACGATGGCCATGATGACGAAAATAACGGTTGAGGAGGCTTGCGGGTAAAACACCTTTGTGAGCCCCTCGACGATGCCCAGCCCGAACCCGGTCACGATGGAGCCCAGGATCGAGCCCATGCCGCCGATGACGACGACCGCGAACACCACGATGATGAGATCGGCGCCCATATTTGGGTTCACCGAGTAGATCGGCGCGGCAAGCACGCCCGCGAGCCCGGCAAGCGCCACCCCCAAGCCATAGGTGAAGGTGATGAGGAGCGGAACGTTGACGCCGAAGGCTTGCAGGAGCGTTGGGTTTTCCGTCGCCGCGCGCAAATAGGCGCCGAGCTTGGTCTTCTCGATCGTCGCCCAAGTCGCGAGGCAGACCGCCAGCGAGGCGATCACCACCCAGCCGCGATAGATGGGCAGGAACATGAAGCCCAGATTCTTGCCGCCGGACAGTTCGGCCGGAATGGTGTAGGGCAGGCCCGAAGAGCCGTACTGATTGACGAACAGGCCCTGGATAACGATGGCCAGGCCAAAGGTTAGCAGCAGCCCGTAAAGGTGATCGCCATGCTCGTCGCTGGCGTGGGTTTCGAGCACGCCCGTATTGGCGAGAACGGTGGTAATCAAGAGCGCGGCGATGGCGGCGATGCCGTAGGCCAAAGCCGGGTCCAGGCGGTAGCCGAACGCGGTGGCCAGGTCCGGAACGCGGTTGCCCAGGCCTAGCGTGCTGGCGAGATTGGAGCCGGCGAGCGCGATCAGGATGAGAAAGAACGCGCCAAAGACGGTCAGGCTGCGCGTCTTGCTCTTCACATTGAGCTGCGAAATGAGGTTGCGCTCCAAAAGCACGCCGAAGAGCCCGCAAATGAGCGGCGAAAGGATCAGCGCCGGCCAGTAGCCGATGGAGACATAGCTGTTGTTGAGCAGGAAATAGGCGCCGAACGCCCCCATCATATATTGCGCGCCATGAGCGAAATTCACGATGTTGAGCAGGCCGAAGATGACGGCGAGGCCGAGGCTCAGCATGGCGTAGAAGGAGCCGTTGATCAGGCCCAGGAGAAGCTGGCCGAACAGCGCTTGCGGCGGCACGCCCAGCACGCTCACCATACAGGAGGAAAAATCGGCGCAACTCATGCCTGCTTAGCTCCAAAGTTCAAGACGCTGCGATGCGGGTGTTCGAGGGGCTGCTTGTTGAGGGGGGGGGCGATGAATTTCGAGGTTCGCTCCCCTCTCCCACGCAAGCTCGCCTTGGCGAGCTTNNGATATGGACGGGAGAGGGAACGCCCTCTCAACGGGCACACCCAGACTCCCTCTCCCTTTGGGAGAGGGTTGGGGTGAGGGGTAATGCGCCCGTTCTCTGCGCTGCCCGTCCACGTCAATCCAACCGGCCGCTATTTCCCGGCCACCAGCGGGCAGCCGCCCTCGCTCATGGGGCGGAAAGCCTTTTCCGCGGGCGTGGCCGAGATCATCTTGTAGTAGTCCCACGGCCCCTTCGACTCTTCGGGCTTCTTCACCTCGAAGAGATAGGAGTCGTGGATCACCCGGCCGTCCGCGCGCACGGTGCTCTTGCCGAACGCCTGATCCTCCGCCGGCATCTCCTTCATCTTGGCAACGACCGCAAGCGCATCCTTGGCGCCGCCCGCCGCTTGAACGGCCTTCAGATAGTGCAGCACGGCCGAATAGACGCCGGCTTGTACCATGGTTGGCCGCCGGTTCGTCTGCTTCATGAAGCGGTCCGCGAAGGCGCGGGTGCCGTCGTTGAGGTCCCAATAGAAGGGCGCGGTCAAGACGATGCCCTGCGCTGTCTTCAGCCCAAGCGAGTGCACGTCCGAGAGAAATACGAGCAGGCCCGCGAGTTTCTGTCCGCCCTGGACAATGCCGAACTCGGAAGCCTGCTTGATGGAGTTGATGGTGTCGCCGCCGGCATTGGCAAGGCCAACCACGTTGGCGCCGGACGATTGCGCCTGCAAAAGGAAGGACGAGAAATCCTGCGTGTTGAGAGGATGCTTCACGCTACCGAGGACTTTGCCGCCCTCGGCCGTGACAACCGCGGCGGTATCGCGCTCCAGAGAGTGCCCGAAGGCGTAGTCGGCGGTGAGGAAAAACCAGGTCGCGCCGCCAGCCTTCACCATCGCCGAACCTGTGCCGTGCGCCAGCTCCCAGGTGTCGTATGTCCAGTGCAGGGTGTTCGGCGAGCACTTCGCCCCAGTCAGGTCCGAGGATGCCGCGCCCGAGTCGATGAAGATCTTGTTCTTTTCCTGCGTGAGTGCGGAGACGGCCAGCGCCACGCCGGAATTCGGCACGTCGAAGATCGCGTCGACTCCATCTTGATCGTACCATTCGCGGGCCTTGTTCACCGCGATGTCGGACTTGTTTTGATGGTCGGCGGAAACGACTTCCACCTTGAGGCCCTTCTCGGCGGCCTTGAACTCCTCGATGGCCATCTTGGCGGCAACGACTGAGCCTTCGCCGCCAAGGTCCGCATAAAGGCCGGAACGGTCGTTGAGAATGCCGATCTTGACTGGCGTTTCGGCTGACGAGGCCGCGGCAGAAGCCAGCAGCGCCGCCGCCGCTACGAATAAGGTTCCGATGCGCACGTTAATCTCCTTAGTTGTAAATCCCCTGGCTACACACCCAAATAGGCGTGCAGCTTCTGCTTATCGGTTTCAAGCCCGGCGTTGGGGATCATGTCGATCACCCGCCCCTGCTCGACAACATAGTGCCTGTCCGCTACGGTCGCGGCGAAATGAAAGTTTTGTTCGACGAGGACGATGTTGAAACCTTCATTTTTCAGCTCGCCGATTGTCCGGCCGATTTGCTGAACGATCACAGGCGCCAGGCCCTCCGTCGGCTCGTCGAGTAGCAGCGTGCGCGCGCCGGTGCGCAGGATTCGCGCGATTGCCAGCATTTGCTGCTCGCCGCCGGAAAGCTTCGTGCCCTGGCTCGACCGCCGCTCCTTGATGTTGGGAAACAGCGTGTAAATCCGCTCAAGCGAAAGCCCGCCAGGTTTCACGGCCGGCGGCAGCATGAGGTTTTCTTCGACCGAGAGGCTTGAGTAAATCCCGCGCTCCTCGGGGCAATAGCCGATTCCGAGCCGCGCGATGGATCGCGATGGCAGGGCGATGGTCTCGGTTCCCTCGAACAGGATGGAGCCACGGCGCTTGTTCAGGATGCCGATGATGGACCTGAGCGTGGTGGTCTTGCCCGCGCCATTGCGCCCCAGAAGCGTTATGACCTCGCCGGGATAGAGGTCGAAGCTCATGCCGTGAAGGATGTGGCTTTCGCCGTACCAGGCTTGCAGATCCCGGATGCTCAGGATTGGGGCGGTGGGGGCTATGGTAGCTGCTGAGGTGTGTGCCAGGGCCATGGGGCGTTACCTCTCACCCTGTCCCAATGGGAGAGGGAATGCCTTCTCGGCGGGCACGGCAGGACTCCCTCTCCCGTCCATATCCGCAAGCGGATATGGACACTTTTGAGTGGCAAGCTCGCCAAGGCGAGCTTGCGTGGGAGAGGGCTGGGGTGAGGGGTAATGCGCGTTGTGCGGATCGCAAACCCTAAGCATGGCCAACTCCGATATAGGCTTCGATTACGCGCTCGTCCTTGGAAACCGTCGCGTAATCGCCTTCGGCCAGCACACGGCCGCGCGCCAGCACGGTGATGAAGTCCGACAGGTCCGCCACCACGGAAAGATTATGCTCGACCATGAGGATGGTGCGGTTCGCCGACACTTTCTTAATCAGCGCCGCGATGCGTCCGACATCCTCCTGGGCCATGCCGGCCATCGGCTCGTCGAGCAGCATGACCTCTGGTTCGAGCGCCAGGGTGGTGGCGATTTCAAGCGAGCGCTTGCGGCCATAGGACAACTCGCCGGCCGGCACGTCCGCGAATTCGAGGAGGCCAACCGCATCCAAAAGCTCCGCCGCGCGTGCGTTCATTTCATTGAGCACCGATTGCGGGCGCCAGAAATCGAAGCTGCCGCCGCGGCGGCTCTGCAACCCGATGCGGACGTTCTCAAGCGCGGTGAGCCGCGGGAAAACGGCGGAAATCTGGAACGAGCGCACGAGCCCCTTGCGTGCCACATCGGCGGGCGAGGTGCGTGTGATGTCCTCGCCCTTGTACACGATCTTGCCGCGCGACGGATCGAGGAACTTGGTCAGCAGGTTGAAGCAAGTCGTCTTGCCCGCGCCGTTCGGGCCGATGAGCGCATGGATCGTGCCGCGCCGGATCGAAAGGTCCACCCCATTGACGGCGAAGAAGCCCTTGAACTCCTTCGTGAGCCCGGACGTCTGCAAGATGAAGTCATCCGCCATGGGTGCTCCTTTGGGGGGATGGTGCTGGGCCAGCGACCCTTTGTCATCCCCGACGAAAGTCTGCCTGCGGACGCCTGGCAGAGGCCGGCGCCATGGGCGCAACGCGCTTATCGGGCAACACCCGCTCCAAACGGGCTCCGCCGTTCTCCCGCTGCCACACGCCTGTAATGCAGGGGTGACGTACCTTCGCGGTTCAAACCCACGATAGTTTCATGGCGCCGGAACAGCGCGGAGGAACGGGAGACGGCACAGGTCAGGGAGCGGATTGGCTGGATCATCTAGCCGCCGGCGCTTGGCGCCGGAATTCGACATGCTTCGCCGCGCCGCGCATCAGCACCGCGACGCGCGCAGGAGTAGAGCTAAGGTATCTTAAGCAAGCACAGATAGCAAAAGCAGCCTCGGTATCCGTGATTTTCAAGCACCGTCCGCACATTTAGATCATGATATTATCCAAAAATGCGAAAATAGCGTATTTTAGCCAAAATTTAGACACAGTTTTCCACTTTCATAGTTAACTGTAGAAGTCTCAAGAAAAGATGCTGCGTTGCCGTATTCGCTTCGGCCAACCGGCATAAATGCCGTTATATTAGGTCATAATAAGATGCGGCATCCAGGGAGAGTGTTGCTATTCATGGAGTTGAGCTTAGAAGTTATCGAGATATATTTGAATGCGCTCCCACTGACATTCCAACCTAGCCTGCGCAATCGGTCTCAAAATGCGGGGCAAAGATTCCATAAAAAGTATTCGTAGCGGCAGGCGATGCGGCGCGGCCACCGTGCGCGTTGTCCATGAGGATGAGTAACCAGCCATGACAAAGTTGAGAGTATTGTGTTCCGTTCTGCTTGGAGCGGCGGTTCTTGTGTCAGCCGGAGCGCAGGCGCAGGTCCGGCCGGTAGCCAACGCCTACACAACCTGGGAACAGAAGAAGCGCGAGGCGAACGACATCGCCGTGTCGATCATGACCTCAGGGCTCGCCTGCACTTGCTCGCGCTTCGCCGAGGACATCCGCAACGTCGTCAACGATCCCTCGCCAGGGGGCTTGCGCGTTCTGCCGATTTTGGGCGTGGGCGGCATTCAGACGCTGAACGATCTCATGTTCCTCAGGGCTATCGACATGGGCATCGTCGATCACGACGACATGGCTGCCCTGAAGCCTCGCGATCCCTCGCTCTACGGCAATATCGAGCAGCGGGTTCAATATATCGCCAAGCTCTTCAACACCGAGCTGCACATTGTGGCGCGCAAGGAGATCAGGAGCTTCGCCGAGCTGAACGGCAAGAAGGTCAATGTCAGCTACAAGGACAGCAACACCGATGTCACCGCCGGGCGCCTGTTCGACATGCTGCACATGCACGTCGAGAAAACCTACTACGGCCCGGACGCCGCGGTGAGCAAGATCGCCAAGGGCGAGATCGGCGCGATGCTGATCGTCTCCGGCGCGCCGCATGCGGGCATCGGGCGGCTGAAGGCCGAGGACGGCGTGCATTTCCTGCCGCTGGATGACGCCAGCATGCCGGGCTACGACATGGCGCCGGTTTTCGCCGAATATCTGCCGGGCGAGCTGACCCACGAGATGTATCCGAACCTCATTTCCGAGGATGCAGCCGTGCAGACCGTGGTGAACCGGGCGATGCTCGTCACCTACGCCTGGCCCGAAGGCAGCGCACAGTATCAAAAGACGGTTCGTTTCGTGAACGCGTTCTTCGAGAAGATCGCCCGCTTCCGCGAAACCGGCTTCCATCCGAAATGGGCCGAGGTGAACCTCTGGGCGGATGTGCCCGGCTGGACGCGCTACAAACCCGCCGCAGATTGGCTCGCCACCCACAAGTCCGTCACGGCGGGCCTCACTCCAGGCCAGGAGCAGGCAACCTTCGAGCAGTTTCTTTCCGCCTACCGGGCCAAGGTCAACAACCGGCCGCTCAGCCAGAACGAGAGAGAGTTCCTGCTGAAAAAGGTCAAGCAGCTCTTGGATGTCGAGATTCCACGAGCGCAGTAATCTCTCCCCCAAAAATTCCTGCCGCGCCGCATTTCCGGGCTTGGCGATGTGCCGCGGCAGCACTCAAACGGGCTTCTCCTTAGCGCACTTAAACCAGCGAGGCCGGTTCCGGTCCCGCCGTGCCCGTTGCGTTGTTGCTGAAGGCGAGTAGGACACCGATGACATTACCCTGGCGCAAGGCCCTTATATTGCTTGCTATTGTGTCTGCCGCGGCTCCAGCGCCAGCGCAGGAGGTACCGCTTCAGGTTCGCGGAAGCCCGGCGCAAGCCATGAGCGCCTCCGATCAGGCCCTGATGGAGCGCGCGGCGGCGCTGCTCAAAAGCAACGACGTGGCGGCCGCCCGGCTGATCTACAAGAGGCTTGCCGGCGCCAATATCGCCGAGGCAGCCTTCCAGCTCGCGCAAACCTACGACCAGGATTTCCTGAAGGATATCCCGACCGCCGGCCTCCAGCCGGATCCGGGCATGGCGCAGCGGTGGTACGAGCGCGCCGCCACCTTGGGCAGCGCCGCCGCGGCCAGCAAGGTTGGCAGGGTGCCGTCCGAAAGGACGCCGCCGTCGGGAGGCGTCAAGTATGCGGCGGCTCCGGAGGCTCCCGGCGGCTCCTATCCGTCGCATGCCATTCAGCTCATCATCCCCGCCACCAAGGACAACAGCTCCGATGCGGCCTTCCGCGTCCTGGCCCAGGCCATGGAGCCGCTGCTCGGCCAGAAAATCGAGATCGCGAACAAGCCCGCGAACAACGGCGCCGACGGCCTTGCCGGGCTCACCAGCGCCACGCCGGACGGTTACACGCTGGCCGCTGTCTGGAACGGCCCGCTCACGGCATCGCCGCAAGTCCGCAAGCTCGCATATACGCTCGACAGCTTCACGCCCATCGCCTCGGTCTTCGAGTCGGCCTACGCCGTATGCGCTCATAAGGATTTTCCGGCAAAGACCGGCCTTGAGCTGGTTGGCCTGCTGCGCCAGAAGCCGCTTGGCTACACCTACGGCAATGACGGCAGGGACGGCAGCGGCTATTTCGCGGCCGAGCGGCTGTTCGACTCGCTTGGGGTTCATGTCAAAAGCGAGAGCTTCGAGAATTCCGCCCAAACCGCCCAAAAGCTGGCGGAGAAGAAAGTGGACCTCTATGTCGGCACAACGCCCGCTATCATGCCGCAAATCAGGAGCGGCGATGCCAAGTGTCTGATCATCATGTCCGGCCGGCGTCCCGGCATCCTGCCCAACGCCACGACCGTCGCGGAGCTTGGCACGCCCAGCTCCGAGGCGTCTCTCTGGCGCCTCATCGTGGCCCCCCAGGGCTTGCCCGAGGAGCGGATCGACAGGCTCGAAACGGCAATCCGCGATGCCGTGGCGTCGCCCGCCGTACAAGCCTTCCTGGCCTCGCAAGGCGACAGGGCGTTCGTGCACGACAGGATGGAAACCATGGCGCGGCTCAAGCAGGAGACCGCCGCCTTCGCGCAGCTCGCCGACCGTCTGCTGCTCAAGAACGAATAGGCCAAATCCAGCAATAGCTCCCGCCGTTCCGGCCGGACTTGGTGGAATGTCCCGCCGGTTCGCGTGGAGCATATGCCAAAGCCGCTCGATTGCTTTACGGAGTCCCCCCACACCCAGTCCTTCTCCCCGAGGGGAGAAGGGACGCCAAAACTATCCGCAGCGTGAATTCTGGGGTCTCTCTCCCCTCGGGGAGAGAGACAGAGTAAGGGGGGCCTTCGCTGAAGCAATCGAGCGGATTTGGCATTACTCCAGCCGCCAAGGATTCTGCATCCTCTGCCGGGTTTTCAGAACGATTCAAAGAACCGCGCCCAGGCGATCGACTGCCGTTGGGCTAAGGCTCTTCGCTTGGCTCTGCCGGTTGGCTCACGGCCGGCCGCTATCAGGCCCGCCGTTCTTCGGCTCCTCCGGCTTTGCCACCTGCGCAGGCGCAGGCGCGGGCGAGGCCCCCTCAGCGGCCTTTTGGGGCTCCCCTGCCGGGACGGCTGCCGCCCCCTCCTCCGCCTTCTTCGGCTCCTCTGCCTTCGCAGGTTGCGCGGCGCCTTGTGCGCCCTCATCTTGGGCTTTCTTGGGCTCTTCCAGCTTCGGAGGCTGCATGGCAGCGTTGAAGCGCTCATCCTCGGCCTGCTTGGCATCCGGCTGCGGGACTGCCTGCGCGCGCTCCTCTTCCGCCTTCACGGGCTCTGCGGCGGCTGGTCCGCCCTGGTCCTGGGCCTTCTCCGGCTCGCTGGGCTTAGCGGGTTCCGGTGCGGCTTGAGCGGCCTCTTCTCCGGTTTTGCCCGGCTCTTCCGCCTTAATTGGCGGGGCGGGTTCGGCCTTCTTGGGCGCCTCGATCAACACCTCCCGCTTGGCCTTCGCGATGGGCTCCATCGAGGCCTCGGAAATACGGAAAAGGAAGTTGTTGCCCGAGCTTGCGAACAGGTAGGCGCCGCCGGCCGCCTCCTTCTTGTATTTCAACACGATAGGGTCGCCGGACGTGCGCTTGACGGTAGCTTCGATGTCCGGCGCGTTCACCTTGGCGAGCGCCTCGGCGCCCTTGCCTGCCACCGCTTCGAACACAGGATAAGTCAGCGCGCCAACCAGCCTGTAAGTGGCAGTTTCGTCCTGCTTTTGGCCGTCCGCCAAGCCAGCCAGCACGAACTTGCCATCCTTGCGTTCGAGGAGCGCATCGCCAATGGCAATGCTCGCGATCTTGTCCTGCTCGATATTGAGAAGGCTACGGTCCATCCACTCGTCGCCGCGCGCACCGGCTTCGTAGGCCGAGAAGGCGATGCTGTAGACATTGTTACTGCCTGCCGCGCGGGCGCTGACAGATTTAAAGTTCGGCGCGGTGCCCAAAAGAATCTCGCCGGCAGTGCCGCCACCGCTCTTGAGCGCGATGCGACGCTCAAAAGAATCATCGCCGGCTTTGAAGCGCTTGGCGGCGTCCGCCGAGGTGGCGACCGGCCAGCCCTTCTTGAGGCCCGCGAGCTTCGTCAGAAGCCCGCTCACCTTCGCCGCGTCAGCCGGGAAGCCGGCCGAGGACGGGATGACCCATTTGCCATCCTCTTTTACCAGCGCCACGGAGTTCGCGCCGTTTTCGGCGATCTCGATCCGGTCCACCTTGGCGGGGTCGAACGTGAGCAGCGGCTCCTTCGCCTTGAAGGTGTTGTAGTCCGGCCCTCCGGCCCAGAGGATCAGCGCCAGCACGAGCTGGAAGCCGAGAATGGCGGCCAATTTGAAGCTGAGACGGTCCATGAGGGTCAGGCTCCCTTAAGCCTTAGCAATTCGAGATATTTGCGGTCCGACAAGCGCCGCAGGCGGCGGCGCACGAGGTAGACGAGGCCAAGGCCCAGCAGAGCCAGGGCGTAATTCAGATATTCCCACACCGGCTGCTCGCCCGCCTTCACCGGGCCAAGAGTGCGCGAGAACAGGCCGCCGCGCGCCCTGAGCGCCAGAAGCCCCCGGTCCTCAAGCGACCAATCGACGAGGTTCTGCGCAAAGCTCAAGGGTGTCAGATATTGCGTGCGGTCGACCTGCGAGAGCAGCGCCAGGATGTCGTCCGACAGGAAGCTGCTCGATCCAATCAGAATGATGCGCGCGCTTTCGGGCGAGCGCTGAATCACGCTGGTGATCGAGGCCTTTTCGCCTTCCTTGTCCTTGGGCGCTACCTCGCCAGGCTTGCTCACGGCGCCGGGCTTGGGCGCGGGCTCCGTGGGCTTGGCGTCCTTGGCCAGGGGCGAAGGCTTGCCCGCGAAGTAGGACTTGAACTCGCCTTCGGCCATCGCGCCCAGAAGCTTCCGGCCCGTATCTTTGCCCGGCGCGAAGCCGGTATCGGGATGCGCGTCGAAGTCGGGCACGACATTCGGCGAGTTGGAGACCCAGGCATCGCGGGAACTTTGCAGAAGCCGCGTCACCTTCAGCTCCTTCGTCTTCTCCGCATCGACCGCGATTGGCGCGGCCCACGATAGTGTCAGCTGGCGCAGGCCGAGTGCCGGCGTGTCGCCCTTGCCCAGACCGTCCTCGCGCACATCCGGGAAATACGGATAATCGAGAAGCTGGACTTGCCGCACGGGGATGCCCGCCACCTCGCGGTCGACCGGGATCGGCAGTGGCGCGTTCTGGGGATCGAGCACCATGCCATCGCCGAGGCTCAGCCCATAGGACTTCAGCCAATCCTCAAGGCCGGACGGCGCCTTGCTGGCGTTGAGATTGCCCTGCATCGACACGTCGTAGGACGATGCCGCGATCACCACCGTGCCACCCTTCATCAGGAACTGGTCCACGGCGAAGAGCTGCTTGTTGTCGAGCTTGCTCGGCGCCGCCAGGAACAGGATGTCGGCATCCTGTGGCACCTGCCCGTCATTCAGGGGGGCCTTCTCGATAGAGGCGCTCTCCTTTAGCTTGGCCTCAAGCGACTGGAAGGTAGGCCCGCCGCTGCCTTCGATGCCAAATTGCGGCATGGGCGGCGTAACTGGCGGCGTATAGAGTGCCACGTTATGCAACGCGCCCGGCCGGAAGCGCTTCAGTTCGGCCTCGATGTTCTGCTTGAGGCCGGCTTTGTCCAGCGATTGCGGAAGCGCCACCTTCTCGACCTTGCCACCGCTCTTGAGCACGAGGCCGAACCAGAACTGCTTCGGATCGAGCAGGCCAACCGCCAGCGGATGCAGGCCGTAGCGTTTGTCCAGCAGCTTGGCAACGCCCTCGCCGCCCTCGTCCGGGTTGACGAATTTCGCGGTGAACTTGCCGCCGCTCGACGCGCTGTAATCCTTAATCAGCTCCTTGAGCCCGGCGAGCAGGGCCGGCAGCGGCTCGGGAAGCTTGTCCTCCGCCGAGACGTAGGCTTCGAGCTGCACGGGGGCGGGGATGCTGCTGAGCAGGTCGCCCGAGCCGCGATAGCTGTCGAGCACCTTCTTGATCGCGCGCGTGATCTCGAACTCGGGATCGCGCAGGTTCACGGCGATGTTCGTTTCGCCCGCCTGCTTGACCTCGATCAGGTCGCGGAAGCCTAGCGTCTGGAACTCGCTTCCGTATTTCACCAGGATGTTGAAATAGGAGTTGGTGACGGAGGCTTGGTATTTGTTCTCGGTCTGGAACGGCACCGGCTTGATGTTGTACTGGCTGTTCGCCTCGGATTCGAGCGCCGGCTCCTTCTGCGGATCGACGAACTCGACCCGGACCTGGCCGTGGCCCGCGATCTCATACTCCTTCAAGAGGTCGCGAAGGCGCGGCACCAGCGGCGCCAGCAAGGGATGCGTCTGCGCGCTGAAATAGCCGCGGATGAGCAGCGGCTCCTGCACCTGCCGCAGGTAGGACTTGGTCTCGTTCGAGATCGAATAGACGTGGCCTTCGGTAAGGTCGGCGCGCGCCCAGGTGAGTTGGCCCAGCCAGAAATTGCCGGCGATGAGATTGGCCGCCGCAAGCGCTGCCGCCAGCCGCCATTTCGAGTGTCTTTGCTCCTGCCCCCGCGCGGACCAGCGCAGGCTTTCCAGCGAATAGAGGTTGAGAACCAGGAACACGCCGAAAATGCTGAGATAATAGTAGATGTCGCGCAAATCGATGACGCCGCGCGCGATGGAATCGAAGCGCGAGCCGCTGCCGGCGAGGCGCAGGATCTCGCCGCCGCTATTGCCGAACAGCGAGGTGAGCGAATCCGATCCGGCCACGTAGAACGCCCCGCAGATCAGCGAGGAGACGATCAGGCTCACGATCTGGTTGTCGGTGCGCGAGCTGACGAACAGCCCGATGGAGATATAGGCCGAGGCGAGCGCCAGGGTTGCGATATAGCCGCCGATGGCCGGACCCCAGTCGAGCGGCCCGAGGATCGAAACCGTGATCGTCAAGGGCAGCGTCAGCGCCAGCGTGATGCCGACAAGACCTAGGCAGGCCAGGAACTTGCCAACCACGAGGTCGAGCGTATGCACCGGCGCGGTCAGCAGGAATTCGAGCGTGCCAGCCCGCCGCTCCTCGCTCCACATGCGCATGGTCATGGCCGAGACGAGGAAGATCAAGAGGACGGGCATCCACTCGAAGAGCGGGCGCACATCGGCGATGTTGCGCGCGAAGAAGCGGTCCACCCAGAAGAAGATGAAGAGCAGCGCCGCCAGGAACACGCCGATGAAGATGAAGGCCGCGGGCGAGGAGAAATAGCCGGAAAGCTCCTTGCGGGCGATGCGCCACACACCCCGGCCTGGACCGGCTGGAAAGTCTGCAAAAAACTCGGAAACCATGCCGCGCGCCTTGCCAAGCATGTCGATAATGGTCTCAAGCATGGGCCACCTCTTGGGCTCTGGCGCCGGCGGTTATCTCTGCGAAGATCGTTTCGAGATCGCGGGTCTCGGTGTGGAGAGCGAAAAGCGAAAGCCCGGCATTGTTGATCGCGCGGGCGATGCGCGCGGCCGCTTCGTCCGCGGGCTGCCCGTTGAGGCTGAGGCCGTAAGTGGTGGCCTTCCCGTCCGAGGAAAGAGTGTCGATGCGGCTCACGGCATTCAAGGCGGAGAGAATTGGCCCGGTAACATCCGGCGTGCCGTCCGTGACAAGCAGCAGCCGGCTGCCGCCGCCAAGCTCGCTCAAGGCTTTGTCGAGCGCGACTTTGCCGCGGTCGATGATGATGACGCGCCCGCAGACGGCGGCCACTTCTTGCAGGATGTGCGTGGAGAGCATCACCGTGGCGTTTTGCGCCAGCCGCTTGATGAGCGCGCGCATATGTTTGATCTGCGAGGGGTCGAGGCCGTTGGTGGGCTCGTCGAGGATGACGATCTTCGGATTGTGCAAAATGGCCTGCGCCACGCCCACACGCTGCCGGTAGCCGCGCGACAGGCTCGATATCGGGGCCATGATCTTGTCTTGCAGCCCGGTCGCGGCAATGGCTTCCTTGATGGCGTCCGCCTTCTCGCCGTTGGCGATGCCTTTCAGCTCCGCCGCATAGTCGAGAAAACCCGCGACCGTCATCTCAAGGTAAAGCGGGCAGTTCTCCGGCAGGTAGCCGACGTGAGCTTGGGCGCGGCTGCGCCCGGTCTCGATATCGCAGCCGTTGATGGTGACGCTGCCCCCGGTCGGCTCCAGAAAGCCCGTGAGCATCTTCATGATGGTGGTCTTGCCCGCGCCGTTATGGCCGAGCAGGCCCACGATTTCGCCGTCGCCGATTGTGAAGCTCACATTGTCGACGGCGGTGAAAGATCCATAATTGCGAGTGAGATTCTTGGCGGAAATCATCGCAGCTTAAGCCCCAGCTTTTAAGGCGAACAGGTGGAGACACTCTCCGGGAGGTTGGCTCGGCTATCGCGGCAGCTTGGGGCAAAAAAATGGCTAATAGGTTACAATTGGGAAAGATAATGGCAGTGGCGCCGGCGATGCGGGCGGCTATGGCTTGGATGCCTTCCCGGCTGAGAGCAACTTGCCGGTGATTTTCTGGCGGCCATGCACGATACGAAGAACAACGACTAAATTTTCAGCTTCCGCGTACCTATAGATAACGATGTACGGGGAAACGATGCCGATGCGAATTTTTGGTCCCAGCTCGGGACGCGGCGCGCCACTGTGCGGAAAATCGACCAACTGCTCGTAGAGTTTCCTGAACAACGCCAGATACTTGACAACCGTTGGCGTAACAGGGGCAAAACACCGGGCAA